>JALUWJ010000055.1 GCA_027019605.1 Henriciella sp. | reverse complement strand
GACTGAAGTGAAGCCGTATCTGGATCTGGCCGACTATGCCTCGATCAATCTTGAGACGCAGATTTTCGAAGATCCACCAAGTGGCGCAGCACCGAAATCGGTAACGTTCTACTCCCAGCCGGAAACGCTGGAAGCCATTGAATGGGCCGGCGTCGACTATGTCGCGCTTGGCAACAATCACACCTATGATTTCTTGGAACCCGGATTAGACGCGACGATGGATTATCTGCGCGCCAGTTCGCTGGACTATTCGGGCGCAGGAAAGGTCGAGCCAGAAGCGTTGAAAGCGCACCGGGAACAGCTCAGCGAAAGCCAATATGATTTCCTGAGCTATGTCGGTTGGGCCGCTGGCCCGCCAACCCAGTCTGCGGAAGCAGACAAAGGTGGTGCGGCGCTTGGAACCCAAGAAAATATTCTTTCGACCACACAGCAAAGCGTGTCAGAGGGCGGGATTCCCGTTCTACAATTCCATGGCGGTCTTGAATATGTGGAGGAACCGACGCTCTCCATGGAGACCAAGCTGAAGCGCGCAATCGATGAAGGCGCGGCCTTGGTCATTGGCCACCATCCACATGTCGTTCAAGGCCTGGAATTGTACAAAGACAAACTGATGGCCTGGTCGCTCGGGAACTTTCTGTTTGATCAATACTTTTACTCGGCGCAGTCTGCGGCGTTGCTGTATGTCTGGATGGATGGCGATGAGTTTTTCCACGCTGAAACCGTCCCGCTTTACATCAAAGGATATCACCCCACCCCTGCGGTTGGTCCGATGCGTGATCAAATCAATCAACGCCTTTTCGAGCTATCGCAGAAACGCAACACAAACCTGCGCCTATCAGGCGGACATCTCGTCCTCCATTCCGAAGGGGCGCAGGCCTTCGAGAAACCGCTCGTAACGCCCGCATTGGATTGCCGGGCTGATGCGGTGCGGCAAGGAAAAGACCTTTTGGCACGAGGCGATTTCGACAGCTATGATCTGTTTGATGCGCCCGATCGCTCATGGCTGGATCTTGATCCGCGCATGACGTTGAAGGCTGATTCTGAAAAGCCTTGGGAAAAGGCTCTAAGCGTCAGTCTTGCTCCGAACAGTTCAATCACCACTGGCATGCGAAAGTTCGCGCGCGTTTTCACGAGAGGCGCTCCAATGTCCATCAGAGCCGAGTTGGAAGCTTCCGCGCCGGTCACAATCACGGCGTACCTGCAGATCAGAGCAGATGGTCAGACGTTGTTCGAGGCCTTGGAAGGCGGGAAGAAAGTGCTCTTGGGCACACATCAAGTCGAACCGGGTCAGGTGTCCAAACTCGATATAGATTTTGACAGCCCTCGCGTACGGGCGCGATCGATCCGTATCCTCCTGGACATTGAATCTGAGGAGACATCGGCTGAAATCGAGATCGACAATCTCGAACTGATCGAATGGAAGACGCCCTATGAGCAGCCGAGTGATCTGACCTGCTCGTGAGAGCGTGCATAAGACCGAACCGGTGGGTCGTGGATCTTTAAAAGCTCAGGCTTGGTTCTCCCGCGCCTATTCGTAACACGGGTCGTACATCATGTTTGTGATATACTTCGAGAGGTTATCCGGCTTCTCATGCCCGTTGAGGCCGAGCTCGAATGCCCTTTCGGCAACCGCGAGTGCGATCGCGTGAGACACTGACCGAATATCGCTCAGCTTCGGATACAGCGCCCCTGCGGCGAGATCTTGTTCGGTGACGAACGCCGCAAGCGCATGAGCTGCGGTTAGAAACAACTCATCCGGAAGAGACTTTGCTTTCGCCGCGAGGGCGCCAAGACCAATCCCCGGAAACACATAGGCATTATTGCCCTGGCCAGGACGACGAACCGTCCCATCAGCGAAGACAACTGGCTTGAACGGGCTTCCAGAGGAAAAGATAGCGCGCTCATCGGACCAACGGTAGGCCTCCTCGGCTGTGCATTCAGCACGTGATGTCGGGTTCGACAGTGCAAAAATAACCGGGCGCTCATTGAACTGAGACATCTTCTCGATGACCGATTGATGAAACGTACCAGGTGCTCCCGTCGCTCCAATCAGCACATCTGGTTTGATTGCATCCAGGGCTTCGAGGAAGCCTGCTGGGTCATGATCATGCGCATAAGGCATATTGTGAGGCGCAAGATCTTGGCGCGATTTCACCACCAGCCCTTCCAGGTCAACGAACCACAGCCTCTCGCGCGCGGCTTGAGGTGATAGCCCTTCCGCCTCCAATGCGGTCGCCATCAAATCACCAATACCCGTCGCTGCTGACCCCGCCCCCAGAAACATGATTTTCAGATCGCGAAGCGCTTTGCCTGTCGCACGGGTTGCAGCGATTACGCCTGACAAAGTCACCGCAGCTGTGCCCTGAATATCATCATTGAAGCAGAGGTGCTGATCGCGATACCGATTGAGCAAGCCGTAAGCATTCGGGGTCAGAAAATCTTCGAATTGAATCAATGCGTCAGGATATTTATTTCGCGCCGCTTCCATAAACTCATCGACGAGTTCCTGATACGCCTCTCCCTTCAGGCGTGGGTCTGGGTATCCCAAATAGACCGGATCGTTTCGAAGATCATGGTTGTTCGTGCCGACATCAAGCATCACAGGAAGACACTGATTGGGATGAATTCCGGCACAAGCGATATACAGCGAGAGCTTACCGATCGAAATCCCCATTCCATTCGCGCCGAGATCTCCCAGGCCAAGAATGCGTTCACCGTCGGTGACAACTATGACACGCACATCATCACGCGGCCAGTTATCGAGGATTTCGCGTATGCACCCGCGATCGTCCGGCGTAATATAGAAGCCGCGTGGTCGGCGAAAGATGGCTGCAAACTCGCGGCATGCCTGCCCCACAGTTGGAGTATATATGAGCGGCATAATCTCTTCGATATGATCGATGAGCGTGCGATAGAACAAAGTCTCGTTGCGGTCCTGAAGCGCGATCAAGAAAATGTATCTTTCGATGTCGTTTTCTTTACGCCGCAGATTGGCAAGAACCCGGCGCTTTTGGCTCTCAAGGTCGGTTATGCGGTGCGGTAACAACCCCCTCAGATTGAGCGCTTGTCGCTCATCACGCGCAAATGCCGTCGATTTTGTACGGGTCGGATCGCGCAGCAGCGGCACGCCTTTCAAAGAGCTCATTCTACCCTCCTCCCACTAAAACCTAATGACTACTTATCCGGATAGCTCGCCCGAGTCGCAAATCAAATCACCCGGGCTTTCAGACATTTGTCGGTTTTATTTACGGCACATGTCGTTCTCCCCGCAGAATGGGAGGTGACAGCGAGATAAAATGCGGCCGGAGAGGGTCGATGCCACCTCTTGGAAGGCATGCAGTGGCGTGTGCACGAAGTGGGCGCCTCGTTCGCAGGCGAGCTGACACTCAATGTGTTGAGCAGTATCGGCTACTTACGCCCGTCCCCTCAAACATGCTCCGGGTGTAGCGACCGGCCGAGAACATGATCGCTATTTCCGATGACATGCTGGCTTACCCCGACAATCAATGGATCCGGCGGGCGGACGACATGCTTGTCCTTGTTTGGATAATCCAGCGAGCTCAGAAAATGCTGCATGCAATTGATGCG
>JALUWJ010000054.1 GCA_027019605.1 Henriciella sp. | reverse complement strand
CTGCAGATCTCGAGAGGTTGCAAAGCCATGCGCCGCAGAGATCGACGTTGACGCGTGCGCCGCGCCGAATGGGTCATATTCGCTTTCAGCACGCTTGGTGAATCCAGACAGCCCACCGCCCTGACGCAAAGTGCGAATGCGGTCGCGGCGCCCCGTCAGGATTTTATGCGGATAACATTGGTGCCCAACATCCCAGATCAGCTTGTCAGCCGGCGCGTCAAAAACAGCATGCAAAGCGACAGTGAGTTCAACCACTCCGAGCCCTGCGCCCAGATGCCCGCCGGTGACCGAAACAGCGTCAATGACTTCCTGACGAACTTCGTCAGCAATTTGCTTGAGTTCCTCGCGCGATTTGTCGTTCAAATCGTCAGGCGTATGGATCTCGTCCAGCAGACGCGTGTTTTTCAGGTCTGTCATCCAGCTTCCTCCTCGAGCCGAAGCTCAACAATCGGTAACTTTAGTGCGTTCTGTCTAAAACAAAATCGACCGATTGCAGCAGGATATTGGCGCGATTGCGGAAAATTGCGAGATGTTCCTTGGCTTGCGCGGCGAGGAGCCGCACCCGTTCCTGCGCTTGTTCTACGCCTAGAAGCGTAACAAAATTCGCCTTTCCAGCCTCAGCGTCGGTCCGCAGCGGCTTACCGACATCGGCTTCATCTCCGGTCGCGTCGAGCAAGTCATCGGAAATCTGATAGGCCAGCCCAAGGTCATGCGCGAAGCCATGCAAGGCCTGGCGCTCGGCCTCACTGGCCCCGCCAATGATTCCCCCCGCCTCAACCGAATACGAAATCAATGCTCCCGTCTTGAGGCGCTGCATCCGGGTGATCGTGTTCAAATCTCGAGGGCTCTCATCTTCGAGCATATCGATCATTTGCCCGCCAACCATGCCAAGCGCGCCGGAGCAATCGGCCAGGCGTTCCAGGAGTTTCAGGCGAATATGCGGGTCTTGATGCGTTTCCCGGCTCGCCAGGATCTTGAACGCCAATGTCAGTAAGGCATCACCCGCCAAAACCGCTGTCGCCTCATTGAACGCTTTGTGCACGGTCGGTTGGCCGCGCCGGAAATCATCATCGTCCATACACGGCAAATCATCATGGATCAGGGAATAGCAGTGAACACATTCCAGCGCCGCGGCCGCGCGCAGCAAACTCTTTTCAGGCGCATCAAACATCGCGCCGGTCTCAATAACGTAGAAAGGCCGCATGCGTTTGCCATTTGCCAAGGCTGAATGGCGCATGGCGCGCATCAGATCAGCTTCGGGACCTTGAGCTGGCGGGATCAATTGATCCAAAGCGACCGTTATCCGATCGGCGATTTCTGTGAGCCGACGGTTAAAGTTCGGATCGCCATCATCGGCCATTAATCGAAGCTCGCAGGTTCGGTTTTCGGCGTCCCGTCCGATCCTTGTACAATCTGTTCGACTTTCAATTCCGCAGACTTCAGCCGCGCTTCGCAGTGCTTTTTGAGCTCTGCGCCGCGTTCATAGATGGCAATCGACTTTTCCAGTTCAACGTCGCCCTGCTCAAGCTGGCGAACGATCGTTTCGAGCTCTGCGAGCGCTTCTTCGAAGCTCATCTCTGTGACGGGTGTCGCCTTAGCTGCCATGTCGAATTATCCGGTTTATCGCTGATTTTGGTGCACCCTAGAGGTGTAACTCACTCGCCTCAATGGCGATTTCAGCGTTTTCCACGATATTCATACACGCGGTAGCTCCAGTATTTGTCGCCGCCATCATAGACGCAAACCCAACCAAGCCGCCTTAATGGCCCTCGCAACATACGATTGAACCAGCCATGCGCGGCCAAATAGACGGACTTTCCATCCGCTGCGTCGTGCAGAACCTTCGCGGCGTCTTTTGCGCGGGCTCTCGCCTCACGCACGCCTTCATCATTGATCGTGTGGCCGCACAGCCAATAGGCCCGCGAGAGAACGTTCCAGGTCTTTGGCAAGTATTTGCGGGTTTTAAATCGCGGCGGTGGCAACGGCGCTTCATTGAAGATTGGATGAGGCTCAGGCGTGCGGCCATCCGTGGCCCATGTCGCCGTTTCGATTGCGCGTTGGCGCCCTGAGCTCATCACAAGATCAACGTCTTTGACTTCTGAGGTGAGCTTTTCCGGAGGCGCCTGGTCTTCCGCCAAGCTTCCAGTCTCGTATTGGCCCCACCAGTCGCGATATTCTTGCCAAGACAGTTTCGGTCCGACGTTTCGATCAAGCGCAGGTCGTCCGTGCCGCGAAACGATAATCGGGCCACGTGTCTTCGAAGAAGTTTCTGTGCGACTCATGTCGGAGATGGTGACCCCCGTCCTTCTCAACTTAACAACGCCGATTAGACAGGAACGGGATTCGCCGCAAGACAATAAGGTCCGTATAGAGATTTAAACGGGGCGGTGTTGCAACGCGTTTAAAATACCACTCGCGCGCCCAGCCAAGCTGGTCTCCACAGATGCAATCTGGTCCATGCGTCTGCGCGCCCGCGCCATGATCGTGGCTGCTTTACCCGGCATGACTTGTTCGCCGAAGCGCCACGCGCGACCGGCGACCCTCGCAGGGGTTAAATGCTCAACATTGCCGCTGAGCACGCCTGCATCCACCGGCACCTGCATGTTCGCATAGTGCCGTTTATAGTGATCAAGCCCGGGGCCAGCATCATAGAAGCGAAGATCCGCCTCACACATGGCTGCCAGGATCTCCTGCAACAGCATGTGCCCTGGTGAGTAATTGCCGAAACGCTGCTCAAACGCGGTGATCCAGCCGTGCAAAACCGTATCTGATTGAAGGTTGAACTCACCCGCTGCGAACTGCCCGTCATAAGACAACGTGCTCAGACGGGTGCGCAGGCGCGGTCCTTCAAAACTGCGCAACCGGTCGAACAAGGCCCGCGTCCACGGCGCTTTGAGAACGTCGTGATATCCGGTTCGCAAGAATTGACGCTGCTTCAGGTCAATCAAGCGATTAAAGCTGGCATCACTGCGATCATCCCAGGTGAACGTTCGCTCGCTAAAATCGCGTGCCACGTTTCGCGTCACGCGACGCATTTTCTTGAAATGTCGGGGCCAGCGCAATTGCTGGTCAGAGAAAAAAGCGTCCCACCCAGCTGTAAGATCGGTCAGGCTCGCGCCGACGCGTTCGAGGTCTGGCGTTGCGTTAAAGTCTACGGGCATGAAGCCCTGGGTGGTCATCCCTGAAATATCGAACCCGGCCAGAATTTCCTGCGGCGAGAGTTCTGTGTCTTGCGACAGAATGGGTCCATTCCAGTCGGAGAACGGAGAGCCAATCGGACGTGCCCAGTTCCCAGGACGTATGTGCAGCGGCCAAACGGCGAAAACACCATCATTGTCGCTAGCAAAGCCAATTCTCGTATCCGACCGAACTTCCCCTACAAGACGGGCGAAATCAGGATCGAAAAACGGATCATCATAGATCGAACGGGCATCACGCAGCGCGGCATAAATCTGCCATTGCTCCGCGGACATCTCCTCCGGTCGATACAAAACGTACTTCAAAGTACTGCCATCCCACTAGCTTCTGCGGTTCAACGCATGCAAGTGGTGTACCGAAATCGTGTCGATTTATGCTGAACGAAAAAGATCGAATTTACGA
>JALUWJ010000053.1 GCA_027019605.1 Henriciella sp. | reverse complement strand
AAAAAAGAAACAACCGACCAAGGTGAGGCTTGGATTGAGCCTCGCCAAGATGATTATCAAGATGCTGCCCGCTGGCAGGAAGAGAAGGTAGATTAGAGATGGCAGGAATTGATGAAAGCTTGACCTTTATCCCGGTTCGCATCGCCGTATTGGTGGTGAGCGATACGCGGACATTGGAAACCGATACATCAGGCGCCCTGCTGGCGGAACGTGTGCAATCGGCGGGACATGAATTGGCGGATCGTAAGATTGTCACGGATGATCCCGCATTGATTGAGCAGACCGTTCAGGCCTGGATTGATGATCCGACTGTGGATGTTGTCGTTTCGAGCGGCGGTACGGGCCTGACGGGCCGTGATGTCACGCCGGAAGCCGTCGCGCCATTGTTTGAGAAAACCATTGAGGGCTTCTCAGTGATTTTCCACCAGGTCAGTTTCCAGAGTGTTGGCCTTTCGACACTTCAATCGCGGGCGATCGCGGGGCTTGCCAAGGGAACCTTTATCTTTTGCCTTCCAGGTTCGAATGGGGCGGTGAAGGATGGTTGGGATAAAGTCATTTCCTATCAACTGGATAGCCGCCATAAACCGTGCAATCTGGTTGAGATCATGCCGCGCCTCATGGAGACCTAATTGAGCGACCTTACGCATATTGGACCTGATGGTAGGGCGCGCATGGTCGATGTCAGCGATAAGGACGACACAGACCGTGTCGCCATCGCCCATGGCTACATCACAGTCTCCCCAGAAGCCTTTGCTGTCGCAGAAAGTCGCGACACGAAAAAAGGCGACCCGATCGCGATTGCAGAGCTTGCGGGTATTATGAGCGCCAAGCGAACCGCAGATCTCATCCCGCTTTGCCATCCTTTGCCGATTACGGGCGCGAAAGTGGATGTCATCGCTCATCCAGAGCAGCACATGTTTGAAGTGATCGCGCGGGTGAAAACAACCGGAAAAACGGGTGTTGAGATGGAGGCGCTAACCTGTGTCAGCACTGCCTGCCTGACGATTTATGATATGCTGAAAGCGGTTGATAAGACGATGGTCATACACGGCATTGAGCTGCTCGAAAAATCTGGCGGCAAGTCTGGTCATTATCGAAAGGCTGACGGATGAGCGGGCTGATTAGCGTGTCAGACGCGCTTGCGCTCATTCAAGCCAATAGACCGCTTGCTGAGGCAGAAACTGTCCCGATTGAACACGCGTATGGGCGCCGACTCATTGAGTCAGTCATGGCGCTGCGAACGCATCCACCCGCCGCGATGTCCGCGATGGATGGATATGCGGTGCGATTAGACGATGTGCGCGAAGAGAACGCGGAGCTCAAGGTTATTGGCGAAGCGCCTGCCGGAAGTCCATTTGATGGCACCGTTGGGAGCGGAGAAGCTGTCAGGCTGTTTACCGGATCCGTTATTCCAGACGGCGCAGACACGGTCATCATTCAGGAAAATGTCACGCGAGACGGCGATGCGATCACAAGTCTGAAAGCCTATAAGGCACCGGCGCATGTCCGGGCTGCGGGGTTGGATTTCTCCAAAGGCGATGTGCTGATCGAGGCAGGCACGCGACTGGGCGCTGAGCACTTGTCGATTGCTGCTGCCAGTAACAATCCGAAAGTGGCGGTCGAGAAACGGCTTCGAGTTGGCCTGATCGCCAATGGAGATGAGCTGCGCCCGCCTGGATCGGATCTTAAACCGGGCGAGATCATCAATTCAAACCCGTTTGGCCTTAAAGCCTTGATTGAAGAATGGGGCGGCGAAGCGGTGGATCTCGGGATCGCTGAAGATAGGTTGGATGCCATCGAGGCCAACATTAGAGCGGCGGATGATATTGATGTCTTCGTCCCGATAGGCGGTGCTTCCGTAGGCGATCATGATCATATGCGTACGGCGTTCCGCAATCGCGGCTTCACGCCCATTTTTGAAAAGATTGCGGTGCGTCCGGGCAAGCCAACTTGGTTCTCTAAATCGGAGCATGCGCTCGTTCTCGGACTTCCGGGCAATCCCGCTTCTGCGATGGTTTGTGCGCATCTCTTTCTCTCCCAGCTCATGGGGCGTGACTGGACGCGGGCATTGGTGCGTGGGCGACTCGCAACCGATGTCTCGGCGAATGGCCCAAGAGAACACTTCATGCGCGCACGTTTGGAGGTTGCTTCGGAGGGCGGATTTGAGATCGACCCGTCGATCAGCCAGGACAGCTCTTTGCTGCGCCCGTTCCTGACGTGCAATGTCTTGCTGCGGCGGGAACCACACGCCCCTGCCTTGCAAAAAGGTGCTATCACCGAGGCGCTGGTAATCGGGCCGATCCTGTAATCCCTGCGCCATTTTGCGAATGATGCGCAACCGCAAAGATAATCCGGTAGCTCACCGGATTTTGCCTTTACTCGCTAAACGTTTCGATCATTATTTAGGTTAATGCGCGAAGGTTTGTTCTATCGGGGACAACCGCGCCAAGTGCTGGAGGTTGCACGCAATGGCGACACTAAAGATCAATGGGGAAACCGTCACAGTAGATGTAGAGGATGATACACCTCTGCTTTGGGTGATCCGAGAACAAGTCGGTTTGACGGGAACAAAATATGGCTGCGGCATCGCCCAATGTGGCACCTGCACCATCCACGTCGATGGCAGCCCCGTCAGATCCTGCGTCTATCCTGTCGGTGCCCTGTCAGGTGAAGAAGAAATAACGACGATTGAAGGCCTTTCTGAGGGCGCAAGTCACCCGGTTCAAAAAGCTTGGGCCGAGCTTGATATTCCTCAGTGTGGCTACTGCCAGCCAGGCATGATCATGGCCGTTGCCGGAATGCTGAATGATAACCCAAACCCAACAGACGAAGACATTGATGCAGAGATTACAAATATCTGTCGATGCGGAACGCTCGCGCGCGTTCGCAAAGGCATCAAGCTCGCTGTTGAAAAATCGTAAGAGGAAAGATCATGGCTGATACAGGATTGCTTTCCCGTCGCGGATTTATTGTCGGAACAGGGGCGACAGGCCTTACGATTGGCATCTTGGCGAGCTGCTCACCTTCGAGCAATGAGCCTGAGGCGCCAGACTATTCCGACCTTCCTCCAAATCCCGAAGTGAACGCTTGGGTGCATATCGATCACGATGACACCGTCACTGTTCGCATTGCGCGCTCCGAGATGGGGCAAGGCACGCTTACGGGTCTCTCGCAACTCGTTGCGGATGAGCTAGATGCCGATTGGGACAAAGTCACGGCGGAATATCCAACGCCGGGCGAAAACCTCGCACGCGAGCGTGTCTGGCGCGACTTTGGAACCGGCGGCAGCCAGGGCATTCGCGGCTCGCAGGATTATGTCCGCGAAGGCGCAGCGGCTGCGAAAGCGATGCTCATTGAAGCTGCAGCGAATGAATGGGGCGTGCCGGCGAGCGAATGTACGTCCGCCGACAGTGTCATTACTCACGGTCCTTCTGGTCAGACGACTACCTATGGCAAAGTTGCGAGCGCTGCGGCGCAACTCGCGCCGCCGCTAGAGGTGAAAGTCAAAGACCCGAGCGAGTGGAAAATTATCGGCCAAGCCAAGAAGCGTCTCGATACTGCAGACAAGCTTGTCGGGGCTCAGGTCTATGGCGCAGACATCCAAATGGATGGCA
>JALUWJ010000052.1 GCA_027019605.1 Henriciella sp. | reverse complement strand
GGCCGGTTGCCGGGTCTATCTCGAACATGCTGCGCGCCGTGACTATCAAACCATTGTCCTCGTCGATGGACCTTCTGTCCTCGGTTTGCAGGGATGGTACGAGCAAGACCACGATCTTGGGATTGATAATGTGAGGGCCGGAGTGCGGTATCTCGCAAAGAAGGGAATCGTTGAACCTCAGCGCGTCGATGCATTGGCCATCATGCTGCAAAACGCCTTGAACGGCGCGGGGTTCGCGCTCGCGCGGGAGGTCGAGGGGATTACCGCTGACGGCGTGTATGACGCGTTCGAGACGTTGGTGAAGTCGCTCCGCTAGGCCTGCATCAATTCCATGAAACGCTGGAAGATATAGAAACTATCTTGCGGTCCTGGGCTTGCTTCCGGGTGGTGCTGAACCGAAATAATCGGCTTACCCGCAACCTTGAGGCCGCAATTGGTGCCGTCAAAGAGCGACTTATGGCTCTCTTCGACCCCTTTAGGGAGCGTCGCTGTATCAACGGTAAAGCCGTGATTCATCGATACGATTTCAACTTTGCCAGTTTCGAGATCCTGCACCGGATGGTTCGCGCCGTGGTGGCCTTGATCCATTTTCATGGTTTTCGCGCCCAAAGTGAGCGCCAAGAGCTGATGACCGAGGCAAATGCCGAGGATCGGCCATTCGCTATCAACCAAAGCGGTTAGGAGGGCGCCAGAGCGCTCAAACGTGGCGGCCGGATCGCCCGGACCGTTCGCCAGGACGATGCCATCCGGATTCAACGCTTTGATGCTGTCGAAGGAGACATCGCCGCTTACTACGGTGGCGCGCGCGCCGACTTCGGCCAGATTGCGCAAGATGTTCTTCTTTACCCCGAAATCGACGACGACCACATGCTTTTCGGAATCATCGAGATTTGAGAAGCCGGTTCCGAGATCCCAAAGTCGTTCAGAATGGTCTGTGGCGGCATCAACATCGACGTTTGCGGCGAGGTCTGCTGATTCGAGACCTGCCCAGGCTTGTGCGGCCTTAATCAGAGCTGCCGTGTCGATGTCACCATCTGGAGCATATTGAATGGCGCATTTCTGCATGCCTTTTTCGCGAATCAGGCGTGTCAGAGCGCGTGTGTCGACCCCTGACAATCCGACAATGCCGCGTTTTGCGAGCCAGGCATCGAAATGGTCTTCAGCGCGCCAATTCGAAGGCGGGGTGATCGGGTCTCTGAAAACGGTCCCAACCGCGGCGCGCGCAGCATTGCCGCTTGATTCTTCGTGGTCTTCGGGATTGGCGCCGACATTGCCGATATGCGGGAAGGTGAACATCACGACTTGTTCTGCATAAGACGGGTCGGTGAGGATTTCCTGATAACCCGTCATCGCGGTGTTGAAACACAGCTCGCCGACGGCAATTCCTGCCTTTCCGGAGCCGGTGCCGAGGAAGACAGTTCCATCTGCGAGGGCGATCGCGCCACTCGCCTGACTGGCGAATTCGGATTGATTTTTATCCATGTAGCTCTTATCTCCCTCGTTTCGCTGGACTCAGCGCCCGCCTGGGGCTTTAACGGTTTCTCAGGCAAACGGGTGGCAAATAGAGTGCTGCGGCCAGAACCGTCAAGCGGTTTTGGACCTAAAAGGCGGCTTTAGAGGCTTATAAATGGGTCAATTGGATCAAACCGTCCAAGTCACACTCCGAAATCGCATAAATACCGCGCTCAGCACAGCTGAGTCCGAAGATGCGAACAGTGTGGAATCTCAGACTTTGCGCTTGATCAAGTGCGCGATGGACGATCGCGATGTGATCGCCCGCAGTCGCGGAGAATGCTCAGGTTGTGACAATGAAGTCATTCTGGAACTGCTCGAGACGATGGTCTCTCAGCGCGAGCGCGCGATCAAACAATTCGATGACAATGGTCGAATTGCGGAAGCCGAACGTGAGCGCGACGAAATTGAGATCATTTCTGAGTTTCTACCAAAGCCACTCTTAGGCGAGGCATTGGAATCAGCCGCAGCAGATATTGTTACGCAGCTCAGCGCGTCAAAGCTCAAAGATGTTGGTCGGTGCATGACCGCTTTGCGCGAAAAGTATCCAGGGCAAATCGAGTGTGGTCCGGCCAGCAAAGCTGTTCGCGCGGCGATAGGCTAGACGGCCCCCCTTAAACTAACGCATGATCATCCTGCTGTGCTGCGGGAGACTTTGTCATGAAATCACTATTGGTTGCGATCGTTGCCTTGATCTTGGGAGCGCTGATCGGCGTGTTCACTTATACGCGCTTTGTGCCACCGCCTTTTGATGTGATGGCGCGGGCCGCGGCGTTCGAAGGCGACAATGATTATTTCTTCCAGAATGCCAGCGAGATTTATCCAACGCGCACCGTCGCAAAGGCCGCGATGACGGAACCTTTGCCGCGGGATGAGGCCGCGCTGGACGGGTTTACCTATGAGTATGAGGGGCAGAGCCGGACCTTGGCAGACCTCTATCAAGATATGGAAACATCAGGTCTGGTGATCGTTCATGACGGCGAGATCCTTCACGAAAGCTATGGGCGCGGGGCGTCGGCCGGTACGAAATTTACGACCTGGTCTTTGGTGAAATCGATCACCTCGACTTTGGTCGGCGTCGCAGTGGCTGAAGGCAAAATCGACAGCGTTGAAGATCAACTGTCAAAATACCTGCCAGAGGTCAAAGGCACGGCGTATGACGGCGTCACCATCAAGCAAACGCTGCAAATGTCATCTGGGGTTCGGTATGATCCCAACCTCTGGGACGGCAAAATGGACGATACGGTCGAGTTCATGACCGAAAGTGTCGTGATGGGAAAATCGCCGGCGTTCGATCTCGCAATCAAATACAAGCGCGAACATGAGCCTGGCACGACCTTCAATTACAACACCGCTGAAAGTCAGGTCCTGCTCGAACTGATCCGGCGCGTCACCGATATGGATGCGGCGGACTATTTATCGCAATCGATCTGGCAGCCTTTGGGGATGGAATTCGACGGTGCGTGGATCATCGACAATGCGGGCCAGGATGGCGCTGAAATTGGCGGCGCCTTTTACAATTCTGCGCTGCGCGATTGGGCGCGGTTTGGGGTCTTTATCGAACAGGGCGGCGCTTGGAATGGTGAGCAGATTTTGCCCGGAGATTGGGTTGATCGCGCAACGGTTTCAGACGACGCGCATTTGAAGCCAGGGGTTGTCCATCCGAACCCAAATCGCGGCTATGCTTGGCACTGGTGGACCTATGCGGATGGCACGTTCACCGCCTCAGGCGCGAATGGGCAAACGCTCTACATTGATCGCGAGAACAATCTTGTGGTCGCGCGCTCAAGCGCTTGGCCAGAAGGCTACGTTCGCGCCTATGATGATCAGAGTTTTGCCATGTACAAGGCGCTGGCGGATTGGGTGAACAAACCGGCTCCTGCCGAGGAAACTGAGATCAACGAGACAGAAGCGCCTTAGGCGGCTACGACAAAGCGATTGCGACCTCTGTCTTTGGCTTCATAAAGCGCGTCATCGGCGCGGCTGAGAACCGAGCTGACGGTGTCGCGGGGGTGAGCAATGCCGACCCCGACGCTGGCCGAGATTGGAATTGTAAGCTCGTCATGCAGGCACGGGTTCGACGCCACCTGAAACCGGATCGCTTCAGCCATATGATGAAGCTGC
>JALUWJ010000051.1 GCA_027019605.1 Henriciella sp. | reverse complement strand
CGCGCTGCGCAACCAGGATACAGACTCAACCGGCATCTTCGCCTCTGTGGCCTATGATGTTTCAGATCAGCTGACGCTGGCGGGCGGCGTTCGTTTCACCGATGAAGAGAAAGTCTTCACCGCAGGACGCTCAATCGGCCCGTTTGGCTCTGGGGCGCTCCCACCGCGCTCGGTTACTGTTGGCGACGATCAAATCAGCTGGGACGTATCTGCGACGTATCAATATTCTGAAGACATTTCCTATTATGCGAAAGTCGCGCGCGGCTTCCGCGGACCATCAGTGCAAGGGCGCCTCGTCTTTGGCAACACGATTTCCGACGCGGACAGTGAAACGGTCTTGTCCTACGAAGCCGGTGTAAAATCTGAACTCTATGACAACCGCATTCGCGCCAATGCCAACGTCTTCTTCTACACGCTGGAAGACCAGCAGCTGACGATTGTTGGCGGGCTCGACAATACCGTCGCGCTGTTCAATGCTGATGAAAGCGAAGGCTATGGGTTCGAAGCGGATGTTGAAGCACTCGTCACCGACAATTTGGTCGTGACCGGCGGTCTGTCTTACAACAATACCGAGATCAAAGACGACGTTCTGCTCTCTCCAGGCTGTGGTGCAAGCTGTACCGTGCTCGATCCTGAAGTGGTGGTCGATGGCCAAACCTTCTTTAACATCTCCGGTAACTCATTCCCGAACGCGCCCGAATGGATTGCAAACGTCACAGCGCGGTATGGCGTTCCGTTCCAAAGCGGCGAACTCTATGTCTTCACCGATTGGGCCTATAAGGGCGACACAAACTTCTTCCTGTATGACAGCGTTGAGTTTGGTGAAGATGGCTACTGGCTCGGCGGCTTGCGCGCGGGCTGGGAAGGCGACAATGGCGTTGCGCTCTCGGCCTTCGTCCGAAACCTTACCGACGAACTGGTTCTCGAAGGGGCGATCGACTTCAACAACCTGACTGGCTTCGTGAACGAACCGCGCACATGGGGTGTTGAACTCGGTTATAAGTTCTAAGCCAGATACCCGTTCAGAATAGACAAAAGCCCCGCCGATGAAGCGGGGCTTTTTTTATTCAGCCGGGACGCGAGCTGGGTGTTGCCAGCCTTGCCCGCGCAGCATCCTGAAGAAGCGCCGCATCGGCTTCATCGTCATGATCCGATATACAGACGGCGTGAAGTAAAGCGCCAGGATCGCTGAACCCGCGACGCCTCCGGCAATTCCGGTCGCCAGCGGCATCCAGAACACATCGCCTTGCAAGATAATCGGCACAAAGCCGCCCATCGTCGTCAGCGTTGTCGCCACAATGTGCCGGGTGGCCGCCACCACCACTTCACGCTGCGCGATCACGTCATCATTGCGAGCCGCTTCATTACCAGTCAGAAGCGCCAGCACGACAATCGTGCCATTGATCGAGATGCCCAAGAGCCCCAGGCCGCCGAGAATTGCGTTAAATCCGAGCGGCAGATTGAACATCCAGACCCCGCCAAAGGCCAGCCCCATGGACATGAATCCAACGCCCATCACCAGAAAGGCCATACGGAACGAGTTAAATACGAGCGCAACGGCCCCAAGCATCACCAAGACCAAAGGAACCGCCAGGCCCGCAAGATTCGCCATAGCTTCGGATTGATTGCTCGCAGAACCACTCTCAATCCAGTCATAGCCTTGAGGCAGCGTAAATCCTGACTCTTCCAAAGCCTGTTTGAAGTTCTGATTGATCGGGTCAGGCAGCGCATATGGCTCGACATAGGCGAAAACCTGATTCACGCGCCGACCATCGAGGTGACGAATGGTCGAAGTTTGCGGCGCCAGCGTCAGCTCACCGAGCGCTGATAAAGGCGTCCCACCGCCCAATCCGGCATTGCCGACCGTTTTTGATCTAAGATCTGAAATCTCTGTCCGGCGACCCTCTGGGGCGATGACGCGGACCGGGATCTCTTCAATCCCTTCCAGGATCGAGCCCGCCGGCACCCCTTCAAGTTCGGCGCGAATGTCGCTCGCCAATCCGGTAAGGCGCAGACCAGACATCGCCGTCGCGGTTTCATCCGCCTCCAGAGTGACGATCGGTGCGCCCATCTGCAATTGCGATGTCGTAAACGTCACGCCGGGTGTCTGAGCCAGAATTGTGCGAGCTTGGTTGCCGAGATCGTTCAGTACGGCGAGGTTCTCGCCCCGAATGAAGAATGCGATTGGGGCGGGCGTCGGCGGACCTTGCTCAAACGGGGTCGCCAAGATTTGAGCTTGCGGGAATTCCCGTCGCAAAGACGCTTGGATATCGCTGACCAAGATCCGGGTTGCTTCATTATTGCCGAGTTGCACGAAGCCATTGGCATAGCCCGCAACGCCCTCAGTATTGTTGAAACTGTTATAGTAGACCCGCGGTCCAGGCTCCCCAACCACGAAGTGAATGCCTTCAATATTAGGATACTGATCGCGCAGGAACGTATTCACCTCCTGGGCAATGTCTCGGGCTTCATAAATCGTCGCTTGTGGGTTCAGCGAGATGTCAATTTGGAATTGATCACGCTCTGTTTGCGGGAAGAACTGGCTCGGCAATTGTCCGGCGAGATAGAAGCCGACCATGACCGGAACAATACCGAGCATGAGGCCGATGACAGGATTGCGTAGAACGCGTTCAATGCTCCAACGATAGCCATCAGTGATGACGTCAAACTTCACCCCGTCGCGCCAAAACCAACTGCGTTCGCCTGGCTTGCGCGGACGATCCAACATGCCTGCCAAGGCCGGAATGACCGTCATCGCGATGAGGAAGGACATGATGACTGAGAACACCACCGAGGTTCCAATCATGCCGATGAACTCGCCGGCAGCGCCTGGCATGAGAGCAATCGGCGCGAAGGCCAGCGCAGTTGTCAAAGTTGAGGCAAATAGGGGCCCGAATAGCTTTTTCAGCGATCGATCAATCGAATCGAGGACCGAATGGCCATGCAGCCTTTCTTGGTCATATTCATCGACAACGACGATCGCATTATCGATCAATAAGCCCAGTGAAATCACCAGGCCCGTGACGGACATCTGGTGCAGTGGATAGTTGAAGAATTTGAACAGCGTCAGCACCAGCGCAACGGTGAGCGGCAATGCCATGCCAACCACAATTGCTGCCCGCCATCCCATGACGAAGAACAGGACAGCGAAAACCAAGAAAGCTGAAATCAACAGGTTCTGCGCCAAACCATTGAGGCGGGATTCTGTATATTTGCTCTGGTCAAAGATCGGGGTCACAGAGATTTCAGACGGTACCGTGACCGCGAACTCATCAACCATCTCACGGGCCGCTTTCGCCCAAACATCCACGCGCTGATTGGAGGAAATGTAAGCGGTCACGAAGACGGCGCGCTTGCCATTTGAGAACGCAAGTTTGGTTGGCGGGTCTTCGATGCCTTTGACGACTTCGGCAACATCTCCGACGCGAAGCGCGGTTCCATTCGCGGACTGCACCAGCGGGATCGATCGGATCCGCGCAACGCCGTCAAATTCTCCGCCAATCTCCAGGCCAACATTGCTTCGATTGCCGCGCACTTCGCCTGCTGGCGCTTTTGCATCAGCTGCCGCGACCAAGCGCGCTGCATCGTTCAAAGACAGACCTGCAGCGGCCAAGGCTTCGGGATCAGCGACGATCCGAACCTCCTCTTCCG
>JALUWJ010000050.1 GCA_027019605.1 Henriciella sp. | reverse complement strand
CTGGATCCAGCTTCGCTTGCCAGAGACGCTACCCGAAGCCGATCGTCAGCCGCTCAATCCGCAGCAGACTGGCCGCGCCTATTGGCAAGTTCTGCGCACGCGGATCACGTTTGGCTATATGTGCGCAAGTGGCGTGATTTTTGGCGCGCTGTTCGCTTTCGTCGCGGCATCGGAACAGATCTTCACGGATGTGTTTCAGCAGCATGAGACCTTCGCGCTCTGGTTTGCGGGCGTAGCAGCCGCTTTGGCTGCCGCGAACTTTTTAAACTCCCGAATTGTTGAGAAGTTCGGCATGCGCCGCATCAGCCATACGGTGCTTGTCTTGTTCATCGCGCTCGCTTTGATCAATGTGATCACGCTTCACACGGTCGGCGAGAAGCTGTGGCTCTTCTATCCGCTCTTCTGCCTGACCTTCGGCTGCTTTGGCATGTTGGGCGCAAACTTCACGGCGCTCGCCATGGAACCACAAGGCAAGATTGCGGGAACCGCGAGCGCTGCTTACGGCTTTGCTTCCACCACGGTTTCAAGCTTCATTGGATATCTTGTTGCCGGTCAGTTCAACGGGACGATCGCGCCGTTCATGTGGGGCTTCGTGGCACTGGGCGTTAGTTCACTGACCATCATTTTCATCACTGAACGCTTCAAGCTCTTTCAAACACGATAGCCCCTCTTGCGCTTCCGCAGCGACAGGCCCGCTATCTGCCGAGCAAAGTCAAAGACAGAGGAACCCCCATGGCGCTGAAGACCCGCATCACCGAAATGCTCGAAATCGAGAAACCGATCATTCAGGCCGCGATGGGCTGGATTGCGCGGTCGCAATTGTCCTCCGCGTTTTCAAATGCCGGCGGTATGGGAATTATCGAGACAAGCTCTGGGGAGCTGGACGCGGTGCGCGCAGAAATCCTGAAAATGCGCGACCTCACTGACAAACCCTTTGGCGTCAATGTTGCGCAAGCCTTTGTGCGGGACCCAGACATCGTTCAGTTCGTGATCGATCAGGGCATTAAATTCGTGACCACGTCCGCCGGTAATCCAAAGAAATATACCAGCCAGCTGAAAGAAGCCGGGCTGACCGTATTTCACGTCGTCCCGAGCTTGAAAGCCGCGCTCGGCGCGATTGATGCTGGGGTCGATGGCTTGATTGTTGAGGGCGGCGAAGGCGGCGGTTTCAAAAACCCGAAAGATGTCGCCTCAATGGTGCTCATCCCGCAAGTCTGTGAGGCGGTGGATGTCCCTGTGGTGGCAGCCGGCGGAATTATGGATGGTGCGACCATGGCGGCGGCCTTTTCGCTCGGCGCTGAAGGTGTGCTGATGGGTACGCGCATTTTGTCCAGCGCAGAAAGCCCGGTGCATGAGAACTGGAAACAGGCCATCGTCGATGCTGATGCCACTGATACCGTGTTCCTGAACCGGGATGGACCGGGCCCGGCCCTGCGTGCGCTGCGCACAGAGCGCACGACGCGGATCGAGCAGGACGGCGTCGAGAACATCTTTGGTGAGTTTGCCGGCACGCAGCAGGTCTATTTTGGCGGCGATCTTGAAGCCGGGATCGCGCTGACCGGACAAGTCGCTGGTCGTATCAAAGGCGTGCGCCCCGTCGCGGACATCCTGAACGAGACGATGGATCAGTTCCACGCAACGGTTGGGCGCCTGACCCAATTACAAGTGTGACAGCTTCACCCTAGGCGACTGGCCTAGAAAATGGTTAAACACCGCAACGTTTTTCTCAAAGGTGCCAGAATGACCGCAAGAAACTACCTTCTCGGCAGCGCTGCTGCTTTCACAATTCTGCTCGCTGGATGCGACGCTGTTCAAACGCCCGGCGCGGAGACACCGGCTGCGACGGATGTGGCAGACACCCCTGAAACAGCGCCGGTTGACGCGGCGGCGCTGGCGGACAATCCGCTTCTGCAAGACTGGGATACGCCGTACGGCGTGCCGCCTTTCGCAGAGATTGAGAATGAAGACTATCTCCCGGCGATCGATTTTGCGATTGCAGAGCTGGAAGCTGAAGTCGACGCGATTGCGAACAATCCAGACGCGCCAACCTTTGAAAACACGATTGTCGCCTTGGATAAGGCGGGCGGGACCCTCTCAAAGGTCGCGCTGACATTTTCCAACATTACCGGCACCGATACCAATGATCGCCTGCAAGAGCTGGCGACGGAAATCTGGCCGAAGATCACGGCGACAAGCAACCAGATCAGCTTCAACGAAGATCTGTTTGCGCGCGTTAATGCGGTCAAAGACGATGCTGAAAACCTTGATCTCGATGAGCAAGACCTGCGTCTGATCGAACTGACCTATCGCGGCTTCGAGCGCGCCGGCGCCACGCAAAGCGCCGAGGTCAAAGAGAAGGTCGCAGCGATCAATGAAGAGCTGTCTTCACTGACCACGCAATTCTCGCAAAACCTGCTGGCTTCGACCAAAGCGTTTAAACTGGAAATCACCGACGAGGCTGACCTGGCTGGCCTTTCTGACAGTTTCAAAGCGGCGCTGAAAGACGGCGACAAATGGGTGCTGACGGTTGATCGCTCGGTCTATGAGACCTTCATGCAGCAGTCTGAGAACCGCGACCTGCGCCAGCAAATGTTCGACGGATATCGTCTGCGAGCCACGGAAGGTGAGACTGACAATGGGCCGCTGCTGATCAAGATCGCTCAACTGCGCGCGGAAAAAGCTGAGCTGCTCGGCTATGAGAACCACGCCGCTTACATCCTCGAATACAATATGGCGCGCACGCCGCAGAATGTGGAAGACTTCCTCGTTCGCGTCTGGGAGCCGGGCCTGGCGCAAGCCAAAGCTGAGCGCGATGAAATGCAGGCGCTGATCGGCGACGAATTTACATTCGCTGGCCATGATTGGTGGCACTACAGCGAGAAAGTCCGCCAGGACAAATATGCTTTCGATAGCAATGTTCTGAAGCCGTATTTCGAGCTGAGCGCGGTTCGCAAAGGCGCGTGGAACATGGCGGAGCGCCTGTTCAATATCACGCTGGAAGATGTCGATGTTGAAGGCTGGAACCCGGTCGTCACCGCCTATGACGTGAAAGACAAAGAGACCGGTGAGCATCTCGGCCTGTTCATGATGGACATGTATGCCCGCGACAGCAAACGCGGTGGCGCCTGGATGAGTTCTTATCGCTCGTCGACAAACTATGATGATGCAGAAGAAGTCCGCCCGATCATCACCAACAATCTGAACCTGATCACCCCGGCCGAAGGTGAGCCAACTCTGATGAACTTCTCAGAGGTGGAGACCTTCTTCCATGAGTTCGGACACGGCCTGCACGGCCTTCTGACTCAGATCAAATATTCTGAATTCTCAGGTGTTGATGGGCCGCGCGACTATACTGAATTCCCAGCGCAAATCCTCGAGCACTGGGCCGGCGAAGAAGAGATGCTCGCCGAATACGCGCTGCATTATGAGACCGGCGAGGCGATCCCACTCGAGCTGATCGAGAAGATGCGCGAAGCCGCGAACCACAATCAGGGCTTCCGCACGACCGAGTTCATCGCGGCCTCCTTGTTGGATCTTGCCTGGCACCGCCTCAGCCACGAAGAAGCGCTCGCCATCACGGATGCGCGCACCTTCGAGAAAGAAACCCTGGAAGGCTATGGCTTAATTGAGGAAATTGAGCCGCGCTATCGCAGCCAGTATTTCGCCCACATCTTCTCTAGCCCGGTCGGCTATAGCTCTGGCTATTACGCCTATCTCTGGTCAGAGATCTTGGATGCTGATGGCTTCACAGCGTTCAAGGAAAAAGGCGACATCTGGGATC
Organism: Henriciella sp.; assembly: GCA_027019605.1. Classification (GTDB taxonomy): domain Bacteria; phylum Pseudomonadota; class Alphaproteobacteria; order Caulobacterales; family Hyphomonadaceae; genus Henriciella. The sequence goes on along the minus strand of JALUWJ010000050.1, from coordinate 15,498 downwards.
CAGAACTTGCCGCGAGCCTGAAAAAATGGGTGTATGAGTCTGGCGGCCTGCGCCCAGCGGATGAGCTTTACCGCCTGTTCCGCGGCTCCGACCCAACCATCGAGCCGCTGCTGCGCATCCGCGGCTTCGAAACGGACGAAGGCGGCGAAGGCTAAAAGAATACGTTTCTTATTGGAGTGAGAGACGAATAGAGAAAGCCGTCCCGAAAGGGGCGGCTTTTTTTGTGTTCTGTGAGTGACTTAAAGCGCCGCAGGAAGACGTTCAGCATCTCTGCTTTGGGTCATGAGGAGACGTTGATTCATTAGGCCCTCATCCTGAGCGAAGTCGAAGGATAAAGGGCCGGGTTTCCAAGGATCGCGCCTCGTCCTTCGACTTCGCTCAGGATGAGGCTTCAATTTGGTATCTCGATCTTTATGTCCGCTCAGCCGCGAGGATTGGCGGAATAGGGGAAGGCTCTTTTTAGGCGCTCCCCACGGCTTGTCCGTGGGGTCCAGCACGTGATCGTTCCGGTTGGATCGGGAGCGATGCGTGATCTCTCGCGGACCCAGCCGCCATGGATGCTAACTTGCGCTTGCAAGACGAGGCTCTCATCAAGTGTCATCCCGGAAAGCTCGTGAGAGCTTATCCGGGACCTAGGGCATTCTAGGTCCCGGCGCCGCGGCCGGGATGACAAGGTGGGTGCTTCTCATCACGCGTTCGCGGAAATGGATACGTTATAACAAAACAAAAACACAATAAAAACAGGACTCTATGGATTTTTTCCGCGGCCTGTGCTAACCGATTCCCGGAGAGAGGTTTGGAGAGTCGCGATGCGCACGCTTATCATTTCAGGACTTTTATTTGCCGGGCTCAGCGCCTGCGCGGTGGCCCCAGAGGATCATGCCGCTGAAGTGCACGCGGATCATGCGCACCAGCATGGCGAAGGCTGCGGGCATGAGCGGGTCTGGCACAATGATCATTGGGATTATCTGCATGACGGGCATTTGCATTTCGTCCATGGCGATCATGTCGATGAACATGTGATTGAAGTCAGTGCGATCAATCCAGATGGCGAAGCGCCGATGGAGGCTGCGGCACATGCAGACCATATGCACGGCGCCGAGGATGGGCATCTGATGATCCGCCACGGCGACCATATGGACTACATCCATGATGGTCACTTGCACCATGTCCATGATGATCACGTCGATGATCATGGCCCGATTACAGTGGAAGCGAACGGCTAAGCCGCGCGACTAAAAGTGAGCGGAGTGGCCAGGCTCTAATTGTCTGGCCAAAGCACTTCTGGGTTTTTCATCGTCTTGATCTCGAGCACATTATTGTTCGGATCGGCGATGAAGAAGGTTTCCTGCTCATACTTGTCGCCTTTGAAGCGGCGATAAGGTTCATCAATATAGGTCAGGCCCGCCGCTGCGATACGGTCTTTGAGCGCGTCGAAATCGTCCTGGGTGAGATGAATGCCAAAGTGCGGCACCAGCACGGCGCCCATATCCACATCGTGGCGAACGTTGGGCAACTGCTCCTCACTTTGGTGAAGGGTGAGCTCATTGCCCCAAAAGTTTACGTCGCACCAGCGTCCTTCTTCGCGATTGCCAAGCTTGCAGCCGAGGACATCGGTATAGAATTTCAGTGTCTTGTTCAGATCGCCAGCCGGGATCGCCAAGTGAAGAACTGCAGACATGAAATCTCCCCTATTGGTTGCTTTTTCAACTAAGTAACCGATTTTCGGGGAATCTGGGAAGGATTTTTCCTCAGGCGAGCGCTAATTTGTAATTTCGTCTCGTGACGCGTGGATCAATCCGCATCGTCTTGAACGCCGCGCCATCAATCGCATCGAGAAATGCGTCGGCCCGCTTTTTGTCTGAAGGCAACATCATCAGATACACATCCAGCGCATCTTGCAGCCGGAGCAGGGAGAAGGTCCGCGCCGCGATCATGCCGCTATGACCGCCTGTTGTGAACGGAACCATGCCAAGCCCGCGCGGGACTTCAGACTGCGGTTCAGCTGTCCGGGCCCACTCGCTGAACAGTTTGCTGGTCTCTGCGAGCACTGGCAGGTGTTCTTGAAGCGCGACTTTCAGGATTGGCAGCAGCGTCGCAGGTAGGTCATCTTGAGGAACCAATTCACCGGTTTTGCCCTCTCCTGCGATGACGCGCTCGACATAGTCTGCGACTTTCGGGGCAGTGCGTTTCATGTGCTCGCCAGTGAACTTGTCCCGGTACTGGTGTGCGTAGAGCGGCCCGATCAGCGCGAAATCTGCATAGCTTGCCCGCGTGCCGAGAAGATAGGGAAGCGTCTCGAGGTGCGCAGACAGATCGGCGAGGAACTTTTCATACGCTTTTTCAACGCCTGGAATGGTTTCTGGCGTGATGCCAAGCATCGGCACAAAGCTGCGGAAGCGCTTACCAACCGCCTTGCCGGCTTCATATTGCTCTTCCGGTGTCCCATCCGGCGCGGCATTCTTGCCAAACTCGCCATAGATCCATTCTTCATTGCGGTTCCAGCGATAATGCATCGCCGGCAGGGTCATCCATTCATCTGCGAATAATTGCAGTAAATAGGTCACCATGCGTTGCAGCGGCGTCTCGGGAATGGCTTTCGGTTCAGCGGAGTCCGCCTCGAAATGGGCAATAATGTCTGAGGTGTCTTGCACAAACTCGCCTGAGGGCGTCTTCAGAACCGGAATGACGGGCCACCCAATATTGGCGATGATTTCGGATTTCATGACCGCCGGTGTGGGAGCAATTTCGTTAAAAGAAATGCCGCGCCAGCGAAGATAAGCGCGCGCCTTGCCAGTGAAATAACTCATCTCGCTGCCATAGAGTGTGTTTTCGGTCATTCCTGTTTCTCCTCCACAGTTTGAGACTGGCTGGTAAGGACCAAAAAAAGCCCAGTCCCGCAACTAACAAGTTTCCAAGAATCGAGAATTCGTTAACCCAATCACGCCATTGCGATGAACATTGCAGATAAGACAGCGGCGCGTCACGTTTCCGCCAGATTCTCCGCAGATAGAAACACGAGCTTTTCATAAGGCGGCGGCGTCCGCCAATCAGAAGGATGAGAGACGCTTATGGAGTCACAAGCGCTAGGCGAGGTTCACTCCCAAGGGGCCTTTTCCATGTTTGAATTGATCATGGCGGCTGACCCAGTGGTCAAAGCCGTTCTGATCGCGTTGATTATTGCCAGTATTTGGTCTTGGGCCGTGACGGCAGAGAAATTCTTCGCCATTGGCGGCGCCCGGAAAAAAGCCAGCGAATTCGAAGAAGCGTTCTGGAATGGTCGCACTGACGATTATGAAATGCGCCCAGGACAAGCGCCCGATAATGCGGGCGCCCGTTTGTTCGCTGCGATTTCGCGCGAATGGCGGGACGCGAAAAGTGTCTCTCCGAACGAACATGGCGCTCTGGTTGCTCGGGCTGAGCGCTCCTTAAGGGCCACGGTGGATCGCGAGGTTGGATCAATCTCGAATGGGATCGGCGCGCTGGCGACGATTGGCTCATCCTCAGTTTATATCGGTCTGTTCGGAACCGTTTGGGGCATCATGAACGCGTTTTTGAACATCAGCGCCCAGGAAGATACCAGCCTTGCCGTCGTTGGCGGGCCGATTGCGGAAGCTTTGTTCGCGACCGGACTTGGCCTGATTGCAGCGATTCCAGCGGTCATTTTCTACAACAAGTTCTCTGGCGATTTGAACCGCTATGCCGATACTTTGGATGCGTTTAGCCAAGACCTATTGGTGCGCTTGTCACGCCGCGCCAGCGATGGGCCTGTCTAATGGCGGCGCCGCTTAGATCTGGTGGCGGGCGCGGTCGACGCGCGTTCAATGCCGAAATCAACGTCACGCCCATGGTCGACGTGATGCTCGTGCTGCTGATCATTTTCATGATCACCGCTACCGCGCTGCAGCGGGGCGTCGAGGTGAATTTACCGAAGGCAGCGACGAGCAATCTCAGCGTTCCGAAAACGACACCTCTTTTGGTGACGGTGACATCCGATGCGAAAGTCTACATCTCTGAAACCGAGATCGAAGTCGGTGAGCTGACGGCCAAACTCCTGGCAATCGCTGAAGAAGGCTATGAAGAGCGGATCTTCCTGCAAGGCGATACTGACGCGGCCTATGGCGCGGTCCTCGGCGTGATGACCCAGATGAAAAATGCGGGATTCACCAATATTGCGCTGGTCACCGATCCTAAGGCGCGTGCGGAGCGCGAGGGCTAAGACATGCTGCGCGGCTTGCCTGCTTCAATTATTGTGCACGCAGCTGTTTTCGGCGCGTCTTATGTGACGTTCCCGTACTGGGGCGTCACCAGCAGCGCCTATGTCGTGGAAGCGGTCGACGTCAATTTTGCCGAACTTGGCGAGATTACCAATATTGCACCATTGATCGAACAAGACGTGGAAGAACCTGAAGAGGCGGCGCCAGAAGAGCCGGAAGAAGAGCTTCCTGAAGAGCCCGTCGAGGAGGAGATTCTGGAAGCTGAGCAGGATGTTTCAAACGAAACGCCAGAGCCAGTCGAAGAAGAACCGGAAGACATTCTGCCTGATTTTGAACAGGAAGAACCGGAGGAGCCGGAAGAAGAGCCTGAGCCCGAACCGGAACCTGAGCGCGATACCACACCCAAGCCGCCCAAAGATCCGCTCTCGGATTTCCTCAATCAGAGTGAAACCACGTTCAAAAGCGAAATCGAGACACGTCGTAAGCGCCCCGAGCCTCGACCCGTGCCGAAGGAGCCGCCTCAAACGGCCTTAAAAGATGCTCCCAAGCCTGCTGAGACGCGCAATCGGCGCGGCTCTGGCGAGCGCAACGGAAACACTGCGCGGCTCGAAGCGCTTATCAGTTCGCGCATCCGCAACGAATGCTGGGCCGGAGTCGACGATTTGCCGAACCCTGAGCGTTACAATGTGCGGATGAAAGTTCTGCTGAATGAGAACGGCACAGTCGCCGATCTGCAAGTGGTTGATCCGAAAGGGCGGCAAAGCTCATATATGGGAGTCGCGGTGGATCGCGCGACGCGCGCTGTCGGCAAGTGCGCACCTTTCAAGCTGCCTGCAGATGATTACGAACTTTGGAAAGAAATCGATGTCAAACTCGGACTGGGTTATGTCAGTCGGTGAGTCGGAAACCGGGAGTTATGCAATGCTGAAAAGATTAATATGTGCTGCCTTTATCGGGCTGCTTGGCTCTTGGTCGATGGCGATGGCGCAATTGGAAGTCGTGGTTGATCGCGCCGATCTGAAACCGACGCCGCTCGCCATTCCGAATTTTGAAGCGGTTGGTGTCGACCCCGCAACGTCACAGCTGATCAGCGACGTTATTCGCTCTGATCTGGAATCTACGGGCCTGTTCACAATCACGCCGGAGGATGCCTACATCCAGACCGACCTGAATATCGAGGTTGCGCCGCGTTTTGCCGACTGGAAAATCATCCAGACAGATGCCCTGGTCGTTGGCACGGTTGAACAGATCACACGCGATGGGAACGATCTCATTCGCGGCTCCGTGCGGATGTGGGATGTTTACGGTGAAGAGCTCATGCGGTTCGAAGATTCCGCAGGACGCCAGGTTTCCGGACGCCGCTTTACCACCACGCCAGAAGATGCCCGCCGGATCGCCCACAAAATTGCGGACGCTATCTATACCCGTTTGACCGGTGAGGATGGCTATTTCGATACGCGCATCGTTTACATCGCAGAGACCGGGCCAAAGAATGCACGTGTTAAGCGTCTCGCCATTATGGATGCTGATGGCGCCAACGTGAAATATCTAACCAGCGGCGCGTTCACCGTGCTGACCCCGCGCTTTTCGCCGGAAGCCCAGCAGATTACTTATATGTCTTATGAAGGCGGCATTCCGCGGGTCTATCTCTATGACCTGCGCCGCGCCCGTCAGGAAGTTCTCGGCAACTTCCGCAGCATGACCTTTGCGCCGCGTTTTTCGCGTGATGGCAATTCGGTTCTCTTAACGCAGGCCACGAACGGCAATTCTGATGTCTACCTCATGGACCTTCAAACCCGACAAAGCCGCCGTCTGACCGACCATCCAGCGATTGATACATCGCCTTCCATGTCGCCGGATGGCCGCCAAATCGTGTTCAATTCTGATCGCGGCGGGAGCCCGCAGCTTTACGTCATGAACACAGATGGATCACCGCGAACATGCCCATCTGGCGGGCGTGATATCGCTTGTCGCATTACATTTGGCACCGGCCGGTACTCGACGCCGGTCTGGAGCCCGCGCGGAGATCTGATCGCGTTTACCAAGCAAACACGCGGTCGCTTCCATATCGGTGTTATTGGCATTGATGGCCGCGGTGAGCGCTTGCTGACGGAGTCCTATTTGGACGAAGGTCCAGATTGGTCGCCAAATGGACGGGTGATCACATTCTTCCGTGAAGCCTTCCCGGGGGCGTCGCCGACGCTGTGGTCAGTCGATCTTACTGGACGAAATCTGCGTCCACTGCCGACCCCAACAGACGCTTCAGACCCGGCATGGTCACCATTGCTCGAATAGTGTATGGAAATTATTGGGGATTCTGAAATCTCAGTAATCTTCCCCAAATGAAAAAAAATGGCGTATACGGTGACACGAAGTTGACAAATACCCCGCCTAATGCACGTGGTGTGCGCGTAAGCAAGGAGAGACCTAAATGCGTAAGCTTATGATGACATCTGCGTCAATCGCCGTCTTTATCGGTGTTGCAGCATGTTCTTCTACCCCTGAACCAGAACCGGTAGTTGTGGACGAACCCGAAGAAGTCGTGGTCGTTGAAGAGCCCGAAGTCGTCGAAACAGAGACATTGCCACCTGTCCCAACAGGTCCTGTCAAAGGTTCCCTCGAAGATTTCCAGGTGAATGTTGGCGATCGTGTCTACTTTGACCTTGATCAGTATCGCCTTGGCTCAGATGCCCAAGCGATCCTGCAGCGCCAGGCAGCGTGGCTGTCTTCTTATCCAAACGTGAACATTCTCGTTGCGGGTAACTGCGATGAGCGTGGGACACGCGAATACAACTTGGCCCTCGGCGAGCGCCGCGCGTCTGTTGTGAAGAATTACCTGGTCGATCTCGGTGTTGATCCAGCCCGCATCCAAACCGTTTCTTACGGCAAAGAGCGCCCAATCGCGCTTGGATCAAATGATGATGCATGGGCTCAGAACCGTAACGGGTTCACGCAACTGATTTCAGGCGCAGTCGGCTAAGCCAACTGCAATTAACGAAATAGAATTGGCCGGGCGTCACATTTTGGCCCCGGCCTTTTCATATCTGAATCGCATTGTCCTGAATCGCTGAAGTGGAGCTCGTCTGAAATGCTGCGTTATTCTTTGGTCTTAATCCTGGTTTTCACAGCTTTCGCGATGGCGCCTTCAAGCGATGCGCAGCGACGACAAGCGGAAATCATCCAAGGCACAACAAGCGGCGAATTGGCAGCAACGGTTGAAGACCTGCGGGTCAGCAATGCCCAATTGCGCGCCAGGATGACGGGCATTGAATCTGACAAAGCGCAGCTCACCGGCAAAGTTGAAACGCTCGAATTCCTACTTTCGGAGAGCCGCACCGAGATCAATCGTATGCAGGGCGACGGGGCAGAATTGCAGCGACTGGTCACTCGTTTGGAGGCGCGCCTATCCGAACAAGACACCAAGATCGCGGACCTGAACCGGCAGATCGAGGCGCTGCGCCCAGAACCAGCTTTCCTCTCGTCGGAGAGTGGCGCGCTGGATTCTCAGCAATCTGGATCTGACGAAGACCGCATCGTCTCAACAATGGCCGCGCCGAGTATCCAACCCGAAATTTCAGAAACAGGACCAACACGCATTGTCCGCCGCGTTGAAAGCGAGCCGGATCTCGAAGCTGGCGCCGCAATTACACAAACGGCGCCAAGCGGCGCCCCGCTGCCGCAAGGCTCACTCGGAACACTGTCCGCGAGCGCGCTTCCCGGCGACGCGGGCGAACTCTTTGCCGAAGCAAAATCGCGTCTGTTGCAGTTTGATTATGCCGGTGCTGAAAACGCGTTTCGCGCCTTCCTAACCCAATTTGGCGATGATCCTCAGGCTGGGGAAGCTCAATACTGGCTGGCCGAGGTTCTGTACCAACAAGAAGCCTATCCGGAGTCTGGAGCCGCCTATACCGACATGATCCGGTCTTATCCCGACGATCCGAGAGCGCCGGAAGCCTTGGCCAAACTTGCGCGCTCGATGCGTCTGGTTGGCGACACTGCGCAGGCTTGTAATGCCCTGGATCTCTTGCCGCAGCGCTATCCGAATGCGTCCGGCGTGACGAAGAACCTGGCCGCGGGCGAACGCGTTCGCTCAGGCTGCGATAGTTAGGCCGCGTGCAGTTCGGCGCTGATTTTCAAACCCTAATTGAGCGGTTTTCACCGCATAGGAACAAGCCCATCGCGCTCGCTGTCTCTGGTGGCAGCGACTCGATGGCTCTGCTTCATCTTGCGCATGAATGGGCTGGGCGCGATCAGCGTACATTGCTGGTGCTGACGGTTGACCATCGCCTCCGACCGGAAGCCAAACAAGAAGCTGAACGTGTCGCCACCTTAAGCGCGCAGCTTGGTCACCACCATGAAACACTGGTTTGGGAAGAGCCGCGCGAGAGCCAAGCGGCGGCGCGGCGCGCAAGGTATGCGCTTTTGGCGCGAGCGGCCCGCACCCATAACGCTGCCTGTCTGCTCACCGGTCACACATTTGATGATGTGGTTGAAACCGCGCTTATTCGGCGCCGCCGCGGCGTCCGTGATGCGAGCATTGCTGGGCCTGTTCTTGCCGCGCCGGTTCCGATCTGGCCAGAAGGGCGGATCGTGACATTGCTTCGCCCCTTAGTCCGAACGTCGCGGTCGGAGCTTCGCGCCTATTTGACGGCGTCTGGACAAGTATGGGTTGAGGACCCGTCCAACGAGAAGACCGTCTTTGAGCGCGTGCGTGTGCGCGCTTTTCTGGCGCGTCATCCACATCTGGCTGAGATTGCAGGAGCCTATGTTCAGACGCAGCATCGCGCGCGAACCGAGCAGCAAGGCGCGATGGCTGAAGCGCTCGGCGAGGTCAACATCGATGCGAGCGGTTTGATCGACACGGCGTCCGCTGCGGTGAGCCCGAACCTCCTTAAACGCCTCATTCGCTGCGCTAGCGGCTCATCCGACGATGCAAGGGACGGGGCGGTGCGTCAGTTGCTCGCCTCATTGACGTCCCCCGGGCAAAGACAAACGCTTGGCGGCGCCTGGATTCAACGCACGAAAACCGGCTTTTTGATCGGGCGAGATCCCGCTTCCAGCGCACAGTCTGGAGAGGAAGACCTGTTTGATGGGCGGTATCAGCGGGACACAACAGCAAACATGCTCGAACCGGCTGACCTGCCTTTCCTTGTCCGTCAATCGGCGCCGCCGGGGTCGCAATGGCGCGAAATCATCTCTGATCGATTGGCGCATCTGATGCAGTGCTACCAGACGCCTTTGCTGAACCCGGTCCAAAGATAACCGCCAAAGGTGGGCGCAAAATACTGCTTAGATGGAAGGTCGACCTTGCTTGGCGATAACGTGCCATTCAAAGCGTCTTCAATGGCGGCGACGACGATGTCCCGGCTGCCCGCTGCAAGCCGCCACAGATAGGTGTGAAAATTGTCGCGCGGGTCGGGCTCGAGGTGTGACTGGTAAAGGATATCGCCCGTATCGACACCTTCATCCACTAAATGAACTGTGGCGCCAAAATGTTCGGGCGCACCGTCCGCGAGGGCGAAATAGCCGCCATACATGCCGCGATAGGCCGGATTGATCCCGGAATGATAGTTTATGAACGGCGCTGGGACCGCGTTCAGCGTGCGTTTGCCAATCATCCGGGTGGAGACGACAAAGACCGCGGCTGGCTCAAGCGCCTTCAATGCCTCGCGGGCGGCGTCACTATTGACAGATGGGACGCGGATAAGCGGCATATCCTTCCGCGGGTGTGGTTGCAGGCCTTGGGTTTCGATCATCTCCTGGATGACGGCGTCGGTGCCGCGTTTCGTGACTTTGATCGGCAGGCGGGCGGCTTGCATGCTCGCGACCGTCATCGGGCCGAGCAATTTGCGGCGACGGCGCCAAAAGACATCAGAAGGTTCGCCGTCTTCAACAATGACCGGGAAATCGCCAAATTGCTCGCGCAAAGTATTGATCATGATCCACGCATGCGGACCGCCCGATGTGATCGCCACGATGAAACCTTTGCGGGCCAATTTGAGACTCCTCGATGATCTTCACCTCACACTAGCAAAACGCATTCCAGCTCGCTTCATGAGGGAATCCACACATCCACCGCTTTCTATCAAAGATCTGGCAACCGACTCAGACTAGTTTCAAATGTCTGAGTGTTGGTGCCCGCGTTTGAGGAATTTGAAGGTCATGTCTGAGACCGATTGGATCTATTTGAACGGTGAATTTCTCCCAGCATCTGAGGCCCGAATTTCACCCTTCGATCGCGGGTTTTTGTTTGCCCAGTCAGTCTATGAAGTGACCTCAGTCTATGCTGGAAAACTGATCGATCTAGAGCCGCATATGGAGCGATTGGATCGGTCTCTCTCTGGTGTTGAGATTGCCGCGCCGGACATTGATCTTGCTGCAATCCAGAAAGAGTTGGTGGCGCGAAATCAATTGCAAGAAGGGCTCGTCTACGTCCAGGTGACCGCTGGCGAGCACGGCCCGCGTGATTTCTACGGTCCGGAGACTCTGACGCCATCCATCTTCATGTTTGCATCGCACCGCAAGTTGATTGGGGATGTCGCGCGCGATGGGCTGACGGCGATCTCTCAAGAAGATACGCGATGGAAACGCCGAGACTACAAAACGACGCAATTGGTGTCTCAATCACTGGCGTATCGAGCAGCGCGCCGAGCCGGTGCGACGACCGCCATCCTGCACGAGGATGGCATGATCACCGAGGCGGCGTCGGCGAACCTGTGGATCGTCACGCGCGACGGGGATCTGGTCACGCGGCAGCTGTCTTCAGCGCTTTTGCCGGGAATTACGCGGGCCCGTGTTCAAGCGCTTCTGGGCAATATTGATGTTCACGAGCGGGCCTTTTCGCTCGACGAATTGCGGGCTGCACGGGAAGCTTTTACCAGCTCAACAGGGGCAATGATTGCACCGCTCTTGGCGATGGACGGGCACTTGATTGGAGACGGTGTTCCGGGGCCGATCACGCGCAAGGTTCAAGCGGCCTATTACGCGTTTATCGGCGCAGATTTGGGCGCGATCGACTGGCTATGATTTCGACTCATCTGGGTCAATAATTTCGCCCTCAAACGTAAATCCATCATCCTCGTCATTCGTGGCCTGCTGCGACTGCATTTGCGCAAACATGTCTTGCATCTGATCCATCATGCCGGCCATCTGATTCACGCCTATTCGTGCTCCGATTGTCGCGCCAATCACAGCGATCAAGCCCGGAACAATGAGATAACCGGCATCGTCTGCAGCGAGTTGTGGCTGAAACTCTGTGGACTGGAAAATGGCGGCGATCAGAGCGGCGAAGCCAAATGCCAGGCCATACCCAATGATGCCGATGAAGAAGCGCCGGCCAGCGCCTCGAAACGCAGAGGGTTTCTCGGCAGGCACATTGGGGGATAGCGCAGATTTGAGGTCAAAGCTTGGAAATGGACTGACCATTCGGATGATAATTGTGGTCGCTGTAGCGGCGAGCGCCAGCAAAGGCACAATCATGATGCTTCGATTCATCACGCCAGCGGTCATCGCTGCGAGGACAAAGGCGATCGGTCCAGCCAACCGCAAAATGAGCGGAAGAAGAAGCGTTTGTGGCATGTTGAGAGCCCTTGATTGGCGCCGTCCATGCCTAACCTGTTCAGGGGCGCGCTGGCAACGGGCTGGTCCGGGTTTCTAACACCGCGCGCATCTAAACTTAACCGCCCCTGAGCGCTTGCGGTTGTTGAACGCTTCCCGCATCTTGCGCGCAAACCGAGAACGGAGCCGGGATTGCCAGACACAGCCTTTCAGCACGCACCAGATCGCCCGTGGATATTCAGAACCTATGCGGGCCATTCGACGGCTGAGAAGTCGAACGCGCTGTACCGGTCAAACCTCGCAAAAGGTCAGACGGGCTTGTCGATTGCCTTCGATCTTCCGACGCAAACCGCCTATGATGCCGACCACGTTCTGGCGCGCGGTGAAGTTGGGAAAGTGGGAGTCCCGATCAGTCATCTCGGCGATATGCGCGTGCTGTTCGATCAGTTGCCACTGGAAGACATGAACACGTCGATGACGATCAATGCGCCGGCCGCTTGGTTGTTGGCGCTGTATGTGGCCTTGGCAGATGAGCGCGGTGATGACCGGAATAAACTGCGCGGTACGACGCAGAATGATATCATCAAAGAGTATCTCTCGCGCGGGACTTATGTGTTTCCACCGCAGCCCAGCATGCGCTTGATCAGCGATATGATTAGCTGGTGCTATACCGAGGTCCCGAAATGGAACCCGATGAATGTTTGTTCCTATCACCTGCAAGAAGCTGGAGCGACGCCGGAGCAGGAGCTTGCCTATGCGCTGGCGACGGCCTGTGCGGTTCTGGATGCCGTTCGCGCGGGTGGACAGGTTCCAGAGGCGGACTTTCCAAAAGTGTTTGGGCGGATTTCGTTTTTTGTAAATGCGGGCGTCCGGTTCGTCACCGAACTTTGCAAAATGCGCGCTTTTGTCGATCTTTGGGAAGAGACTGGCCGCACCCGGTATGGCGTTACCGATGAGAAGGCGCTGCGGTTTCGATATGGCGTCCAGGTCAACTCGCTCGGCCTGACAGAGCCGCAGCCAGAGAATAATGTTTATCGGATCCTGATCGAAGCTCTCGCCGTAACGCTATCAAAACGGGCGCGTTGCCGGGCACTGCAATTGCCAGCCTGGAATGAAGCGCTTGGTTTGCCGCGGCCTTGGGATCAGCAATGGTCGCTGCGCATGCAGCAGATTCTCGCCTTTGAGACCGACCTTCTGGAGTATGAGGATCTGTTCGATGGTAGCCATGTCATCGAAGGCAAGACCTCTGCACTGAAAGCCGAAGCCCGTGACGAGCTCGCGAATATCGACGCGATGGGCGGCGCGGTTGAGGCGGTTGGGTACATGAAGGAAAGCCTGGTTGGAGCCCATATTCTGCGCGTGAAAGGGATTGAAAACGGGTCTCTGCAAGTGGTTGGCGTCAATGCGTTCACACAGTCAGAGGAAAGCCCATTGGGGGCCGGCAATGATGCGATTCAGACCGTCAATCCGCTGGTTGAGCGCGAGCAGATAGACGCTTTGAACAAATGGCGCCGGCAACGGGATTCAGCTGCTGTTGAGCAAGCTTTGTTCGATCTGAAAGCGGCTGCCACATCCGGCGTAAATATCATGGAGCCCAGCATCGCCGCTGCAAAGGCTGGGGCGACGACGGGCGAATGGGGCACAGCCTTACGCGAAGTGTTTGGCGAGTTTCGCGGGCCAACGGGCGTCAGCGTCGTGATCGAGACGGGTGGAGACGAGCAGATCGAAGCCACGAAAACTCGAGTGAAAGACGTGTCGACAAAACTCGGTAGAGATTTAACCTATGTGCTGGGAAAACCCGGCCTCGATGGGCATTCAAATGGCGCCGAACAAATTGCGGCGCGGGCCCGCGCCTGCGGGATGCAAGTCGTTTATGAGGGCATTCGGTTCACGCCATCGGAAATCGTCGCGCAAGCCGCCGAGGCTGACGCCCATGTGATTGGCTTGTCGATCCTCTCGGGCAGCCATCTCGACTTGGTGCGCGAGACGCTCGCTGAAATGCAGAAGCAGGGTCTCGAAAATGTACCTTTGGTTGTTGGCGGCATCATCCCGATCGAAGATGAGCAAGCGCTGCGTCAGATGGGCGTTCGCCGCGTCTACACACCAAAAGACTTTAAGATCACCGAGATCATGGCTGATGTCGTGGATGTGGTTGAGGCCGCGTGGCTGGGTTAAGCCAGATTGCCACTTTCCCAGATTACCACTTTCCGAGGCGGCGGAAGCGAATTTCGCTAAGCTCTATGCCGCGTGATTTATCCGGAACAACGGGACGGACCGACAGGTAGTCCAAGGCCACGGTGTTTTCGAGAAGCTTGCGCGGAATATCCACCTCGGCGGTGTATGTGTCCCAGTCAGGCTTGAGGTCGAATTTGATCCAGCCTGTATCGCCTGCTTTGCCGGTCGAGTAATTGAACTCGAATGCTTCTGCGCCGCTGCCGGTGGTTGGCTTGACGGTCAGCGAAATTCTCAGCTTGTGGCCAGCATAAACGTTCTCAAGGTCAGGCCCGAGACGGAAATGCGCGTTGCGTTGAACATCAGCATAGTTCGCGGTCGCCTCTGACCGGATCGTCAAAATATTGTCGGTCAAGTCGAGATCATAGCCTTCAAACCCATCCATACGGCAGAGATCCTGGCCTTTAAGGATGATGAGACTGTAATCAGCAGGTCCATCAGCGCCGCCAAAAGGACCGCATTTTGGCTGCTGCCAGCCCAAGTATAATGACCCAATGACCATCGCCACGACCACGACAGCAATGATGGGATAAAATACGATGTCTCTCAAAGCGTCGTGTCCTTTGGCAAGGGGATTGCTTACTAGGCTAGCATTCCTGCGTACGCTCTGATAGCAACGCGCTCGATGAAACGCGACCCACATTCTGGTGTCAGTCGCAGCCTTAAAGACTTTGCAATGGAACCCGCCTCATGCCGAAGCTTATTCTAACCCGTCACGGTCAGAGCCAATGGAACCTCGAAAACCGGTTCACAGGATGGTGGGACGCCGACTTGACCGAAAAGGGTGAAGCCGAAGCGACAAAAGGCGGGGAGCTGATCAAGGCTGAAGGACTGACCCCCAAATTTGCGTTTACCAGCTATCAGACCCGCGCCATTCGAACCCTTTGGCTTGGACTCGCCGCCATGGATCGCGCCTGGATCCCGGTAGAGAAGCACTGGCGTCTGAATGAGCGCCATTATGGCGGCCTCACCGGTCTCGACAAAGCCGAAACGGCTGAGAAACATGGGAAGGATCAGGTCCATATTTGGCGCCGGTCTTATGATATTCCGCCGCCGCCATTGGCTGAAGACAGCCCGTACAATCTCGCCTCAGACTCGCGTTATGAAGGCGTTCCAGTTCCGTCTGCCGAAAGCTTGAAACTGACACTTGAGCGCGTCCTGCCTTATTGGGAAAGCGCCATTCGACCGGTTCTGGAAGGCGGCACCGACACAATCATTTCTGCGCATGGGAATTCATTGCGGGCACTGGTCAAACATTTGTTCAAAGTTCCTGATGAGACGATTACCGGTCTCGAAATCCCGACCGGCAATCCACTTTTGATTGATCTGGATGCGACCCTGACGCCGACCTCTGCACGTTATCTTGATACAGAGCGCGCGCGCGACTTGCCCGAATTGCCATGAGCGCCCACGCCTTGCATATGCAGCGCGCTTTAGAGCTCGCAAAATTGCAAGCTGGACGAACCGGCCAGAACCCAAGCGTCGGATGCGT
>JALUWJ010000049.1 GCA_027019605.1 Henriciella sp. | reverse complement strand
TTTTTGCGGCGGCATCATGCGCGTTTCCGATGCGAATTCCGGCAATATCCGTGATCAGATTGTTTTTGCCTGGCTGGGACATTGAAAAGTCTTTCCTGTAATTGGTATCCGCTCTACGGTGAGGAAAAGAATTCGCCAAGTCGGAGCGCACCTGAATGTCAGTCAAATCTATCTTGCTCGCCGGCGTCTCGACGCTGTTCGTAGCCGCCTGCCAACCTCAAGACCAAGTTGAGACGGTCGAAAGCCCGCCTGTCCCACCGGTGGAAGAGGTCTCGGACTGGTCGAAAGGTGCCATGGTCGCAGCTGCTGACCCGCGCGCGGTGGAAGCTGGACTAGAAGTCTTGCGCAATGGCGGACATGCTGTGGATGCGGCGATTGCTGTCCATACCGTGCTTGGCCTGGTTGAGCCGCAATCTTCTGGCATTGGTGGCGGCGCATTTATGGTCGTCTATGACCGCGCCAGCGACGAAACCATCGTCTATGATGGCCGCGAGACAGCGCCGTCTGCGATCGACGAGAATTTGTTTGTCGAAGATGGCGAGGTGCTCGGGTTCTTAGATGCTTGGCAGTCTGGGAAATCGGCTGGCGTCCCGGGTGCCATCGCGCTCTATAAAACAGCTCATGACGCACATGGTCGCTTGGATTGGGCGGACAATTTCGAATCCGCCATCTCACTTGCGGAGACCGGATTTGAAGTGAGCCCTCGTCTTGCGGGAACTCTGGCGAATGACCGGCTCCGTCAATTTACCCGCATTGACGACCACCCGGTCAGCGCGGCCTATTTTTATCCCGATGGTGAACCCCTGGCGGTCGGAGATGTTCGCGACAATCCAGATTATGCGGAAACGCTGCGCCGCGTTGCAACCGAAGGACCGGACGCCTTTTATAAGGGCGAAATTTCAGAAGCGATTGTTGCGACACTGGCGGAGGAACCACGGCCTGGTGCGCTTAGCGTCGAAGATATCGCGGCCTATGAAGTCAAAGTCCGCCCACCCCTGTGCGGAGAGTGGCGCGATTATAAAATCTGCTCGGCGCCGCCACCAAGTTCGGGTGGGATCACTCAGAACGCGATCGCCGGATTGTATGACCGCTTGCTGCCGCAAGACGATGCCTCCGAAGAGGCCTCTTTACGGGCATTTGTCGATGCGCAGCGTCTCGCTTATGCAGACCGCGATCACTATGTTGGGGATGCTGACTTCGTCCAAGTCCCATCCGCAGATCTGATCAACCCGACTTATCTCGATGTTCGGGCAACAGAAGTGTTCGAGCCAAGCGTCAAACCGACTCCCGGCGATCCGGGTGTTGCTCTTGGCGGTAACCCAATGGTGGGGATGTGGGGGCAAGATCCGACGGAGGACGCACCTGGCACGACCCATTTGTCGATCATTGATGCTGACGGCAACGCCGTCGCAATGACGGCGACCGTTGAAGCCGCATTTGGCAATTCCAGAATGGTCAATGGGTTCCTACTGAATAATGAGCTGACGGATTTTGCGCGAGAGCCACGCAAATCGAACTTGCCGGTGGCGAACGCGCCTGGCCCGAAAAAACGACCAAGAAGCTCAATGTCACCAACCATCATTTTTGATGAGACGGGTGATTTGAAAATGGTGACTGGATCACCAGGTGGAAATTCGATTGTCGCCTATACCGCAAAATCGATCATCGGCGTCCTGGCTTGGGATCACACCCCGCAAGAGGCCGTCGCACTGCCAAACATTATTGCGCGTGGCGAGACCGTTGGCGTCGAAGTGGATCGCGAAGGCGGGCAAGAGGTTGCTGATGAGCTGAAAGCAGCCGGCTATAATGTCCAAGAGCGCCGCGGCGAGAATAGCGGATTGCATGTTATTCTTGTGACTGAAGATGGATTGCTTGGCGGCGCAGATCCGCGCCGGGAAGGTGTCGCGGTTTTGCTAGAACCAGAGGCAGCAGAATAGTCGCTTCAAATGGGGTGGGGCGCAATTCAGATAAAATGGCGCCTCGAGACCTGTAGAAAATAGGATGATTGACGTGAATTTTGTACGCTCTTTTGTATACGCTTTACTGGCCTGCTTCGCCGTTACTTCGGCGCACGCGCAGGCCTATCCGGATGCCACTTATGATCCAGCCGTACCGACACTGGTCGACGTCGTGGGGCATGATCATGGGGAAGCCATCACCGCTTCTGCGGACATCAATACCTTCCTCGAAGCGCTTCAGAGCCACGCACCAGACCGTATGAAGATCGAAACCTATGCAGAGTCTTGGCAGGGGCGAGACCTGACCTATGCAATGATTTCATCAGCCGAAAACATGGCGCGCCTGGATGAAATCAAGACTGAGTTGGCTGCGATCGGGAACGGTCAAACACCCTCAGCGTCGACGCTGGAAAACACGCCAGCCGTGGTCTGGCTGAGTTACGGGGTTCACGGCAATGAAGTGACACCGTCCGATAGTGCGATTTTCATCGCGTATCATTTGCTCGCGGCGCAAGACAATGAGCTCGTAGACACGATCCTCGACAATACAATCGTGGTGATTGATGCAAACGCGAACCCGGATGGGCGCGAGCGCTTCCTGTTCCACTTTACCTCCGCGCTTGGCATGACGCCGAAGGCGGACCGCTATGCCGCTGAGCATGATGAACCTTGGCCGCGCGGGCGATTCAATCACTATATTTTCGACATGAACCTTGACTGGTTTGCGATCACGCAGCCTGAATCCAAAGGTCGCGTTGCAGCGCTGCAGGACTGGCATCCGGTTGTTTATGTCGACAGTCACGAAATGGGCGGCGACGCGACGTATTATTTCCCGCCAGCCGCGCGCCCATTTAACCCGAACATCACAGACACGCAGAAGAGCCGCCAGTTTCAGCTTGGTCGCAATATGGCGAGCTGGTTTGACCGGTTTGGGGCGCCTTACTTCACGCGTGAAATCTTCGACGCGTTCTATCCGGGTTATGGCGACATGTGGCCGACATTGAATGGCGCGATCGCGATGACATTTGAGCAAGGCTCGCCGCGCGGTTTAATCTTTGGGCGCCGGAATGGGACGTTGCTGACGTATAATGAGGGCGTGCGGAACAATGTTCTCTCCTCGATTGCGACGCTTGAAACCGTGGCTCGGGACAAGACGTCCTACCTGTCTGACTATGCTGAGTTCCGTCGCACCGCGATTGATGAAGGCTCAAGTTCAGACGGCCGCTATTTCGTCTTTGATCTCGCAGACGCGCGCTATGAGGCAGAATCCTTGGCTCGGCGCCTGGCTCTGCAGGGCATTGAGGTGCAACGCGTTCCTGCTGGCAGTTCGCAGTGCAGACAGGCCTATCCAGCGGGCGCTTTGATCGTCGACAGCGCGCAACCGGAAGGGCGCTTGATCAACACTTTGTTGAGTCCAACCACACCGCTGGCGCCAGACTTCATCGCTGAACAGGAAAGTCGCCGCGATCGGGGGCTCAATCATGAGCTTTATGACGTGACCGCCTGGTCGATGCCGCTCATGGACGGCGTCACCATGCAGCAATGTCGACGTGTGGACCTCAGCAATGCAAGCGCCGTGTCGGCAGACGATCCAATTCCTTCGATCAGTAATGGCGCTGGAGTCTTTGGCCAGGTCGTGCCGTGGAGTGATGGCGGCCAAGCCAAGCTGGTCATTGCTGCGCTGAAGGCCGGCTTGAAAGGCAGCACTACGGATGCCCCTTTCACACAGAATGGACGTGTCTTCCCAGCGGGCAGCGTCGTCTT
>JALUWJ010000048.1 GCA_027019605.1 Henriciella sp. | reverse complement strand
TAGCCCAAACTAGCCAGATCGCGGCAAGCAGCACGATGACGCCAAGCCCCTGGTGAACCAGAGCAATGGGCAATGGCGCAGCATTGACCAGCGTAATGATGCCCCAAATCGCTTGCGCGCTGACAAGGGCGGCGATCACGGCATACCCTTTAAACAGAGACGTGCCTCGCGCCTGAAACGCCGCGAACAGCGCCAGCGCCCACAGCAAGTACGCCCCGGTCCGATGGTTGAACTGCGTCGCTGCCCGCCCTTCGAACAGGCTTCGCACGCCTAGCTCGGCATCCAGATAGTGGCTCGGCACAAACTCGCCCGCCATCAACGGCCAATCGGTATAGGACCGCCCAGCATCCAAGCCTGCGACCAGTGCGCCTGACATCATCTGAAAACTGGTGAGCCCCAAAAGGGCAATTGCAAGCCCACGCAGCAAACCACTTGCAGTCGTTCGGTCTCGCTCACTGAGATCGAACCAGAACCAGGTCGTGATTGCGATAATCAACAGCGCCAATCCGAAATGCGTCATCAAACGGTATGGCGCGACGTCGAGGCGGTCCGTCTCGCCAACGCCGCTGGCCACCATCCACCATCCGATAAAGCCTTGCAGACCGCCAAGCGCGATCAAAACGCCAAGGCGCGCCGCCCATTTCTTGGAGAGCCAGCGCATCGCCGCGAACCAGATGAACCCGCCAATCGCCACGAGCCCGATCAATCGACCAAACAGCCGGTGTCCCCATTCCCACCAGTAAATGAACTGGAATTCGGACATCGTCATATTGTAGTTTTGCTGCTGGAATTCGGCCGTGGCTTTGTATTTTTCAAATTCGCTCAGCCAGGCCTGCTCGCTCAGCGGCGGCAGGGCCCCCTTGATTGGTGCCCACTCGGTAATCGACAAGCCCGAATCGGTGAGTCGCGTCGCACCGCCAATCAGGATCATGGCATAGACCATGAGACCGATGACAATCAGCCAGCGTTGGATCCAGCGTGCGGCGATAGGAGAAGTTGCGTCAGGCATAATGCGCTCTATTTGATCTTCCAAGCTCGAACAGCAAGCGGCCACACGGTCGCAGGATCAGGGAAAATACAGTTGATGCCCCATTCTCAGCGCAGACTCGTCGCCTGTATCGCAGTGCTCCTCTTCCTCGCGTTTTGGATTTGGGGCGCCGCAACGATTGGCTCGATGCTCGCCACCGCACCAAAATGGATGAGCCTGATTTTCTTTGTGATTGCCGGCATTGGCTGGGTTCTCCCCCTCAAGCCGGTCTTCACATGGATGAATTCCGTCCCTGAGGATTAAGAGCTGACCTTCTCACGGTCACGGCGGCGTTGATTTTTACCCGGTCGTTTGCGGGATCTCATTTTTGATTTTGATGGTGGATTGCCGCCTTGGCGCTGTCCACCGCGTCCTTGGCTCTGATTGCGGCCAGAGCGCCGCGCCGGTCCTTTCGGCTTGCGCACGCGAACATTTGGGTCTGGTGTCGGGAGCACAAGCCCCTCGCAGCCCTCTGGCGCCGGTAGCACTTCGACCTCTACCCGGGTGATCTTCTCGACTTCCCGCAAATAGTAGAGCTCATCTTCCGCGACCAAAGAGATTGATACACCTTCGCGCCCTGCCCGTGCGGTTCGGCCGATTCGGTGGACATATTGTTCGGCAACATTTGGCATCTCGAAATTGATGACATGCGAGATGCCATCAATATCAATGCCGCGTGCGGCAATGTCAGTTGCAATCAGGATGCGACATTCGCCCGACTTAAACGCCGCGAGCGCTTTGAGGCGTTGCGCTTGCGATTTGTTGCCGTGAATTGCCATGGCAGGATATTTCTTCGCCATCAGCTTGCGGACGACTTTGTCAGCCCCGTGCTTGGTTCTCGTGAAGACGAGCGCGCGGTCTATCGACGGATCGTCGAGCAGTTTTCCAAGCAATTGCAGCTTGTTATTGTTCGCGACGTGGATCACGCCTTGTGTCACGCGCTCGGCCGTCGTGCTCTCAGGGGCAACGGATACGCGAACCGGATCTTTCAAGTATTTTTCAGCCAGGTCCGAAATCAATTTCGGCATCGTCGCCGAGAACAGCAACGTTTGGCGCTCTTTCGGAACGTGGGAGATGATCTTCTGCAAGTCGTGAATGAAGCCCATGTCGAGCATTTGATCGGCTTCATCGAGGATCAGCACTTCAACATCGCCAAGCTGAACAGCGCCTTGATTGACCAGATCCAAAAGCCGACCCGGCGTTGCCACCAAGACATGGCACCCGCGCTCAAGCGCACGGATCTGTTTATTGATCTTCACCCCGCCAAACACGGTTTGGGTGACGCAGTCCATAAATTTGGAATAGGTCTGGAAGCTTTCTGCAATTTGCGCAGCCAGCTCTCGGGTCGGCGCCAGGACGAGTACTTTTGTGCTCTTTGGCGTCCGATTCTGGTTCTGCTCCCGCAAATGGTTGAGCGTCGGCAGCGCGAAAGCTGCCGTTTTACCCGTCCCGGTTTGCGCGATGCCCAACAGGTCGCGCTTCTCTAACAGGTGAGGAATCGATTGAAGTTGAATCGGCGTCGGCGTTTCATAGCCTTCCGCCGTCACGGCTTTAAGAACCTGACGGTGCAGGTTCAGTTCTGAAAATGTAGTCACGCAAAGTCTTTCGTCTGGTGCGATCGAGAACGGCCTGCGTGAACAAGGGCGCTGATGAAATAGACTGTCTAAAGGCGTCAGCTCATCCCGTTCGGTGACGGGCGCGATTCACGCTGCTGATGCCATGCGCACCTTCATGCGCGACGACGCGCGCCACATGACGGTGATTGGGTTAAAGGTCAATGAATGCAGCGCAGTCGCGTTTTACCGCTATTGATCATCCTGAATCTTACGCGCTTCTTTTTTGAGCCGGGCAAACATCTCAGAGACGTCTTCGTCTTCTTTTTCGTCAGGCTCATCTTCACCGGACAAGGCTTCCAGGGTCAGCTCGTCATCTTCATCCATAACGAGTTCGGCCTCGACCGGCGCGTCAGCAGATTCTTCTTCATCCGGCGAATCCGTTTTCTCAGCCTCTTCGCGGCCAAACAAATCAGTGCTGACGCCGCCAAAGCGACCGATAATCGTCTCTGATCCGATCAGCGTTTGTCCTGGAACGGGCAGCACTTCCATGTCGGACGGGATATACAAATCATACCAGCCACCCAATCGAAGCGTTCCAATCCCGCGCCCCAAACGCACGGCGTCGCCGGACTCTTTATCAATCTCCAGTCGTGGTCCGAGACCGCCAGTGGCATATCGCATCCCGACAGACCGTTCGCCGCTTTCCAATGCGATATAGGCAATCGTGAGCCCAGGTCGATCTGGCTTTGTCGCAGCGAAGGCCGCCGGATCACCGGTTTCACGAATAACATGATCAATCGCGCCGTCCATAGGCGCGCAAATTCCGTTCGTTTTAGTCGGTCCAACTGAGACGCGCACCCGCGTCCAACCTGCCCCTTCAAGGCGTAGCTCGTCCGGCGGCGTCGCGCCGCCTACCGAAACAATCATACCATCGGATGGCGCAACCACGATATCTTCGGCGTCTGGAACCGTGCGCTCGGCTGTGCGCGTGGCCAAAAGGATGACGATCGCGGCGACAAACCCGATCCAAAACAAGGGCGCCCAAAGGATCCCCAGCAGAATACCAACCAACCAGGCCGCCAGCGCACCGACATACCCTTCCAAGTCAAATCCGCTGCGGAGCCATGGGAAGGTCTGGCGGCTTAAATCAGTATCGGACATCGGACCTAGGTCTCCTATTCTGCAGCAACCGCAAGGGCATCGCGCTTTGCCTGGCGCGTCCACATATCGGCATATTCGCCCTTGGCTGCCAAGAGGTCTTGATGCGTACCGCGCTCGATCACACGCCCCGCTTTCAAGACGACAATCTCATCGGCATTTTGAACCGTGGAGAGGCGGTGCGCGACCATCAATGTGGTCCGTCCTTTAGACGCCTCGTCGAGAGCATCCTGGACCGCAGCTTCGGTCGCGCTGTCGAGCGCTGACGTTGCCTCATCGAGCACCAGGATCGCGGGATCAGCGAGGATCACACGCGCGATGCCAACCCGTTGTTTCTCGCCGCCCGAAAGCTTCAGGCCGCGCTCACCTACTCTCGTTTCCCAGCCGTCTGGCAAGCTTTCGATAAAATCGAGCAATTGCGCCCGGCGAGCCGCATCGCGCAGCTGTTCCATCGTCGCATCAGGGTGGGCGTAACTGATATTGGATTTGATCGTTTCATTGAACAAAACCACGTCTTGCGGGACGAGCCCCAAAGCCTTGCGCAGGCTCTCTTGCGTGAGGTCACGCACATCTTTGCCATCAACCAGAACGCGCCCACTCAACACATCGTAAAAGCGGAACAGCAGCTTCAGAAGCGTCGACTTCCCCGCGCCAGACGTCCCGACAAACGCGATTTTCTTACCCGCCGGCAGATCGAAGTTGATATCCTGGACGCCGACCGCACGCGCATCATGCGTGAACCCGACGCCTTCAAACACAACCGTGCCCGTTGGCTCGGTGAGCTCAACGGCATCTGGCTTATCGGCGACCTCTGGCTTCATGCCGAGGAGCCCGTAAAGCTTCTCCAAGTCCACCGCGCCTTGCTTGATCTCGCGCCAAGCCCAACCGAGAATGTTGAGCGGCGCGTAAAGGGACGTAAACAGCATCTGCACGGCAACGATATCGCCGATCTGCATGGTATTTTGTGAAACGTTCCACGCTGAGAGTATCAGCGCAACCAGCATCCCGGCACTCATGACGAACGCCTGCGTCGCGTTTAAAACATACATCGACCGAATGGCGTCTACGTAGCGCAAATTATAATTGCGCATCGCGTCGTTGAAACGACCTGTTTCTCGTGTCTCGGCAGCAAAAGATTTGACCGTTTCAAAGTTCGTTAGAATATCCACTGCAATGCCACGAAAGCGCGTATCAGCCTCATTCATTCGGCGACGCTGGCGCACACGCCATTCTGTAATCATCACGGTGGCGATGACGTAAATTACAATCGTGACGATCGCGATGATGGCTAGGAATGGATCATAGGCAAATGCGAGCGCGATCGCAGCCAAGATCAGCCTGACGAAGGTAGGGCCAATGTTGAACGCCAAAAACCGGATCAAATAGTCAATCGCACTCGCGCCGCGCTCGATCACCCGATTAAGCGCGCCCGTTCGGCGCGTTTGATGGAATCCGAGCGAAAGGCTCTGTGCGTGACCAAACGCATCTACGCAGGCTATTCGCTGCGCATCCTGACTAACAGGAGAGAACAACCAGTCGCGCAGTTGCGGCATCGCGCGCGCTGTAAATTGCACGCCTAGGGCGGCAGCCAAATACGTCGCCGCCGATCCAAACCCGGCTATGATGCCCTGCTCATTTGCAACCAATTTATTGACCGCGACGCCAACAAGAATGGGCGCGGCAACTTCCAAAACCGCGGCCGCCAGCGTCAGCAAAATCGCCAGGACCATGACGGGCCGCCATTTTGCGAGCTCTGGGCGTGCGAGGAGCTTCAGGATACGGCCAATTGAAACGCCGATCCCCCCATCCGCGCTTTCAATCTTATCCGGATCAACTGTCTGTGTGTCAGTATTCATAGGCCGCCATATGGGGCGAACCGGGCGGTCTGCATAGGGCGAAGGCTAAAAAGAGACTGCCAAAGAAATCAAAAACTGCCGCAGACCTCGGAAGGCCTGCGGCAGCTGGGAGGAAACGCTAGAAACGACCCGTTAGAGTGATTTTCGCGTTCAGAGGGGCCCCAACTGTTGCCTGATGGGTGCTGTCTGCGGTTGGGAAGTAAAGCTCGTCCGTCAGATTCTCGACATTCAGCTGAATGCGGAGATCATCAGAGATATCATAATACGCGGCCGCATCGAAACGCGTATAGCTCGGCAATGTTGGGTGGTTCGATGCATCAGTGCCAATATCGAGGTCTGTGATGAATGACTCATCCTGATAGGTTGCCCCAAGCCCAACACCGAATTTGTCGGTGATTTGGTAAGCGCCCCAAATTGAGAACATGTTCTCAGGAAGCTCGCGCGGAAGTTCACGGCCATTGTCGGTTTCACCTTCGAGATAGCTATAACCTGCTGTCACGAAGAGCTGTTCCGTCACTTGGCCTTGGAGTTGCACCTCGAAACCTTCGATTTCAGTTCCGCGGATTTCCATATCTTCTCCAGCATCGTCACGCGCCGCGCGGGTCTCGTCATTCTGGAAGTAAGCCGCTGTTAGGCTAAGCCCTGGTTGGAAATCCCATTTCACACCAATTTCAGCATTTTCAAACTCGTCCGGGTCGAGGCTGCCCGTGCTGGCAAATTGCTCGCCGGACCGTGGCAGGAACGTCTCGCTGTAAGCGGCATAGATGGAGATGTTTTCCTGCGGCTTGAAGATCAGGCCGGCACGCGGAGAAAACTTCTCATCGGTGCGCGAGGTTGTAGGGGTGCCATCAGCTGCAAGATTGGTGGTGCTTTGATCAAAGCTGTCAAATCGGCCACCAAGGACAAGGTCAAACATCGGAGAGAGTTCAATCTGATCCTGAACAAAGACGGAGTAGACCTGGACTTCAGATTCGGTGTTGTCGTTCAGGTTGCGCCTAAAATCGTTGATCGTTGATTCGCCGTTCCCACTAATTACGCCCGTAACCGGATCCACGAAATTGTTGAACCCAGTCCCAACTCCGCCGCGCAAGCCGAGATTACGCTGAATAGCAAAAATCTCGTTGTCATCGGTGAAACCATTGGTGCTCCAGCGCGCATTGAAGCGGTCATTGTCGTTATTAGTGTCAATGTACTCAGCACCAGCGATCAATGTGTGTGAAATCGATCCAGTGTCGAACTCACCAACCAGGTTTCCGGATAGAACGAAATTCTCACGCTGAGTCGTGTCGACATAGCCATCGAGTGTCACAAAGCCAGGGTTAAGCGCCTGATTGTATCCAGAGGCATAGAAGTTCGTATAGGCTTTGTCATAGTCCCCGTAAGAAGCGGTGACGATGCCTTTGAATGTGTCGGAGAACTCGTGCTGAAGCTGGGCCCGAAGGATGGTGGCCTCATGCGTTGTTGTGTTGAGCTCGGCATCACCAAACACGATGTCTTCAAACGCTTCAACAGGCTTACCATCGGATCCGGTAGGGATACCGCGATCCACAAAACGCTCTTGGTCGATATACTCAAGCGAGAGGTCTAGCGTGGTTTGAGGTGTAAGCGCAAAGCGCGCGGTCGGGTTGATTCCGAAATTGTCACCGTCGAAGAAATCCCGGTGATTTTCGAGGCGCTCATAATATGCATTGATGCGAAGAGCTGCCGTGTCACTGACGACAAAATTGCTATCGACCGACACATCGTACCCACCGAACGTGTCGAGCCCAACGCTATATCCGGTAAACCGCTCATCTAGATCGGCTTTCTTAGTGACGCGGTTCAAAACACCGCCTGTGCCGCCGCGCCCGAATAGTAGAGCATTCGGTCCACGCAGGATCTCGACTTGCTCAACATTATAGAGTGGGCGGTAGTATTGAACATCGTCTCGCACGCCATCCACAAAGAACGCTGCGGTGGAACGAATGCCGCGGAACACAACGGCGTCGCGATGCCCTTCCCCTTGAGAATTGTTGACACCGACAGTGTAGTCGATGATGTCCCCGACGCTCACAAAACCGCGCTCAGAAATTTGGTCTGCCGTAACGATTGAAAGGCTTTGCGGCACGTCAATGATTGGCGTTGGCGCTTTCAAGGCATTCACTTGGTCAGAAAACAAGTACTGACCGACCACAACAACTTCGTCTTGGACGAGCGTTTCAGCATCTGCCGATGTCTGAGCAAACGCTCCCGGCGATGCGATAAGCGCGGTGAAGGTTGCGGCTGACAGCAATCGCGACTTCAAACAGTTCATGATTTACAATTCCTATAAACAAGATGGCGCTCGCTTACGTCAGCGGTAAATGAAAATCAATCGCAACTAGTGGCGAAAATGACAATCAGTCGCAGAAATATCACACACGCCCTATCTGACGTATCGGGCCTCGAGTTTCCGCTGCAATTGGAGCGCTTTTTTCTGGCGATTCAGCGCAACATCCTTTATGGCTCCAAGGGTTTGATTCAAAGGCAAAGATTATGGGTAAGTTGAAGTCTGTTTGCGTTTACTGCGGCTCCTCAAATGAGGTGAAACCCGATTATCTGCGCCTGGCTCAAGATCTGGGGCGGACCCTCGCACATCAAGACATCAGGCTTGTCTATGGCGGCGGCGGCGTTGGTCTTATGGGGGCATGTGCCCGCGCGACTCATTCTGAGGGCGGTGAGGTGCTCGGAATCATGCCGCGCTTCCTGCTGCAAAAGGAACGTATCTTCGATGAAGTTCCGCACGAAATCGTTGAGGATATGCACACACGCAAGCAGCGCATGTTCGATGAAAGTGACGCTTTTGTGGTTCTGCCGGGTGGCATTGGCACGCTTGAAGAAGCCGTCGAGATGCTTAGCTGGGCGCGGCTTGGCCTGCATGCGAAACCTATGGCGTTTCTGGATGAAGATGGTTTCTGGGCGCCCTTCTTCGAGCTTATGGACCACATTATTGACGGCAAGTTCACGCCAGAAGAGTTCCGCTCCGCCCTGGTTCACGAACAAACACCTGAAGCCGCTATTCAAGCGCTCTGCGACCGCGTTGTGAAGCTCGGCGACTAATCAAGGCCGTTAAATCGCTGGCGACCCCTGCAGGATTCGAACCTGCGACCGTCCGATTAGAAGTCGGGTGCTCTATCCAACTGAGCTAAGGGGCCGTGCGTCGGCCTGCCTTAATCTGAATGCCAAAAAATATAAAGCGGTGATTTGTGGTGTGAGCTGCATCCAATCTCGCTCGCCAATGCATCTTATCGATACGCACCGACGGAGTTCGCCTCGCTTATCGTTAAACCTTTGTCATGCCCCGCTTCAAAAGTTTCGCTGACAAAAATTCGTTTATTAAGTGAATCCACGAACACTGCGGGGAGTACTAGGGAGGATAGGATGCAATCGATAAAGCTAAAACGCGTTGCTCAGAGCGCGGCGCTTGCCCTTGTTCTAGGGGTTTCAGCTTGCGGCGGAGGTGGCGGAAGCGATACCACTGGCACCATTCCTGGCGGCTCCGGAACATCACCGCCACCACCACCACCACCTCCTCCTCCCCCGCCACCACCTCCGCCGCCGCCGCCCCCAACGGGCACGGCGTTCTCGACGGAAGAATCGACAGCACTGTTTCTAACTCAGGCAACCTTTGGCCCGACATCGCAGGATATCTCTCAGCTCACCGGTACAGCGCCGTCCGATTGGTTTCTGGCCGAGATCAGCAAAGCGCCAAGTCTCAATTTGAATTATGTGCTGACTGAAATCACCGAAGACGGCGCCCGCGATGATGAGGGGCAACTCAGCTTCGAAAAACGCCAGACCCCGACCTTTTCGTTTTGGATCAATGCCATCGAAGGCGATGATCAACTCCGCCAGCGTATGGCCTTCGCCCTCTCTCAAATCCTGGTCATTTCGCACAGCGAGGGAAACTTCCTCTTCGAAGTGCCGAACACGGTCGCGCATTATCAAGACATCTTGGTCAGCAACGCGTTCGGGAATTATCGCGATCTTCTGGAAGAAGTGACCTATTCGCCGGCCATGGGGGAATACCTCACCTATCTTCAGAATGTGAAAGGCGATCCCGATACCGGGCGAATGCCCGACGAAAATTATGCGCGCGAAATCATGCAGCTTTTCTCGATCGGATTGGTCGATCTGAACATGGATGGCAGCACGATTACGCAAAATGGCGCCCCGATCGAGACCTACGACAATGCTGATGTCACCGGACTGGCGCGTGTGTTCACAGGATTGAGCCTATCCGGAGGCGAATTCTTTTTCGACTTCAGGACATTGGCAAGCGATGCCCTGCACACACCAATGGAAGCCTATCCAGAATGGCACTCAGAGCTGGAAAAGACATTCCTAGGCACCACGATTGCGCCAGGGACGGGACCAGAGGAGAGTATCGATATCGCCCTCGACACTTTGGTCGACCATCCAAACACCCCGCCCTTCTTGGCGCGGCAGCTGATCCAGAGATTTGTCACCAGCCATCCTGAACCAGACTATATTGAGCGCGTGGCAACAGCTTTCGCGAACGGACAATATAGCCTGCCAAACGGAACGCTGGTTGGCGACGGTCGGCGCGGGGATTTATCCGCTACAATCGCAGCCGTACTCTTCGATCCAGATGCTCGCGATGCCTCGAGCCGTGATGAGAATAGTTTCGGAAAGATCCGAGAGCCGGTCTTGCGCTTCATCCAATGGGCCCGGGCATTTGATGCCGGCACCGTAACCCCAGAGCATACGTTCCCGCTCTGGAATACGACCTTTGGCGGCGGCCTATCGCAAGCGCCTTACAAGTCGCCATCGGTGTTTAATTTCTATCGCCCTGGCTATGTCGCCCCCGGAACAGAGACAGGCGCTGCCGGGCTCACCATGCCGGAGCTTCAACTCGTCAACGCCAATTCGATCTCGAACTATGCGAACTTCATGACTTATTTCGCGTTTGCCTTCGCAGCGAACGATTCTGGGGAGCCTTCAGCGACCAGCTTTATTCCAGATTATTCAGACGAATTGGCCCTCGCCGCGGACCCAGCTGCCTTGGTTGATCACCTCGATCTCTTGCTGACCTTCGGGTCAACCACCGAAGAGACCAAGGCGACGATTGTGACCTTCTTAAACGATATCGCCCTCGAGAACCCCAATGACCCTGACTATGACGGGCCGTTTTTGCGCGTCGGCTTGGGCGTTCTGATGATGATGACCTCGCCCGATTATGTGGTGCAACGCTAGGAGGACATGACATGAAACAGACACGAAGAACTTTCCTCACCGGCGCCAGCGCGCTCAGCGCGGCCACCCTCACTGGAATTGGCAGCTCTCTCTCCGCCTTTCAAGCCAGCGCCGCAGAAACCAGCGGCTACAAAGCCATTGTTTGCCTGTTTTTCTTAGGCGGACTGGATGGGCACGATACCGTTCTGCCTTACGATCAGGCGTCTTATGATCGATACGCGGAAATACGTGCGCCGCTCCTCGGCCTGTACGACAATATGCAAGGCGGCTCGACCCGTGCGCGCGATCGACTATTGCCGCTTTCCCCTGCCAATGCAGCGAATTTTGGCGGGCGCCAGTTCGCCTTGCCTGAAGAACTCAGCGGCATCAAAGGCCTGTTCGATGATGGCAATGCAGCAATTGTCGGCAATGTCGGCCCACTCATTCAGCCGATCACCAAAGCGCAATTTGAAAATGATAGCGCGCCGCAGCCTAAACGGCTGTTTTCCCACAATGACCAACAATCGACCTGGATGTCGAGCGAACCAGAAGGCGCACAGTTTGGTTGGGGCGGCCGATTCGCAGACGCTGCTTTAGCCGCAGGCGCGAATTCTGGTGCGCAGGATTTCTCGACCATTACCAGCCTTGGAAACGAGCTCTTTCTGACCGGATCCGAAGCGAGCCCGTATCAAATTGGCCTGCAAGGGGCGCCGGAAATTGACGCTCTAAACTTCTTCGCCGACGCTGAAAATCAGTCCGATCCGAACTCGATCTATCAAAAGCTGAGAGACCATTTCGAGGCGATGGATTTTAACAGCACGAACCTCATCGACCGCGATATCGCCAATGCGATGCGGACGGCGTTGACGACGAATGAAACCTTCAACCAAGCGTTTGAATCTATTCAACCTTTCGCCACCAACTTCCCTGGAAACTTCCTCGGTCAGCAATTGCAGGCGGTTGCCAATACGATTGCGATTCGCGACGCCCTTTTCGTCAATCGTCAGGTTTTCTTCGTCGCCATTGGCGGGTTTGATACGCACTCAAACCAAGCCAATGATTTACCTGCGCTCCAACGAGAGATTGATGGCGGCGTCGTGGCCTTCTACCAAGCTATGCAAGAGATCGGACTTGGCAGCGACGTGACCTTGTTTACGGCCTCAGACTTCGGTCGCACGCTTGCTATAAATGGCGATGGAACCGATCACGGCTGGGGCAGCCATCATTTCGTCATTGGCGATGCGGTTCAGGGCGGCCAAATCTACGGTGATATTCCACCTTATGATTTCGATCACGACCAGGACGCGGGCAGCGGCAGACTGATTCCAACGACATCCGTTGAGCAGTTTGCAGAACCGCTGGGCCGCTGGTTTGGGCTAACCGATGCTGAAATTGCTGCAGCGCTTCCGAATCTTTCGAATTTCGCGTCAGGACCCGCGTTTGTTTAGTGGGTCCAAGGCTGCTTGCGATCTGCTGAGAAGTTCTCTGAGTAGGACTTCACCAGGCGTTTGACTTCACGCGGCTCTTCAACCTGGAAGGTCAGGCCTTCTCGCTTGGCGTAAGCGATGGCTTGTTCGCGGCTGTCAAAGTGCAGGCGAACTTGCCCGGTCGTATCGTCGATACTGGTCCAGCCCATAACGGGATCACTGGACCTTTTGGCTCCGGAGACCAACTCTAACACCCAATCTTTCGTTTTGCCGCGGCCAGATTGCATAGCAGTCTTCGCAGGCTTGTAGATACGGGCATCCATGTAGACCATCTCCTAGAGAAGAAACTGGTCGGAGCGATAGGATTCGAACCTACGACCCTCTGGTCCCAAACCAGATGCGCTACCAGGCTGCGCCACGCTCCGGCCTCCCGGTATACTGTCGGTTTTCTGGGTTTCAACCCTATTTTTGCGGTCTTCGCAGTGTCCGGAATGTCGCATCTGCACGCGCAGCCAATCGCTCGCCATTTATGAGAAAATCAGCAGAAACTTGAACTAAATCATGGTCATAGCTCTGCACTATAGGGCGCGCTTCGAGCCAGTTGTGAAGCCGAACCGTCTCCAGGAAGTGCAAAGTGAGTTTTAAGGTCACTGACATTTTTTTGGTTTCTGCCCAAACCGCCATCGCGAGAGAGCGATCTGCGAACGCGCTGGCCATGCCGCCATGTAGGAATCCCATACTGTTGCAGTGGCGATCCAAGACAAAAAGTCCGCTGCGCGAGTCACCATCCGCGCTGGCCTCATAAACAGGGCCATTATGATTCGAGAATTTCCCGCGCGATCGAGACAGCGCGAATCCTTCCGGCACAACGAGATGCGCGGGAAGGTCTTCCTCTCTCATTCAGAACTATTCCGCAGGTGCTTCTGCGTCAGTGTTGCCAAACAAAGGGTGCTGAACCGTATCGCCCGGCGAAATTCCAAGCTCGGCAGCAAGTCCGCCATTCAATTCAAGGACGGCGCGCACGGGCACACCAGGAGAAATCGTACGCAGCGAACCCGGCACGGTATTGCGCGCGATCATTTCAACATACCCGTCCTCAGCAATGAACAACATGTCCAGCGGGATCAGCGTGTTTTTCATGTACATCGCCGGCTCTCGCTGCGGGTTGAAGTCAAACAGCATGCCTTTGTCGGCATCCATGCTTTCGCGCTCCATCAGCCCGAAGGAGATTTCGTCGATATCGTTGGCGACCTCTACGGTAAACTCATGCACCGCTTCATCCGTTACGATCGAAAGAGGTGTCACCTCCATAGGGTCTGCCAGGCTCGGCAAAGTCATCAGAGAAAAAGCGGCGATAGCTGAGAAGAGAATACGTTTCATGGCGATATCTCTAGCTGTGCGGCAGATCGTGAGCAAGCAAGTCGGGCAGAGATCGCTAATTTTTTACGGCGATAACGCTTTCGCCCTTATTACCGCTGCCAGCGACAACATCGATCATCATACCTGTCTCAAGCGTATCCAGCCCGGCGCGGCGCATGACCGAAATATGGATGAAGATATCCGCCGCATCGCCCGGGCGATTGACGAAACCGAACCCTTGGGCGGCATTAAACCATTTGACGATAACGCGCTCATAAACGACCGCTTCGCCCTTATCGCGCATAATCGACGCTTTCGGACGGTCCATTTCGATAATGTTCAAGACCTGCCAGCCGCGATCACGCTCAACCACGTCGCAGACAATCCGTGCGCCCTCATCAGCTGAGCTTTCGCCATAAGCCCGCAAACAGGACACGTGCAGCATCACATCTTGATTGAGCATCACGCCTTCGACGGATTCCGGCACCACAAACCCATAGCCCTTCACCGTGTCGAACCATTTGATTCGACCGATCAGGCGGACGCCTGGCTCAGGACTCATTTCTGGGACTTGTTCAGCCGCGTTACTCAAAGCACACCCCCGTGTTAACCATATCGATAGACCGAGAGCGGCGACCTGTCACGCAGCTTTGATCACTGCGAGAGCAAAATCTGTATTTGCGGTGGTAAAAGTGGCACTCCCTAGGGGAATCGAACCCCTCTTTCCAGGTTGAAAACCTGGCGTCCTAACCGATAGACGAAGGGAGCGCTCTGTTGAGGGGCCGATATAGACAAGCCCGATTGCGCTTGCAACCTTCTTTGACGGCCCGAATGCACTTTTTGCAGCGGATTTCTGTAAGACACTCGTAAAGCTTGCAAAACCGGCCCCTCTCGCACACACAGACAAGATGCAAATCGACCTAACTGGAACAGAGCTAAGACAGGCTACGCAGCAAGATTGGCGCACGGTCGCGGATATCACCGCTGAAGCGTTCGCCAATGATCCCGTGAACCGCCACATTTTTGGAAAACCGGAGTCGATCCGCTCCATGTTTCGCGTCATGGCGCGAGAGATGTATGTTCCATCCGGCATGTGTCACCTTCACGCGGCCGGTGGCGCGACCATGTGGATGCCGCCAGATGTTGAGGCGGCGCCAGGTCAATTTGGTCTTTTCAAATTCGCCCTGGGGCAGCTGCGCCGCGGCACGCCTGGTGCGATCAAACGCGGCATGGCGGTCTCAGAGCTGATGCAGAAATGGCATCCAAAAGATCCACACTATTACCTGTTCACGATCGGAACGACCGAGAGCGCGCGCGGAAAAGGCGTCGGCAAAGGCCTGCTGCGCCCTGTGCTGGAGGCGTGCGATGCGGCCGCGATGCCGGTCTATTTGGAGAATTCAAATCCAAACAATTCAGGCTTCTACGCCGCACACGGCTTTGAACGCATGGGCGTGTTCCATATCGACGGCGATGACAGCCCAGTTATGGAGCCCATGTGGCGGGAGCCGAAGGCCAGTTAGCCTCGGCTTAATGAGTAGTTCGGTGCTTCCCGCGTCATTTGCACATCGTGCACATGGCTCTCGTGCAGACCCGCGCCGGTAATTTGGACAAACTGCGCCCGCTTATGCAATTCTTCCATGGTTGGTGCGCCGACATAGCCCATGGCAGCGCGCAAGCCGCCAACCATTTGATGCACGATAGGTCCGATGGGGCCTTTGAAAGGCACCTGCCCTTCAATCCCTTCCGGAACCAGCTTGTCGCTCGCCGCATCCTTTTGGAAGTATCGATCCGCTGAGCCACGCGCCATAGCGCCTAGGCTGCCCATGCCGCGATAGGCTTTGTAAGATCGCCCTTGATAGAGGAAGACTTCGCCCGGTGCTTCTTCTGTGCCCGCGAACATGGATCCCATCATCGCAGTCGATGCACCAGCCGCGAGCGCTTTGGCGAAGTCGCCGGAGAATTTGATCCCGCCATCGGCTATGATTGGCGTTCCGCTGGCTTGCGCGGCATTCGCGCAATCCTCAATAGCCGTCAGCTGCGGCACCCCAACGCCAGCGACGATCCGCGTCGTACAAATAGATCCCGGACCAATCCCAACCTTCACGGCATCTGCGCCAGCATCGATCAATGCTTTCGTGGCATCACCTGTGGCGACGTTCCCGGCAATGATCTGCACAGAATTGGAAATCTTCTTTGCCCGCGTCACGGCTTCACCGACGGCTTTGGAGTGACCGTGCGCCGTGTCGATAATGACCGCATCGGCGCCCGCTTCGATCAAAGCTGCGGTGCGCTCATATCCAGCGTCTCCGACAGATGACGCAGCTGCCACTAGCAACCGGCCGCCATCATCCTTAGCAGCGTTTGGATTCACCGCTGCTTTGTCCATGTCCTTGACGGTCAGCAGCCCGATACAATTGTCAGCCTCATCGACAATAACGAGACGCTCAATTCGGTGCTTGTGCAGCAAAGTCCGTGCTTCTTCGATCGGCACATCCATGGTCACAGTGACGACATCACGGGTCATCAGACTTCCGACACGCTGATTGAGGTCCGGCGCAAACCGCATGTCTCTATTCGTGACGATGCCAACGAGCTTACCATTTTCAACAACCGGAATTCCCGAGAAGCCAGTTTGCTCTTTCAACGCCTTCAGCTCAGCCAAACTTGCGGATGGTTCAATCGTCACGGGGTTCATGACGACGCCGCTTTCGAACTTTTTGACCTGAGTCACTTGAGCCGCTTGCTCTTCGACCGAGAAATTACGGTGAACGACGCCAATCCCGCCCGCCTGCGCCATCGCGATCGCTAGACGGGCTTCGGTGACGGTGTCCATCGCCGCAGAGATCAGCGGAATGTTCAGATTGATTGCTTTGGTGAGCCGGGTCGAAACATCAACCTCGGACGGTGTGACCTCACTCGCGCCGGGCTGCAAAAGCACGTCGTCAAAGGTGATCGCTTGTCGGATATTCATGTGGGGAGCTCCCTTTTTGGCTCCCTAATTGAGTCCCCAAAGAAGGGCAAGCCCCCTTTGTGCGACCAATGTATCAATGCAAATCACACAGGAATGCGTGCCTCACGCGTCTGAGGGATCCGGGCCGCTTGGAACTTCATCCGCCTGGTCGGCTGGCCGCCCCGGAATAGCGTATCCGCCTTTCAGCCAGCGCGAGAGATCGACATCTGCGCAGCGCTTCGAACAAAACGGTTTGAACTCAGCCGCGACCAAACGCGATTCACAAACGGGACACTTCTTTTTGCTCATCGCTTTACGATCCTGCTTTCCGGGCCTGGGCTTTCTGACACCGTCAGTCGCCCATTAAAGTGTTTCTCGATCGCCGCATCGGCATCGGCTCGACGCGAGAGATAGGCCTGCCACGTCGCACCGCCAAGACACAATTCGAAAAATTGCATTGGAGAGGCGTTCGCCTCCCGCTGACCTTCGCGCAGCAATGCAAGCAGCTCTGCCTCAGCTGGGTTTTGGTTTATCTGATCTTCAATCGGCATGTAGCGCCAGGGAACTGACACTTCCAGCAATCCGATGGGCGATGGTTTCAGGGCTTTAACGCCGTCTATCCCGAGCTGTTTGAACGTCGATTGCGCCGCCGATTGCAATTGTTGGCGCGCCTCTGCGTTGAGCGGACTGAGACAATCCAGCACGAGATTCCCCCCCAATCCGCGCAGGCTCACCTGCCGCGCCATTTCAAGCGTGGCCTCTCGATTGGTGGCGAGCGCCCGCGCGCCCGCGCTGCCGCGTCCTTTGCGACCCGCGGTAT
Source organism: Henriciella sp. (assembly GCA_027019605.1). GTDB lineage: Bacteria > Pseudomonadota > Alphaproteobacteria > Caulobacterales > Hyphomonadaceae > Henriciella. The sequence continues at coordinate 2,462 of JALUWJ010000048.1, read as the reverse complement.
CGATATCGAACGTGGTGAGTGCGCGCGTACGTTCAATATGCAGGCGCCCCCCATTTGGCAGGGTGATTGATGGCGCCAAAGCTTCATCAAACGCAACCGCGACTTTCTCCGGATCCTCGCGCACACTGTCTTTTGGGTTGTCGGAGAATTGATCGCACCACAGCTCAAACGGCGATCGATCAAACATCGATCCTTGAAACCTGGCGACGCGCGCGAGTTTCTCAAACCTGGCTTCGCTGCGCACAATCACGCGAAGCAATGCGCCTTCCGTCAGGCCATCGCGCGATTTCAGCCGCAAGAATGCTTCTTCTCCGGAGGGGAGAACGAGGAACGCGCCTTGCAAATCATCAACAAAAGAGCGCAACCGCGCGTTGGAAACGTCTCCATATCGGGCGCGTTCGCCGCTCCCGGACCAGCGCGCGCAGAACAGCTTGATCGGTTGCCCATTGGCAGCGAACGCGGCAGCCCGAGTTTCCCCTGGCGCATGATGTGTAAAAACTGTGGGCGCGGCGAGACTGCTCATTCCGGCTGGCAGGCGCGCACACCCAAGACTGGCAGCTTTGTCAGCCACCCTTCCTTATCGGTGAGGGTGATCAAACCACGCTCCACGCGCTGCCCCCCATTCATCCGTTCTCCCGGCACCACTTCCAGGGCGAGCTCCCGGCCATCATCAGAGGCATAGCGCGTTTCAGTGTTAAACTGACCGAAGATGTTTCCGCCCGCCCCCGTCTGAATCAGCGAAATCGGGGTTTCACCTTGAGCAAATGCGGCTGTGCCGGAGAGCGCTTTCGAGAAAAAGATGAATTTCGATGTGTCGGTTTGGCTCCACAGAAAGAGCGCACACTCACCAGCCAACACTTCCTGAGGGCCGAGGCCAGATGACGGCACACTGTCAATTGCCGGGGCCAAAGCGAGCATCTGGGCTCTTGCTGCTTCTGGATCGAGGTCTGGTGTGGAACTGCAGCTCGTCAGCCCCACAGCAAGCGCGACCGTCGCGAGTAATGAACGTAGCATCATTGGATCCCTGCGCTTCGAGATTGACGATACACAAACTCACCATTCTCTCGCTCAAAGCCAATCTGTGTGAGCGCGATAATGATCTGCGTATCTTGAGTACGGATACGAGTGACAAACTCCCCCTGCCCGGTCAAAGCCGCCTTCGCCTCGATGGCAACCTCGTCGCCCGCATCGGATCGTCCTTCCATATCAATCAGAAACGATCCAGTTTCGCAGTCAATGGGCCCAGAAATCTGTCCGAATTGACGGCCGTATTGGGCTGCCAGCGTAGAAAGCGCATCCGTCGAGAGTGTGCCGCTGGCTTGCTCGCATCCTGTTTTCGAGATGCGAAAAGACCCATCAGCAACCCGCAACTGCCCGCCCATGGCACGCACCGGCGGTGACAGCGATTCCAAGGCGCCGATTTCCTGCTGCATGCGGATTTCTTCGCCGATCAATGTGGTTCGCGTGAAGGTCAGGATACCGGTGCCCCGCCCGGCGGCGCCGCCCCATTGAACATCATAGGATGGGCTCAACGATAGCAGCGAAAGCGGGCGCAGCTTTAGCGTGACATCGCCGAGTGGCTGAGTGGAAATATAAAGGCCGCTAATTCGACCTTTTGTGATGGTCCCATCCACTTTTGCCCAGCCAATGCCTGCCGCGCCGGCGCCAGACCGGTCCAGCACAAAGCCAAGGGGCATATAGGCAATCGCTGCTCCGAGCAGAACAAGGATGAAAACGATGAGGAGTAACAGCCGGCGCATCACAATCCTCCAGCCGCGAGATCGACATTGACGCGCACCAGACCGCTGCCGGCTTGCTCCATATTAAAGCGCATGACCTGACCGCTATGCTTTGCTTGCACATCTTCCAGCCAAAGGAAAATCAGCCTTGGGTCGGCGTTCTCAAACACCAACCGAACGCTCGTATCAGTATCGCCTTGGAGGCGCGCGATTGAAAGTCCGATATCCCCGGCTGAACCGGTGATCGCGGCTTTGAAATCCTCAATGCTCGCAGAGGTCGGGCGCGCGTTTGCCGGTGCCGCCGCTCCAAGCGCGCGTTTGCGCATATAGGTTTCTTGAATGCGCGATAGATCGCGGTCCGCCTCTTCCAAATTCGCGCGCGCTTCCGCCCGGGCGGTCATGGTTGGCACCAGCGCAAACTGCCAAAGCACCACAAGCGCGGTGAGCACACCTGCTATCGATATCAGAAGGCGCTCGCGGTCAGCGAGGCTTGTCCACCAGGCCGTCATGCGCCGCTCTCCAAGGTTAGATCGCCGATCACTTTCGATCCACTTTGCCGAGAGTCACCCGACCGTGCATTGAGCCCAGACTCTGTCACGATCGTCGTCAATCGATCGACATCCGCGAAACTCTCAAACGCCACGGACACCGTCATTTGCCGACGGAGCCGGTCGTAGCGAACACTGCGCAGCTCGCTGCCTTCGACCTGTGCGAGCGAGTCAT
>JALUWJ010000047.1 GCA_027019605.1 Henriciella sp. | reverse complement strand
ACGACAACGTGCGGCATGTAGACAAATTCTGTCAGCAGTGAAGAAGGGCGGTCTTTGAGGCCGCCCTTTTTGTTTGCGGTGACCCGAAAAACACCTAATTAAGGGGCATGCCAAACGATAGTGGGTCCCGCGTTTCAGAAGCGCCAAGTGTTTTCAATTTGAGCGGCGCGGCTCTTGATGCCGTCGGCGGATTGTCGTCGAGTGAGTGGACGCCGCATCGCCCCGATCGGCGCTGGGAAAAGCTTGAAGGCGGGATCGAACTCAAGGTCAGCTCGCCCTATGATCCAGCTGGCGATCAGCGCACCGCCATTCCGGAACTGGTCGAAGGGATCCAGGGCGGCGAACGCGACCAGGTTCTGCTCGGCGCCACGGGCACGGGTAAGACCTTTACCATGGCGAAGATTATCGAGGCGACGCAGCGGCCAGCCTTAATCCTGGCGCCAAACAAGACACTGGCGGCGCAGCTTTACGGGGAGTTCAAATCCTTCTTCCCGAATAATGCGGTTGAGTATTTCGTCTCCTATTATGACTATTACCAGCCGGAGGCCTATGTCCCGCGGCGCGATCTCTACATTGAGAAAGAAAGCTCGATCAATGAAGCGATCGACCGTATGCGCCATTCTGCGACCCGCGCCATCCTGGAGCGCGATGATTGTATCATCGTCGCGTCCGTCTCGTGCATTTACGGCATCGGGTCGGTTGAGACCTATACGTCCATGACGCGCAAGCTTGAGGCCGGGCAGCGGATCGATCCACGCGAGGTCGCGAAGCTGCTGGTTGAGCTGCAATATACCCGCAACGACATGGCCTTCCAGCGCGGCTCTTTCCGGATGAAGGGCGATATCATCGATATCTTCCCGGCGCACTATGAAGACCGCGCGTGGAAGCTGTCCTTCTTCGGCGATGAGCTTGAGAGCATTACCGAGTTTGACCCGCTGACCGGCCGAAAGTCGGAGACGCTGCCAGCCATCAAACTGTATGCGAACAGCCACTATGTGACGCCGCGGCCGACGCTCAATCAGGCGATTGAGCAAATCAAAGTCGAGCTCAAGCAAACGCTCGAACACTTCCAGAAAGAGGGCAAACTGCTGGAAGCGCAGCGCATTGAGCAGCGGGTTCAATATGATCTGGAAATGATGGCCGCGACGGGCAGCTGTAACGGGATTGAGAACTACTCCCGGTATCTCACCGGCCGCAAGCCAGGCGATCCGCCGCCAACCATGTTCGAATATTTGCCGGACAATGCCTTGGTCTTCGTCGATGAGTCGCACCAGACCGTGCCGCAAATCGGGGCCATGTATAAAGGCGACTTCTCGCGCAAGCGCACGCTTGCCGAGTATGGCTTCCGCCTGCCGTCTTGCCTCGACAATCGCCCGCTCAAGTTTGAGGAATGGCAGGCCATGCGGCCGCAAACCGTGCACGTCTCAGCCACGCCCGGCCCGTGGGAGCTGGAGCGCACCGGCGGCGTCTTTACCGAGCAAGTCATCCGACCGACCGGCCTGCTGGACCCCGAAGTCACCGTTCGGCCCGTCTCGACCGGCACCACAAACCAGGTCGATGATCTGACCGCCGAGATCCGCAACACGACCGCGGCCGGCTTCCGCACCCTGGTCACCACGCTGACCAAGAAAATGGCCGAAGACCTGACCGAATATCTGCACGAGCAGGGCATCAAAGTCCGTTACATGCACTCCGATGTCGACACGGTGGAGCGGATCGAGATCATCCGCGATCTGCGCCTTGGTGAGTTTGACGTTCTGGTCGGCATCAACCTGCTCCGCGAAGGCCTCGACATCCCGGAATGCGGCCTGGTCGGCATTCTCGACGCCGATAAGGAGGGCTTCCTGCGCTCTGAAACCTCGCTGGTACAGACAATTGGACGGGCTGCTCGTAACGCCGAGGCGCGCGTCATCCTGTATGCCGACAAGATTACCGGCTCAATGCAGCGCGCTATGGAAGAGACCGAGCGGCGCCGTGAGAAACAACAGGCTTATAATGCCGAACATGGCATCACCCCGACCACGATCAAGCGCGAGGTGGCCGACATTCTTGGTGAGCTCGGCGAGAAACCGGGCGGGCGCACGCAGCTCAAAGGCGGCAAGTCCCGCAAGAAAGCCGTCGCCGAAGAGCAAACCGCCTTCGAGCCTGGCCAGGGCCACAACCTCCAGGCCGTGGTCGCCGATCTCGAAAAACAAATGCGCGAAGCCGCCGCCAATCTCGAATTCGAAGACGCCGCCCGCCTACGCGACCAAGTCAAAAAACTCCGCGAAGAAGAGCTCGGGCTTTAGGGGTGGGGGAGATGGTTTCTGCTTTGTGTGGCAAAGCAGAAACCAGTAACGTAGTCCAATCTGGTTGATCATATCGGTTCGGGACATTCCCACTCGCGGATCGCCTGCTACTAATTTTTACTAAAAAAAGATACGTTGAAAAATTTATGGTTTCGCTCGTAGAGAAACATATTGTTTTTCGCTGCCGTTGATGAATAATAATGTGGGCGAAGCGGAATCAATTATTTGAATATTTCCTGAGTGCTAGGGTTTATATGGTCTGCCCCACCGAGGTGGTCCACCGTCTTTGTTAGTCCGGCGGTTTCCACGTAGCAGCGATCATGCTGCTACCTCCACATGGTAAGGCAGTATGATCGCTGCGGGCAAGATGGCTTCTGGCGCGGGCGCTTTATAGCCCAGAGAAGAGTGCGGTCTGGCCGTGTTGTAATGGTACCTCCAGCCTTCTATGAGGGCCTTGGCTTCGCGTAGATCGTAGAAGATTTCTCGGGCCAGCAACTCATCTCTGAGCTTGGAGTTGAAGCTTTCGCAGTAGCCATTCTCCCATGGACTTGCCGGCGTGATGTACAGCGTTTCGACGCCGATGCGCTGCAGCCACTCCCTTAGCGCGATGGCGATAAACTCTGGTCCATTGTCAGAGCGTATATGCTCTGGTGCGCCGTGCCGCACGAACAGCTCGCCAAGCACATCCAGAACATCCCGAGAGTTCAGGCGCCGCTCGACACGTATCGCGAGACACTCACGCGTGTGCTCGTCGATGACGCACAGCATGCGGAAAACCTTTCCATCATGGGTGCGGTCCTGGACGAAGTCATAGGACCAGACATGGCCCTTGTGTGCAGGCCTGAGCCTCACGCACGATCCATCATTCAACCACAGTCGCCCGCGTTTGGGTTGCTTCTGCGGGACTTTGAGCCCTTCACGTCGCCATATGCGATAGACGCGCTTCTCATTCACATGCCAGCCGTCTCGCCTCAGCAGTTCCGTGATCCGGCGATAGCCGTATCGGCCGAAATGCGTGGCGAGCCTAGTGATCGCTTCTGTCAGCGCAGGCTCGTCACCGCGAGGTGTCCTGACCTTGCGCTGCGTAGAGCGATGCTGACCGATCACGCGGCAAGCCCGGCGCTCCGACGCGCCCAGCTCTTCCACCACATGATCGATCGCAAGGCGTTTGCGTGAAGGGCTTAGTACTTTCCCCGCACGACTTCCTGCAGGATTTGATTGTCTAGCGTCAGATCAGAGACAGCCCGCCGCAACCGCGCGTTCTCCTTCTCAATCTCTTTCATCCGTTTGGCCTGGCCGACCTGCAGCCCGCCATACTCTTTGCGCCAGCGATAGTAGGTCTGCTCGGTCACGCCGATTGAACGGGCAGCCTGCGCCGCCGTCTCTCCGCGAGCGAGGCGAACCTCAACCTCCCGCAGCTTCGCAATAATCTCTTCAGGCTTCAGTCTCTTGCCCATAGTTCAGCTCCATATCTGAAGCCGGTACTAACTCAAATAATGGACCACTTTCTGGGGAGCAGACCACCTTGGAGTATAATGTCGATACGCCACTCGGTGATCTCACCTATATCGGTGCGTACCGCGACTTCGAAGACGAAACTTTCCGGAGTACCGATTACACAAGTCTAAACATCTTTACGGTGGGACGTTCGCCAGAGGCGCAAGCAACACCAGGCAGCCCGTTCACTCCAGGTGGTAACGTCACCGAGATTGAAACAATAACGCACGAATTGAGATTGCAGGATTCGGCGTTCAACGATCGTTTGGACTGGCTGATTGGTCTTTACTACTCTGATGAAACCATCGATTCTCGTGGATCTCTGACGCTGTTGGATGAGTTCCAAAGCGGGGTGAGCGCAGGCTTGCTTGGTCAATCGGCAAACGTTTTGCGGGCCTTCGCAGGCGGCGCTGATGCCAATGGTGACTTTGCGAGCAACGCCTTCCTGCAAGAAGGTGAGTCCTTCTCGATCTTCACCCACAACATCTTGGCTCTGACGGATAATCTGGATCTGACCGTTGGTCTTCGCTACGTTGAAGAAAGCAAAGATGGCAGCTTTGAGCAGCTGGATGGGAATTTCGATGCCTGTCTCGGGACGTTCACGACCTTGGCAACAAATCCAGACGCCATCCCGGCTTCTTTGGCTGGCCCAGCGGTCGCTCTGAACTGTTTCATCTTCGCAGCGCCAGTCTTCAATGAAGAGAATTTCGGTCCGTTCTTCGCGCCATTCTCCGCATCACCACTGGCTGGCCTCTTGCCGCAGGAGTTTGATGACTCGTTCGACGACGAAGAATTGGTCTACACAATCAAGCTCGGCTACTCGATCACCCCGGACATCAATGTCTATGGTGGTTTCACGCACGGCTTTAAGTCTGGTGGATTTAACTTGGATGCGTCTGCGGCCGCAGGCGGTGCAGATCCACGGTTTGACTCCGAACTTGTCGACGCTTGGGAGCTTGGCCTCAAGTCTACCCTGTTTGACGGACGTGCACGTGCTAACGTTGCGGTCTTCCATCAGGATCTTGAAGGGTTCCAGGTGCTCGAATTTACCGGCATTCGCTTCCAGACCTTCAATGTCGGAAAAGCGAAAGCCACCGGGATCGAAGTCGAAACTGAAGCGCAGCTGACAAACAATCTGTCGGCCAACTTCAACTGGACCTATTCAGATGCGCGTTATCCAAACAATTGTGACGTGCTTGATCAGTCTGATCCAGCTTTCAATCCGAACGCTGCAAACCTTTGCGGTAACTCCCTGACCAATGCGCCAGAGAACGTGATTGTGGCCGGTGCGACTTATGAGTCGACCTTCGAGAACTTCAACTGGTTTGCCAATGCGAACCTGCGTTACGAGGATGATCGTCGAACCAGTACGCAGCCAACAGAGCTTCTGTCGGATGTCTTGCTGCCAGGCGATATTCAAGACTCGCACACGAAAGTGAACTTGCGAGTGGGCGTTTCATCACCAGACGACCGCTGGACCCTCGAATTCTGGGGGCGCAACGTCACGGATGAAATCACCAAGAACGTGACCTTCAACATTCCGCTGCGTGGAGGCGAAGGCAATCGCGCACGCGGTCAATTCACTCAGGATCCCGCGACATATGGCGTGACCTTGAGAACGCGTTTTTAGAAACCCTCTAAAATTGCGTATTCTTCGAACTGGGGCAGCCTTTTGGTTGCCCCTTTTTTCGTTTTTGAGTGGGGTTACTCCGCCGCCATGGCCGAGAACATCGCAGCCACGACCGGGTGCGGTTCCAGCGCAGCGCGATTGTCTTTGACCTCAACAAATGCCTCGCGCGCCGCAGCGATTGTCTGTGCGATGTCGGCTTCCGTCATGGCTTGGCACAAGAACATATTGTGCCAGGGATGAACGTAAATGCCGCGTCTGAGCATTGCCTCAGACCAGGCAAAGCCGACACGAAAATCCGGATCCTCGTCAAACAGGAAGAGCGGCATCTGAACCGGGCCTGTTTGCCGGAACCCAATCCCGGTCGACGCGGCGGCGTCTTGCAAGCCGCCGCGCAATTGCGTTCCGAGCGCCAGCATATGTTCCAGGTAATCGGACTCCCGCAGAATCTGCAGCGTCTTCAGGGCTGCCACCATTGGTACGGCGGAGAACCAAAATGAGCCGGTGGCGTAGATCGCGGCAGCCCCCTCACGGGCGCGATCGGACCCCAGCAATGCGGAGATGGGCAGGCCGTTGGCGAAACTCTTTCCCCAGGTGCTGAGGTCCGGGCGAACGCCGATCAGCTCCCAGCTGCAGTCCCGCGCCAGACGGAACCCGGCGCGAATGTCGTCAACGATCAGCATCGCACCGGTTTGATCACATAACTCACGCGCGCGTTTCGCATAGGCCGGATCGGGAAGCGCCTGATCGGTAAAGGCGTCATGCTTGAACGGTGTCGCAAAGATCCCGGCCAGATCATCGCCAGCGGTTTTGACCGCCGCTTCGAGGCTTTCGACACTATTATAGTCGTAGGTTTGAATATAAGCGCGATCTTCATCGATCACGCCAGCCGGCATCGGGGTGCACCAGGGGGCTGCGCCGTGATAGGCGCCGGCGGCAACCAGGATGATCCGTTTTCCGGTCTGCGCGCGCGCGATGGTTTTCGCCATTGTGGTCGCATCAGTGCCATTCTTGCAAAACATCGCCCAGTCGGCATGGCTGACCATGTCGGTCATGGTTTCCGCGAGCTCGACCATGGCGGGGGAGGGGCCGGTCATCGCGTCACCCTTGGCCAGCTGAGCAATGGCAACCTCGTTCACGCGCGGATCAGCATAGCCGAGCAGGTTCGGTCCATAGGCGCACATAAAGTCGAGATACTTATTGCCATCCGCATCCCACAAATAAGCGCCTTCGGCCTTGCTGAAGAATTGCGGATATGTCTCTGGCAGCAGCAGCGTTGATTCATGGCCATAGACGCCGTTCGGCAGGACTTGTTGTGCGCGTTGCTTTAGATCCAGATCAATATCTCGTTTCATAATGGCCTCCCGAAGTCGCCCGTGCGCCGGGGCGTGTATCTTTCTTTTGGTCAAGATTGATCATTCCGGCGCCTCTGACCAGAGCTTTGCACCAAATTCAGCCCGCTATGACCGTTTCTGTTATCGGTAACATTGTTTTTCTTGGAAAAAATCGTGATTTCTATGTCTCTGAATTTAAACGATTTTCAAAAATAATTGCCGAAAAACGATATGTACTTATTGAAAAACAATAAGGACTTTCCCAATTACTCTTCATCGGCGGCAACAAACAAACAGCTTCAACCCCCGCTGATCAGGCTAATCCCCTGAATTTACAAAGGAATGAAACAATGAACCCGCAAGTCCGCGAAACAGAAACAGCCCAAATCGCGGTGCCTCGCAACACCCTTCCGGCAACTGAGATCAATGCGATCTATATCGCGAAGCCAGTTGTCGAGATCAAAGCCCCAGCTCCCGAAGTTCAAGAGGAGACAGGCACAAGCATGTTGGACAAGCGGCGTCGGCGTCGCGCTCGTCTGAGCAACCGCCACTAAGTTTCATAGCTCACCTATCAAAAAGGCCGCCTCTTTCTCTCCAGGGGCGGCCTTCTTCATGTGTTCGATGTCAAACGCGCAGGCCTCTGTCGCCCGCGCGTTTCAGTTTTCGGCTTACCAACCGTATCGGATACCCGCGCGGGCGCCGACTTCCCCTTCATCCGTTGAGACACCGATGCCCATATTGGCTGACCAGTTCTTGTCGAGCCGCTGGGTGGCGCTGAATGCGAAGGCGCTGGAATTGTTGTAATAGCCCCAATTGGCCGTGAAGGCCTGGGTCTCGTTGGCTTGCAGCCAAGAGCTGCCGGCCATGGCATTGGCGATTGCGATCCCGGCCGTATTCTCTTGAATTTGCTCGGTATTGCTGGAGACCTGTTGCGCCAGAGCATCAAGCTGCAGGCCAATCGACTCAAACCGCGAATTCATCAAGCTTACCTGCTGGGTGTTTTTGCGGATGCTTTCAGCGTGGGTTTCCAGGGTCTCTTCCGCCCGCGCAACCCGTTGCTGGTTCTCACTACTGGTCGATTTCACCGCCGCGATCTCCTGCGTGTTCGTATTGATCGCTTGCTTGTTCATGCCAATCGACGCGGTGTTGTCAGCAATCGCTTTCTCTTGCGCCTCCATTCCATCCGGCGTTGTTGGAGTCGTCGGCGTGGTCGGAGTGGTTGGCGTTGTCGGCGACGTTGGCGAAGATGCTAGCGACTGTCTGATATCTCGGATCCCACCCGCGTTCGAATTGATCCCAGCGAGAATGCGGCTGAGCGTATCGCCGCCATCGCTGGCAAGATTACCAAATGCATCGGTCAAGACCAGCGAAAGCGGGCCAGACTGCACCGCTCTCGATTCGTCCGAGACGATGCCCGGCATCGTGTAATTGGTAAACTCACCGCCGAATATGTATTGGAATGCCCGTTGGGTAGAAACGCGCGCGCCAAATGCAGCGGAGTTATTGTGGGCCGCGTTAGCCATATGTCCTATGGCGATGCCGTTAAAGGCGTCAATTGAAACCTTGGACTGATCTCCCAAGGCGACACCATAAATGGCTTCCACACTAGAGTTTCCTCCAATCGCGACGCCCCCTCCCTGCAGAGATACATTCGCGTTATAGCCGATGCTAACGCCGTTATCTCCATAAACCTTAGCGTTTGCACCGAGTGCGACAGCGTAATCAGCGTCGGCATAAGCCTGAAAACCCACCGCTGTGCTTTCTTCATGTCCTTCATCAATAACGGCAAGATTACCGATGGCGACTCCATAAATGGCGTCTTTTCGGACGTCTGCATTGCCACCGATTGCAACTGATTGCAGGGCGTCCTCGTCGACCAGGGCGTCTTGACCTATTGCAACGCTATTGCCTGCATTCGCGTTTACGTCAGCGTCTTTACCGATCGCGACGGCCCCCTCTGCATTCGCGTCCACGTCTGCGTTGTGTCCAAGCGCTAAGCCTCCGATGGAATCCACACTTGTAGACGCCCCCATGGCGAGTGACATGGTTGCCTCGTCTTCGATGCTCGCGTCTCGTCCGATCGCAATACTGTCATCTGCGTCTTCCCCGACATCCGCGCTATATCCGAAGGCAATTGCAAATTCGGAGTCCTCATCGACCTGCGCAGCCGCCCCAATATTGATCGCGCCTTCCGAGTAATTGAACGCGTTATCCCCAATCGAGATCGCTCGTGTCGCCTCATCGCCGACCCTTGCGCGTAGTCCGATCGCGATCCCGTCATCCGCTAGGGCCTCTGATTCAGAGCCGAGGGCCACTGCATTGGATGCTTTAGCTTCTGCACTATCTCCAACCGCGACTGATTCATCGCCTTGCACCAGTGAGAAAGAGCCGATCGCAACTGAATCTGTAGAATCTACTGACTCGTCCGCGTCGTCGGTATTGGGGTCATCAGGAACGCTCTCAACGCGAGCGTTTCGCCCAATCGCGACACTATAAGCGGAAGGCTCATCCACAAATGCGTCTTGACCAAACGCGCTTGAATTTCTCGCTATCGCTTGGGCACCCTGTCCAACGGCGGTGGCATTCTCTGATACCGCGGCGGCCCCTTGCCCAACGGCCGTGGTGTTTGCAGCTGCGGCCTGCGCATTCATGCCAAGCGCTGTTGCCTGGAACGCTAAGGCCTGCGCGCCATCCCCAATCGCGGTTGCGCTTTGTGCCGTTGCCTTGGCATTGGTTCCCGTAGCCTGCGTGTTGGCGGCGGTTGCCTCAGCCCCGGTGCCGCATTCAAGCCCTTCGCCCTGGAGAGCGAAGGGGATGTTGTTCGGATCAAGAATCGTAATCCCCAATTCGTCAACAACATCAAATGGGCCATCTGGATTCTCTCGACAATCCGGAGTCGGATTGCCCTGCGCCTGTGCCGTCAATCCGATCCCAGCGCTCATTACGACCCCAAGCGCCGTTGCGCCCATTAGTTTGTTCAACATGAAATACTCCCTCAATGTACCGACGGCGCCGACGACAGGTCGCGGGCGACGCTTGCTCCTAGTTGAGGGGTAGAATTCACATCCTATAAGCTATCCGTCATTGCTCTCATGTCTCAAAACTACTTGAAAAGCATAATTATTACAGGCGCAGTACTTAAACTGTTTCGCGTCAGTGAATTATATGGTGAATGCCAGGCCTAAGTCTGATGATTTAGCTGCGCGGAGAGTTAAATGGCGCCTCGGCGCGGCGCCGCATCAGCGGAAATTTGAGGCCTTTGTCCGGATCTGATTTGCCGCTCTCATAGCGTCCCACCAATCGATAAGCGAGCCAGAAGCCGGCAATACCGAACAGCACGCCGCCTATCGCTTGGCCGATCAAGACGCCAGGCGCGCCGCCCATCGCCGCGCCGACCGCAATGAAGGGTACCACGCCAATCGTGTTCTTGCCCCAGTTCAGGAAGGTCGAGAATAAAGGCCGCCGCAAATTGTTGAACGCTGCGTTCGAGACAAACAAAGTCCCGTTGAACAGGAAGAGTGGCGCCACGACCAGCGCAAACCAGAAGACGATATTCGCGCCGTCTTCGCTGAGCTGGAAACTGGCAGAGATAAAACCATGCGCGAGCATCAATATCGCCCACATCACAGCTACATAAATCGCCGTGAACTGAACCGCCTTGATCAGCGTGCCCCGTACGCGGCCAAACTGTTTGGCACCGAAATTCTGTCCAATGATCGGACCGACCGCGCCAGAGAGCGCAAAGATCACACAGAAGGCGAGCGGCGTTAGACGTCCGGTCACCGCCATTGCCGCCACCGCGCTGTCGCCAAACTCTGAAATCGCGCGGGTGACGAAGCCATTGCCAATCGGTGTCGCGACATTGGTCAGCATGGCCGGCGCCGCGATTGCGATGATTGGCTTTAAGTCTGTTTTGAAGCGCGGCAGATCGACTTTTGCGAAGCCGCCATAGTGTTTGAAAATCGGATAGAGCGCTGTGGCGAGCGTGGCAAAGCGCGCCGCCACAGAGGCATAAGCTGCGCCTTCTAAGCCCAGCCCGACCCAGAAGATCAGGATTGGATCTAAGATCGCGTTCACCGCGCCTGCCACCAGGGTCACGGTCATCGCGCGGCGGGCATCGCCATGGGCTCGCAAGATCCCGCTCGCCATCATCCCAACCGCCGCGATCGGCATGGCTGCGACAACGATCCGGAAGTAGCGAACGCCCATCTCTTGCGTGTAGCCTTGCGCGCCAATCAGTCCGAGTAGGCTCGGCGCATAGATCCAGCAAATCAAAGCCAGCAAGCTGGTCACGCCAATCCCGAACAGAATCACACTGGTTGCGATCTTTCGGGCCTCGACCGGATCGCCTTGGCCCAGTCGCTGCGCCACCAGTGCGCTGGTCGCGATGGTCATCCCAATTGAAACCGAGAATGTGAAGAACAAGACGGTGCCCGCAAATCCAACGGCGGCGGCGAGCTCGGCTTCGCCGAGCATGGAAATGAACAGCAAATCGGCAAAATCGACCAAGAAGATCGAGACCAAGCCAATGCTGGCGGACGAGGCCATAATGATGATGTGGCGCAGCAAATTGCCTTCGAGAAAGATCGCTTGCTTGTTTGCCATGGCCGGCTCCTCGCGCGTGCTGCGTGCCCCAAAGTCAGCCTCGCGCCGCGCCCGAAACCCTGCTTCTATGATCTGCATATATAGGAGGAGCCCCGCCATGAGCCAGGTGCAAGGTCACTGTGATCCACAATTTGAGCGCGTCCGCGAAGAATTTGAGCGCAATTTTGCTGAACGCGGCGAGGTCGGGGCGTCGGTTTGCCTCAGCGTGAATGGCGAAACCAAAGTCGATTTATGGGGTGGCATGGCGAACCCTGACACGGGTGAAGCCTGGCAAGAGGACACGGTCTCAATCGTATTTTCCTGTACCAAGGCGGCGACGGCACTTTGCGCTCATATCCTGATCGATCGGGGGGAATTGAACCCGGCAGCTTTGGTGTCAGACTATTGGCCGGGCTTCGCTAAGAATGGCAAAGAACAAACCACGGTTCAGATGATGCTGAACCATGAAAGCGCTGTTCCCGCCTTGCGCGATCCGGTCCGCGAGGGCGGGTTTCTCGACTGGGATTATATGATCTCACGCATGGAAGACGAAGAGGCCTGGTGGGAGCCTGGCACGCGCAACGGCTATCACATGATCAATTTTGGCTGGACGGTCGGTGAGCTGGTCCGGCGAGTGTCCGGAAAATCGCTCGGTCAGTTTTTTGCGGATGAGGTTGCGAGCAAAACCGGCGCTGATTTCTGGATTGGTGTGCCGGATGATTTTGCAAAACCGCTCGCACCGATTCGGATGTATGAACCGAAAGAAGGCGATGAGCCGACTGCCTTCACGATCAAGCTGCTCACCGAGCCGCAATCGCTTCAATCTCTCTCTTTCCTGAACACAGGCGGCTGGAACATGAATGATCCAGAAGCCCAAAAGGCTGAGATTGGCGGCGCAGGCGGGATTGCCAATGCGCGCGGGCAGGTGGCTTGGTATACGCCGCTCGCCACGAATGATGGCTCTCTCGTTTCTGCGGACCGGCTGGCAGCTATGACGCGGGTGACGACAGCCTCTGGAATTGATGCGACGCTGCTGCTGCCATCACGCTTTGCCTCCGGCTTTATGAAATCCATGGACAACCGCGCTTATCCGCAAGGCGATCAGAAAAGCGCAATTATGGGCGAAGCGGCCTTCGGTCATGTTGGTGCTGGCGGATCGATCGGGTTTGCCGACCCGGATTGCGGATTGGCGTTCAGCTACACGATGAATCAGATGGGGCCAGGCCTGCTCCTAAACGCGCGCGGGCAGAGCGTCGTCGACGCAGCCTACCAGTCCCTCGGCTACCGCACCAACGCCCCTGGCGCGTGGGTGAGGTAAGGACACGTTAGACCCGGCGCGGTTGTGCGCTCTCGAAGCATTTCTTGAGCGCTCTATGTCCTGACATATGAGTTCAAGACCGCTCCAAATTGTCTGGTTCAAACGGGATCTGCGTGTGCATGATCACCGAGCTTTGGTGATGGCGGCGCGGCAGGGGCCTGTTCTGCCGCTCTTCATTGCTGAGCCGGACCTGTGGCAGCTGCCGGATTATTCAGCGCGGCAATGGGCGTTTGTTCGAGAGAGCTTGATCGAGCTTCGCGGAGAGCTCGCAGCGCTTGGGCAGCCATTGGTTGTCCGCGTCGGAGATACAGTTGAGATCTTGGAGCGCGCGCGTCGCAAGTTCGGAGGGATCGCGCTTTGGTCGCATGAAGAGACCGGAAATGGTTGGACATATGCGCGCGACCTCAAGGTTGCTGCCTGGGCCAAACAGACAGGCCTGGCCTGGACGGAGATTCGCCAAGCGGGTGTGATCCGTCGCCTGAAGAGTCGCAATGGCTGGGCGAAACGCTGGGACGCCTTCATGGGTGAGCCTGAGACCGAGGCGCCGCGTGGCTTAGAGCCGGTCTCCGGGGTCTCGCTGGGTGACATTCCAACCGCAGCCGATCTCGGCCTTGTGCCAGACTTATGCCCAGGCCGACAGCGCGGTGGGCGCGAAGCAGGCCTCTCTACGCTTGAGAGTTTTCTTCACGAGCGCGGAGCGCCGTATCGCCGTGCCATGTCGAGCCCGGCTGCCGGCGCAGAACATTGCTCGCGCCTGTCTCCGCACTTGGCCTGGGGCACGCTATCGATGCGTGAAACCGCGCAGGCTGGATGGGCGCGGCAACGACAACTGAAAGCCGATGCAGTCAAAGGCGGCTGGCGCGGATCCATGTCCTCCTTTCAGGGGCGATTGCATTGGCGCGACCACTTTACTCAAAAGCTCGAAGATGAGCCGCAGCTCGAATATCGCAACTTGCATGCGGCCTGTAACGGATTACGGCCAAGCGAACCGGATGCCGTGCGCCTGGCAGCGTGGTGTAAGGGTGAAACCGGATTGCCCTTTGTGGACGCCTGCATGCGCGCGCTCAATGCGACAGGCTGGATGAATTTCCGAATGCGCGCCATGCTGATGGCGGTGGCGAGCTATCATCTCTGGCTCGATTGGCGCAAACCGGGTGAACACTTGGCGCGGTCATTCACAGACTACGAACCCGGCATTCACTGGCCGCAGGTGCAGATGCAATCGGGCACCACCGGGATAAATACAATCCGCATCTATAATCCGGTGAAACAAGGCCAGGACCAGGATCCGGACGGCGCTTTCATTCGGCGCTGGGTGCCCGAACTCAGTGAGGTGCCGGACACGTTCATTCACGAGCCCTGGACGTGGGAGGGAGCCGGCGGCGTGCTCGGCAAGGCCTACCCGATGTCGATTGTTGATCATATGGAGGCCGCGCGCGAGGCCCGCCAAAAAGTCTGGGCGATTCGAAAAGGAAACGGCTTTCGCAAAACCGCAGATGCGATTCAGAATAAGCATGGCAGCCGCAAGTCTGGCATTCCGATGCGTGGACAAAAGCGAAAAGCCAAAGTGTCAGATATGCAGCTTTCCCTACCGCTCGGCGCTGAGGACGCGCCGCGATGAAAAAGCAAAACCTACCTTCTAAGACCTGCCCGGTCTGCGCGCGCCCGTTCAATTGGCGCAAGAAGTGGGAGCGAAACTGGGACAAGATCGTCTATTGCTCTGAGCGCTGTCGGCGCGAAAAACGGTCTCGCAAACGAAACTCCGCCGACACCGATTAACGAACGCAATTTCGCGTGTTAGTCGAAGCCCGTAAAACCCGTTTGGAGTCTCCTGAAATGCAAAATCGAAATGTCGGACCGTTTAGCGTCAATCCGGTTGGTCTCGGCTGTATGAATATGATGCACGCCTATAATGCACCCATCCCGGAAGAAGAGTCCGACACGCTGCTCAACCGGGCTTTGGATCTCGGGTATGATTTCCTCGATACGGCGACGATTTATGGCATGGGCGAGAGCGAGCGGCGGATCGGGAAATTCCTGAAACACCGCCGCGATGAGTTCACGCTCGCCAGCAAATGTGTGCTTGGGTTTGAGGACGGACGCCGGACATTGGATGCACGGCCTGAAAAGATCAAAGCCGCTTGCGAGGCGAGCTTGCAGCGCCTGCAAACCGACGTGATCGATCTCTATTACATGCACCGCCCGGATGCGAATGTGCCGCTGGAAGATTCCATCGGCGCGCTAGCCGATTTGGTACAAGAAGGGAAAATCAAGACGATCGGCCTTTCAGAAATGTCGGCCGATATGCTCCGCACCGCCGCGGCCATTCATCCGATTGCGGCGATGCAGTCGGAGTATTCGCTGATTGCGCGTAATCCTGAGATTGCGGTGATTGACGCTTGCAAAGAGGTCGGCACGACCTTGGTGGCATTCTCTCCGGTTGGACGCGGGATCTTCTCGCAAGCGCCGCTGGACCCGTCCTCGTATTGGGAAGGCGATATGCGTCGCAGTTTCTTTCCGCGCCTCGCAGAGCCGCACTTTTCGAAGAATATGGAATTGATGCCGCTGGCGCTTGAGATGGCTGAGCGTCTGGGGTGCAGCTTGCCTCAGCTGGCGATCGCGTGGGGTCTCGCGAAAGATGAGTGCATTGTTTCAATCCCGGGCACGAAGAGCCTGGTGCACTTGGAAGACAATTTCGGCGCGAATGATGTTGTCTTGACTGCCGAAGACGTGGCTACGCTCGACGCGCACTTTGCACCCGAGGCGATTTCTGGACCGCGATATAGCGCCATGGGTCAGTCAGTGGTTACGACCGAAACCTATCCGTTCGAAGAGTTAGAGGCCTAAAGCGAGGCGAGGACGTTGGCGGCGCTCTCAAGATAATCGCGCTGCTTGTCCTCGCTCATGCGGTCCCATGTGCGATACATTTGCGCCATGCGCGGATTGCCGGCGAGCTTGTCTCGATTGCGGTGCAGGAAGTCCCAATAGAGTGGATTGAACGGACAGGCGCCGTGGCCGGTTTTTTGCTTCACGTCAAACTTGCAGCCTTTGCAATGGTCGGACATTTTGTGGATGTAATTGCCGGACGCAGCATAAGGCTTCGAGCCAAGCACACCGCCATCGCCAAACTGGCTCATGCCCAGCGTGTTGGGCAGCTCAACCCATTCATAAGCATCGGCATAGACCGCCAGATACCATTCATGCACCTGTTTCGGATCGACCCCGGCAAGCAGGGCGAAATTGCCGGTGACCATCAGGCGCTGAATATGATGCGCGTAGGCTTCTTCTTTGGTCTGCGTGATCGCGGCGCGTAGGCAGGCCATATCGGTCTCACCGGTCCAATAGAAGTCAGGTAGGGCGCGCGTATTGCCGAAGAAGTTCTCGTCGACATAGTCTGGCATTTTGAGCCAATAGATGCCGCGCACATATTCGCGCCAGCCTATGATTTGCCGAATGAAACCTTCTGCAGCGTTTAGCGGCGCGGCGCCGGATTTGTACGCCGCCTCAACGCGCTGGCAGACCACAAGCGGATCCAGCAGACCAGCATTGATGTAGAGCGAGAGGAGGGAGTGATAGAGGAATTTCTCTCCCTCCAACATCGCATCTTGATAGTCGCCAAACTTTGCCAGCGCAGTTTCTATGAACTGGTCTAAAGCGGCCTCAGCCTCGGCGCGGGTGACGCCGAACCAAAACGGCGTCAGGTCGCCAAAGTGATTGTCGAACCGGCTGGCGACGAGAGCGAGAACATTCTCAGTGATCTCATCAGGTTCGGTCCGCAGCGGCGTTGGCATGAAAAGGTCAGCTTTGGCAGGTTTGCGGTTTTCCGCATCAAAATTCCATTTGCCCCCCTCTGGCTGATCGCCGTCCATGAGCAGGCCGGTCTTCCGCCGCATCTCGCGGTAGAAATATTCCATGCGCAATTGCTTGCGGCCCTCAGCCCAGGATCGGAACTCTGAATGGGCGGCGATGAACCGGTCATCTTCGAGGATCTCGACGGGGATGTTGAACGCCTGTTCCCAGGTCTCCATCGCCTCGCGCACGCGCCACTCACCAGGCTCGGTGACGAGGATCTTGTCGGGGCGAAGCCGCTTCACCGCCCGTTCGATCTCGCCTGTAAAGCCGCCGCTATTTTCAGGCGCATCGAGCGTCACATAATCAACGCTCCAGCCAAGCGTGCGGAGCTCTTCTGCAAAATGGCGCATGGTAGAGAAGAGAAAAGCAATCTTCTTTTTATGATGGCGAACATAGGTCGCTTCTTCCTGAACCTCGACCATCAGCACGCGATCCGTTTCAGGGCTGCCCGCGCGTAGAGAGGACAGGTTTGGCGATAGCTGGTCACCTAAGATCAGGATGAGGTTTGCGATGGGGCTGCCTCGGGTCTGCTTCACGTTCCCGAGAGCTAGGGCGGGCTGGGCTTGAGACCACGGATGAAGTGTCGCAACAACTGTTTCACTTGAAGCCGCGCCTGACTGTATGATCTGATCAGGCAAGGACACCAATGCTGAAAAGAAGGACCAAGCCATGTGCGATGAAACCACCGACCGTGAATTAGACGCCTATTTGAAACGCAAAGCGATGACGCGGCGCGGTTTCGCGGTTGGTGCCTCGGCGACCCTTGCTGCAGGTAGTTTCGCCCTCTCGGCTTTCGCCATGCCGCAACCGGAACCGGGCACGATCACGGAAGCGGACGTTCGGGTCCCGACACCTGATGGCGAAGTGGACGCGCTGTTCATTCACCCGGTAGAAGGCGCGCACGCCGCTGTCATCATGTGGCCAGACATTCACGGCGTGCGTCCAGCATTCTTCGATATGGCGCGCAGCCTCGCAGGCGCGGGTTACAGCGTGCTCGCCGCAAACCCATACTATCGAACCCATACAGGCCGTTTGTTTGGCGATGGCGAAACCTTCCGCGATGAGGGTGGCCGAGAAAAAGTAGGTCCCCATTATCAGGCGCTGTCACCGGCGACCGTGAAAACGGACTCTGCCGCCATTGTCGCCTGGCTCGATGAGCAAGACGCGGTCGATAGCGCCCGCAGCATTGGCGCGATTGGCTTCTGCATGACTGGCTCATGGACATTGCGCGCCGCAGCCGCCGTGCCGAGCCGGGTGAAGGCGCCAGCATCATTCCATGGCGGCGGCCTCGTCACAGACGCGGAAGACAGTCCGCATCGCCTCGCGGGCGATATGCAAGGCGGCGTCTTGATCGCGATCGCGGAAAACGATCACGAGCGGCAACCTGAGGCGCAGGGCGAGCTTGTTGCTGCATTTGAAGCGGCAGGGGTGCCAGCAGAGATCGAGGTCTATGCCGATGCGATGCATGGCTGGGTGCCAACCGATTCGCGGGCTCATAATCCTGAACAGTCTGAGCGTGCCTGGGGCCGGATGCTAGCGCTGTTCGAGCGCGAGCTTGGGGCGTAATCAAACCGGCGGCTAAGTGCCGGCTTTGGTCTTCGACAATGACTGGAGTGCCTTGATCGCTTTGGGCTGGTTTTCCGTCGGAATACTGGCCCAAAGATCCAAGAGTTCGGCTGTGAGATCGCTGGGGTGATGGTCGAG
The DNA here is from genome assembly GCA_027019605.1 of Henriciella sp. Lineage (GTDB taxonomy): Bacteria > Pseudomonadota > Alphaproteobacteria > Caulobacterales > Hyphomonadaceae > Henriciella. The sequence continues at coordinate 1,679 of JALUWJ010000047.1, read as the reverse complement.
CAAGAAGCCGGGTGAGGTTTGTAACGGCCGGGCCAAGCGATCGAGCCAGCTTGCTGAGAGGCTTCGTTGCCCATTTTCAAGCAAGGAGATCACCGCCGCCGTTGTGCCGACGCTTGAGGCGAGACTCTCTTGTGTGAAGCCACGATATTCTCGCCAGGCTCTGAGGTGATTGATTGGGTTCTTTAAACTCATTTCTATCTCACAAAACGATGCGCAGGCGGTGTTGGTTGCTCTTGTTCCTCCGTTGCGTATTGCAACAAAGCGTCGCTTGCAATGTTACAACATCTCACAGTTTCGTGTGGTGCAGTTTTAGGGATTGTACTTAGTCTCGAACCGGGAGTTTTACGACATTTTGCCGATCTGGTTTGGGGTTCAGAGCGTCCTCGATGGCTTTCCCGAGCTCTTCATAGCTGTTGATCGCAACATCGATCGGTTGAACAAAAGTCTGCCCATATTCGATGTCACCCGTATTCTTGTTGATCCGCCGACGTTGTCCAATCACGGTCTGTCCAGGCCCAGCGCGAAACTCAACATGGATTTCCAGCCAAACTTCACCATCGGTCTCGTCGGCCCTATGGGTTCGGCTCTGAGGTGTGTAATAGGCGACTTTGGAGCCGCCCGCGTCTAATTCATTGTATAGCGCGAAACCTTGCTCGGCCGTGGCGTAGAAGATCTGCTTTGGCCACTGCGAGGATTCGCGGGGATTTTTCGGATTGAAGATGACGATATCATCATCCAGGCCCGTGCTTTCATACAGATTGAGACCCACCGTAAAGGCGTGCCAAAAAACGGCTCTTGAATTGCTGATTGAAAGGTTCGGACGCTCTGGGCTGAAATAGACGATCGTGTCATCTTCCAGGTGCAAACGCGGGACAGAGGTCAGCTTATGGCTGACTTCGAAGTCGAGCCCTTTGGTGCCGATCACCACTTGCGGAACTTCATTTATGTGTACGCGCATTTTGTCCCCGTCCGACACGATTGCATACAAATTTATTTGCGCCACACTAGCACGCGGAAAAAACGGGTCAAATGGTCAGGTCGAAGGTGGTAAAACCCTCGACCTGACAACAGTTTAGAAGGCTTTCTGCCAGCCCAGCGTGAGGGTCAAATCTGTCTCTAGCTGAGGGCCATTGAGATCACGATAGACCGGTAGTCCGATCTCAGCGGCGAGGCGATGTCCCTTCTGCCAGCCGCTTTGGCCAGCAAGATTGATCCCAACCAAAGCCTCTAGCGTTTCGCCGCCATGATTGTCTGGATCCGCGGTTTGAACCGGTGCGCGGATGACAGGGTCTGTGCCATCGATTTGCCCAATGCTGGCGGCTTTCAAACGACCGGAAAATGAGATCCAAGGCGCAGGCTCATAGGCCAGCCAACCCGTGGCCTCCAAGCGATCGCCCAGCGTGTATCCCTCATCATTCTCGTCCAGGCGAATGACGGCTGAGGCTTGCCCGCCATAGTTCCATTTCCCGGTGCGAGAGAAGGCCGTGATTGAAGGCTTGAGGTCAAAACTCCCGGAGCCAAGTTGCATCGGATAGGGCAGACGCGGGCTCGGCGTGGTGCCCATTGGGGTAAGGATCTGATCGGTCTCTTCAATCGATCCGGTTGGCAGTGATAGCGCGAGACCAAGATTGACCTGGCGATGCTCATATGACCCATCATCGAGGCCGATAATCGCACCG
>JALUWJ010000046.1 GCA_027019605.1 Henriciella sp. | reverse complement strand
CTTGCTGACCGACTTTGATATAAGTCAGGCCAACGCGGTTCAGCGTTTCCATCTTTGAGCGAATGGCCGGGACGGCAGAGAAGAACTTCTCTGCTTCCTCAACCGTCATATCCAGGACATCCGCGATCGATTTGCCTTTGTATAGGACTTCCAATGTCTCGCGATTGTAGCGCTTTCCGCCGCAGGTCTCACAAGTGACGTAGACGTCGGGCAAGAAGTGCATTTCAATCTTGATCACGCCGTCGCCCTGACAGGCTTCGCATCGTCCGCCTTTCACATTGAACGAGAAGCGGCCGGGTTTATAGCCGCGCTGTTTCGATTCTGGCAGGCCTGCGAACCAATCGCGGATTGGACCGAACGCGCCTGTATAGGTCGCTGGGTTGGAGCGCGGGGTCCGGCCAATCGGGCTTTGATCGATATCAATCACCTTGTCGAGGTGGTGCAGACCTTCGATAGTTTCATAAGGCGCGGGCGCTTTGCTGGCGCCATTGAGTTTGCGCGCGAGCGCTTTGTACAGCGTCTCAATGATCAGAGTTGATTTCCCGCCGCCTGAGACACCTGTGATCGCTGTGAACGTGCCGAGTGGGATGGTTGCATCGACATTTTGAAGATTGTTCCCGGTCGCGCCTTTAATGGTGAGCGCGCGACTTTTTTTCTTCACGCGGCGGCGCGCCGGTATAGCGATTTCTTCCCGGCCAGAGAGATAAGCACCGGTGAGAGATTTCTCATCGGCGATCACTTCAGCCGCCGTGCCTTGGCTGACGATTTGTCCACCATGAACGCCTGCGCGCGGTCCCATATCGATGACATGATCGGCGGTCAGGATCGCGTCCTCATCATGCTCCACCACGATCACCGAATTGCCGAGATCGCGCAGACGCTTCAGGGTTTCCAGCAAGCGTTCATTGTCGCGTTGATGCAGGCCGATGCTCGGCTCATCCAGAACGTAAAGCACGCCGGTCAGGCCAGAACCGATTTGACTGGCCAAGCGAATACGTTGGCTTTCGCCGCCCGAGAGTGTGCCCGAGGCGCGTGACATTGAGAGATAGTCGAGACCGACCGCGTTTAAGAAAATCAAACGGTCATTGATCTCTTTCAGGATCCGCCCGGCAATCTCCTGCGATTGCGGCGTCAGCGTATCATTGACCTTGCCGAACCATTCACCGGCCTCCCGGATCGAAAACCCGGATGCATCAGAGATATCGAGCCCGGCAATTCGGACCGCGAGCGCTTCCGGGCGCAGACGCTTGCCGAGACATTTCGGGCAGGCGGCGGCGGATTGGAACTTCGCGATCTCATCCCGCGCCCACTGGCTTTCAGTCTCTCTAAACCGGCGATCGAGATTTGGAATGACGCCTTCAAACGTCTTGGTCACTTCATAGCGGCGCAGGCCGTCATCATAGACAAACTCGATCTCTTCTTCGCCGGTGCCGTTTAGAATCACGTCCTGAATCTTTTCGGAGAGCTTGTTCCATGGCGTTTTGAGGTTGAAGCCGTAATGGTCTGCCAACGCTTGCAGAGTCTGCGTCTGATAGGGGGAGGCCTGTTTCGCCCAAGGCGCGATGGCGCCGTTCATCAGGTCGAGATCTTTGTCGGGAACCACCAGGCTCGGGTCGATTTTCAATTGCTGGCCGAGACCGTCGCAAGCCGGGCAAGCTCCGAAAGGATTGTTGAATGAAAACAGGCGCGGTTCGATTTCCGGAATCGTAAAGCCGGATTCAGGGCACGCAAAATTGGCGCTATAGGTGATGCGTTTCGGCTCAGTCGCGCCGTCTTCGAGGTCGGCATATTCAGCAATTGCAATTCCATCGGCGAGTGGCAGGGCGGTTTCAAAGCTCTCGGCGAGACGCTGTTCCATGCCCTCGCGGACGACGATGCGGTCCACCACCACATCAATGTCGTGCTTGTATTTCTTGTCGAGGGTTGGCGGCGTTTCGAGGTCGTAGAACTCGCCATCAACCTTGACGCGCTGGAAGCCGTTTTTGAGCAACTCGGCAAACTCTTTGCGATACTCACCTTTGCGACCGCGGATCATCGGGGCGAGCAGGTAGAGCCGCGTGCCCTCAGGTAGTGCCATGGTGCGGTCGACCATCTGGCTAATCGTCTGACTTTCAATCGGGAGGCCCGTCGCTGGCGAATAGGGAATCCCGACGCGCGCCCAGAGCAGGCGCATATAGTCATAGATCTCTGTCACCGTGCCGACAGTTGAACGCGGGTTGCGGCTGGTCGTCTTCTGCTCAATTGAAATGGCAGGCGAGAGCCCCTCAATGCTCTCCACGTCGGGCTTTTGCATCAGCTCCAAGAACTGGCGCGCATAGGCTGAGAGGCTCTCTACATAGCGGCGCTGGCCTTCAGCGTAGATGGTGTCAAAGGCGAGCGAGGATTTCCCCGAGCCAGAGAGCCCGGTCACAACAACCAATTGATTGCGAGGAATGTCGACATCAACGCCCTTGAGATTGTGCTCTTTGGCGCCGCGCACGCGGATGAAGGGGCTTTCTAGGGAGGGCATGCGAATAGCAACCTGATCTAATGTTTTTGTTCAAGGTGTGATGTGTGTCGTGAGTCCGATTTGGCGACAAGAACGTATTAAGAACATTCAATCTGTCCCGTAAACCCAAGCACACGCTTCGGCATGTGGCGAGATCGGGCACGCGGGTTACTGACAAAAAGTGACAAGAACAATAAGTGAACAAAATCTTGACCCAGACATCCGTTGTGGATATATGGAAAACGCAGCGCGACAGGAGCGATTCGAGCTCTTACGCGCTGGTTGTGTATCGGAAGCCAAGAACGGAGAACGGAAAATGGCAGGATCAGTGAACAAAGTTATTCTCGTCGGCAATGTCGGCCAGGACCCAGAAGTGCGACAGTTTCAGAATGGCGGCCAAGTCTGCTCATTCTCCATCGCCACCTCAGAGAATTGGAAAGACAAGAATACAGGTGAACGCCGGGAAAAAACCGAGTGGCACCGGATTTCCGTGTTCAATGAAGGTCTGATCCGCGTTGTGCAAAGCTATGTCAAAAAAGGCTCTAAGCTTTACATTGAAGGCCAGCTCGAGACGCGTAAGTGGCAGGATCAGAATGGTCAGGACCGGTATTCAACTGAGGTTGTGCTGCGCGGCTTCGGCGCGACGCTGACCATGCTCGATAGCCGCAATGGCGGCGGAGGCGGCGGTTACGCGCAGGACTCAGTTGCTTATGGCAATCAAGGGCAGGGCGGTGGCCCGCGCCAAATGGAAGGCCCGGCTCAAGATTTCAGCCAGGACTTTGACGACGAAATTCCATTTTAATGATGAACGCGGCGCCTGCGTCGTTATGTTGATGGCGTGAAGATCTCGACCAAGTCTGAGGTCTTGTTGCCGCCAACTTCCAAGGCGCCGCCAATCACATAAATCTCATTGTCGACCGCAACCGCGCCCAAGCCGTGGCGCGGGTGTGGCATGTCTGGAATGGCATCCCAGGCATCGCGGGTGGGATCATAGGCCCACGCTTCGGGATAAACGCCGCCGCCATTGTCAAAGAACTCACCGCCAAAGGCATAGAGCTTGCCGCCCACCTGGGCTGCGGCGAGCCCGCCTTGGCCTTGCGGCATCGGCGCTGCGGTGCGCCAGCGATCCTCGTTTACATCAAAGACCTCGTGAACCGGAGTGTTGCCGCCCGCAACCGTGCGCCCGCCGACGACATGCCAGTTCGATCCGATGGTCGCCGCAGTGGCGCTATTACGCGCTGTCGGGAGCGCCGCAGCTGTCTCCCAGGCGCCACCAAGCCCTGTCAGCACAAAATGGTCTGCGATATCGCTATGATCATTCCAGCTCGCATTTGCATCCCCGTTTGGGTTACGCCCGCCGCATGTGTGAAGCGCACCGTTGAGGACGCCGAGAACGGTCTCTCCATTCGGTTGTGGCAGCGTCGGAGCCTCAGACCATTCGTCTCCATCAAAGGCCCACATGCCTGCCTGCATGACCCAGACGGCGGCTTCAGATCGAACTTCAAACCCGCCAATGGCCAGCAAGCGATCTTGAAAGCTGATCAGGTTTGGATGATGGCGCGCGACCGGGAGCGGCGCCGCATCCATCCATGTGCCTTGCAGCGGGTCTAAAACCACGTGGCGATCAGTTGCGCCAGAAATGGTCTCGCCATCCGAAACAAACCCGCCAGCGAGATGGATTTTGCCCTGATGAAGCGCAGGATAGATCTCTTGAACGGCGAATGGCAGCGAGGGACCGGCGCGCCAAACCGGGGTTTGCGGCGCGATTTCTGCCGCGCTTTCCGGATGCCCTGAGCAGGCAAAAACAAGTCCGGCGGATCCGGCGATCATTGCGCCTCTGCGAGTGATTGAATCTAAAGGCATTTTTTGGCTCCGATCAGGCAGTTTGAGCGCACTCTAAAACGTGTGCTTGGGATTTGTAACCACCCCCACATCCTGCTAGTCTTTTTCTTAATAAAGACGGGCGATTCGGCGCTCGTACTGGCAGCAAGAGGCAAAGCCCCGTGAGCGACGAAACGACACCGCCAGAAGATCCAGAAATGCCGCCTGTTCCAGGGGAAGACGGCATCGATCCCGTGAGCATCGAAACCGAGCTGAAACGCTCTTATCTCGACTATGCGATGAGCGTGATCGTCAGCCGCGCTCTTCCAGATGTGCGCGATGGTTTGAAGCCGGTTCACCGCCGCATTCTCTATGCAATGCAGGTCAACGGAAACACGCCGGATAAACCCTACAAGAAGTCTGCGAACATTGTCGGGGCCGTGATGGGTAACTTCCACCCGCACGGGGATAGCGCGATCTATGACGCCTTGGTGCGGATGGCGCAGCCATTCTCGATGAGCGTGCCGCTGGTCGATGGTCAGGGGAATTTCGGGTCCATCGACAATGATCCACCAGCTGCGATGCGCTACACCGAATCGCGGATGGAGAAGGCGGCGCAATATTTGCTCGCCGATATCGACAAAGACACTGTTGATTTCCAAGACAATTATGATGGTTCGCAACAAGAACCGATGGTACTGCCAGCCCAATATCCGAACCTGCTGGTCAACGGCGCGGGCGGCATCGCTGTGGGGATGGCGACGAACATCCCGCCGCACAATTTGGGCGAAGTCGTCGATGCGACCCTCGCCATGATCGACAATCCAGCGATCGATGATGAAGAATTGCTCGAGATCGTTCCGGGTCCTGACTTCCCGACGGGCGGCTTGATTCTGGGCTATACTGGCTCACGCAAAGCCCTGCTCGAAGGGCGCGGCTCTGTGATCATGCAGGCGCGCTCTGAAATCGAAGAGATGCGCAATGGTCGCCAGGCGATCATCGTCACTGAGATCCCATACCAAGTGAACAAAGCGTCCTTGGTCGAGAAAATTGCGGGCATGGTTCGTGACAAGCGGATCGAAGGGATTGCCGATCTTCGCGATGAGTCGGACCGCCACGGCATCCGCGTCGTGATCGAAGTGAAGCGGGATGCAAGCGCTGAAGTCGTGCTCAATCAATTGCACCGCTATTCACAGCTGCGCACCAGCTTCCCGGCCAATATTCTGGCCCTGAACGGGGGACGGCCTGAGCAGCTGAATCTGCGCCAAATCCTGCAAGCCTTCATTCGCTTCCGCGAAGAAGTTGTCGCTCGCCGGACCAAGTTCGAGCTGAACAAAGCGCGTGACCGCGCGCACGTCTTGGTTGGTCTTGCCCTCGCGGTTGCGAACATTGATGAAATCATTGCCATCATCCGTCATGCACCAGACCCAAATACGGCGCGTGAGCGCTTGCTGGAAAAAGCCTGGCCGATCATGGATATGGGCCCGCTTCTCGATCTTGTCGCCGACCGGCGCACGCGTTGGGACGGCGAGGATGCGATCTTCCTGTCTGACGAACAAGCGCGCGCGATCTTGGCCTTGCAACTGTCTCGCCTGACAGGACTTGGCCGTGACGAAATTGGCAATGAAGCCAAAGGCTTGGCGGATAAGATTGCGGATTATCTCGATATTCTCCGTTCACGTCCGCGCGTGCTCGACATTATCCGCGGCGAGCTCGGTGAAGTGAAAGAGAAATTCGCTGTCCCGCGCCGGTCTGAGTTTACTTTCGGCGGCGCCGATATGGACGATGAAGACCTGATCGAGCGCGAAGATATGGTCGTGACCGTGACCCATGGCGGTTATGTGAAGCGGACCCCGCTTTCGACCTATCGGACGCAGCATCGCGGCGGCAAAGGTCGATCCGGAATTTCCATGAAGGATGAGGATTTCGTCACACGTGTGTTCATGGCGAACACACATACCGAGATCCTGTTCTTCAGCTCTGAAGGCATGGTCTATAAAGAGAAAGTGTGGCGTCTGCCGGTTGGCGGGCCGCAATCTCGAGGCAAGGCGCTGGTCAATATCTTTCCGCTCTCGAAAGATGAGCGCATTGAAAGCGTGATGCCGCTGCCGGACGATGAAGAGAGCCGGAATCAGCTCGACGTCATGTTCGCGACGCGCTCAGGCAATGTTCGCCGAAACAAGCTGTCTGACTTCATTCGGGTCAATCGCAACGGTAAAATTGCGATGAAGCTGGATGAGGGTGACGGGATCGTTCGCGTCCGAATTTGTTCGGAAGATCAAGACGTTATGCTGACCACGGCCCTGGGCCAATGTATCCGCTTCCGGGTCACAGATGTTCGCGTCTTCGCAGGCCGAAATTCGACTGGTGTGCGCGGCGTACGCTTGGCGGATGGCGACCGTGTGATCGCGATGGGCATTCTGCGCCATGTCGACGTCACGAGCGCAGAATCGCGCGCCTATCTCAAGCATGCCACGGCGATGCGCCGGGCTGCAGATGGCGATGAGGAAGAGCTGGCTGACGCAATTTCAGATGATGACGGTGATGAAGGCGAAGAAGAAGCCGCGCTGTCCGCGGAGCGTATTGCCGAGCTTGGCGCTGCTGAGCAATTCATCCTGACCATTTCTGATGATGGTATGGGCAAACGGTCTTCTGCTTATGATTACCGGGTGACAGGTCGCGGCGGCAAAGGCCTCGTCGCGCACAATATCTGGGGCAGCAACAAAAAGACGGGTCATATCAAACAGATCGCGTCTTCTTTCACCATTGATGAGGATGATGAAGTGATGCTGGTCACCGATGCGGGGCAACTGATCCGTACGCCGGTCGACCAGATTCGCATTGCTGGACGGGCGACGTCCGGGGTCTGGGTCCTGCGCACCAAAGAAGATGAGCGCGTTGTCTCTGTGGCACGTCTTGCAGACAATGGTGAAGACGATACAGAAGAGTCCTAGAAACGCCCGGAAACATTTCGATTAGCCAACCGGGCGCGCGGAGGAAGACAATGGAGCGCGTTGGGCTGTATCCCGGAACCTTTGATCCGGTCACGATGGGGCATCTCGATATTATCGGTCGAGGCATGAAACTGGTCGATCGATTGATCATCGGCGTAGCGGTGAGTGAAGCAAAGCGGCCGCTCTTTCTGCTCGAAGAGCGAATCGAGATGATGCTCGAGGAATGCAAGAAACTCGAAGGACCAGGACGCGCCAAAATCGAAGTTAAACCCTTTGATACGCTGCTCATGCACTTTGCTGAACAGGAAGAAGTGAACGTGATTGTGCGCGGTTTGCGGGCGGTTTCAGACTTTGAGTACGAATTCCAAATGACGGCGATGAATGAACAACTGAATCGCGAGATTGAAACTGTCTTCCTAATGGCCGATGTTCAGCATCAGGCTGTGGCATCGCGACTTGTCAAAGAGATCGCCAGATTTGGCGGGAACATCACCCCGTTTGTCACGCCTGGTGTAAAAGAACGATTGCTGGAGAAGTATCGCAAATGACTCTGAGGACCCTGCTAAGCGGCTTAGCTGTAATGGGATTTGTGGCATGTGCGGGGGCACAGACTGAAAATCAGGATCTGGTGACTTACACGATGGCTGACGTCGAAGCGTCGCCAGAAGCGTGGCGCGAAGTCGATCCTGAAAATCTCGTGATTATGGAGACCAGCAAAGGTCAGATCACGATTGAACTTTTGCCGGTGGTGGCGCCGGCTCACTACGACCAATTCAAAGCCTATGTGCGTTCGGGTCTTTATGATGAGACACCATTTCACCGCGTGATTCAGGGCTTTATGGCGCAAGGCGGTGACGTCGAAGCGACACATGGCGCGGATAAGCTCTTGGAGCCAATGCAGGGGCAGTTCACGTTCCGGCGAAATCCTGCGGAGACACCTCTGCACACGATTGGGCCAGAAGATTCCGCGGACGCCGGATTGTACCTCGGTTTCCCAATCACGACCCAGCCAGGGTTCCTGGCGGAGATGTCAAAAGATGGCCTCGTCGAAAGCTGGATCCCACACTGCCCGGGCATTCTGTCGACAGCGCGAACCGATGATGTGAATTCTGGTAACGCGCAGTTCTTTTTGATCAGCGATGAGGGCCAGCACCTGGACTATAAGTACACCGCCAAGGGGCGTGCTCTGACGGGGCTCGATGTGATCAAATCGATCAAGCTGGGGCCACGTCCAAACGGGTTTCCAATCGCTAATCCGGATGTCGTTATCTCTGCGAAAATGGCAGCAGATATTCCTGAAGCAGAGCGCCCAAAGGCGTATGTTCAGCGAACCGATACAGTCGAGTGGCAAGAGCGTTTGATTGAAGCGGATTCACGGCGCACGCAGATTTGCGACTTGCCGCCGGTTCCGGCTGTTGTGGAATAGGGGCCTCACCTGGCGAAATTCGTTTCGACCGATTTATCGGCCTATGAGTTCGAGCTACCCGAGCAGAATATCGCGCTGCGTCCTGTTGAGCCACAGGATGCCGCGCGTCTTCTCGTTGTGCATGGTGACGGACGCTTAGAAGATGCGTCTGTGCGAGATTTGCCGCGCTATCTCAGCGCCGGCGATGTCATGGTGTTCAATGATACCCGCGTCATTCCCGCGGCCTTGAAAGGCACGCGCCCGGCTCGAAATGAGCAGGGCAGTGATGTGGCGGTCGATGTCAATTTGGTCGTCCGTGAAAATGCGTCTGATTGGGTTGCGCTCGCCCGGCCGGGGAAACGACTCAAGGTCGGAGATGTCATTCAGATTCGCGAAGATCTCTCTGCCCGCGTTCTCGACAAGCGTGATGACGGTGAGTTGGTTCTACGCTTTTCTCAGTCTGGCGATGCGTTGGACCACGCCATCGAAACTGCTGGTAACATGCCTTTACCGCCTTACATCGCGCGTAAGAGGCCAGCCGACGCAACGGATCGCGACACCTATCAGACCAGTTTTGCGGGTGAGGATGCCAAATCAGTAGCAGCGCCCACGGCGGGGCTACATTTCACACCGCGCCTTTTGCAGGAAATCGACTCTGCTGGGATCTTACGATCTCAGGTGCGGCTTCATGTCGGGCTCGGCACCTTTGCCCCATTGAAAGACGAGCAGATTGAAAGCGGCGTCCTTCACGAGGAATGGCGCCAGATCACACCCGAGGTGGCGGATCAACTGAACAGAGTGCGCGCAGTCGGGCGGCGGTGTGTTGCTGTCGGAACCACATCGCTTCGAACGCTGGAGAGCTCCGCGAGCCCCGAAAAGACGATTTCAGCGGCGACCGGAACGACAAATATATTCATTCAGCCGGGCTATGAGTTTCGGGCCACAGATGCCTTGGTGACGAATTTTCACCTGCCGGGATCGAGCTTGTTCATGCTCGTCTGCGCCCTGATGGGAACCGAGATCATGCAGACGGCCTACGCGCATGCGATTGCGGAGAATTATCGGTTTTACTCTTATGGCGACGCTTGCCTGCTGCTGCCATAGCCACGATTGCTAAGCCGCGAACCGGCCACCTTTATTGGCGTAGGTTTGAGTCCCTTTATGGATCACCGTATCCGTCGGGGCGATATCTTCCGGTTTTAGATCGAACTCGCCCTGCAAATCTGCGTATAGAGGCGCAAAGTCAGTGTCGACCGTCGATTTGAAGAGCTGGTCATAGCTGTCGATCACGAAATAGGTCTGTTGAAAATCATCGATGCGATAGTCGGTTCGCATCAACCGCTCCAGATCGAAAGCGATCCTGTTTGGCGATGGAGCTTCCAGGCTGAAAATGCTCTCCGCAGGAGAGGAAACAATCCCGGCACCGTAGATCCGTAAACCCTGCTCGGTTTGGATCAGCCCAAACTCCACCGTGTACCAGTACAAAGCCGCGAGGTTTTTGAGCGAGGCATGCCGCAAACTGCGCAGCCCGCCTTCACCGTAGGCGACCATATAATCCGCAAAAACTGGATCGGTGAGCATTGGCACATGCCCAAACACGTCATGGAAAACGTCTGGTTCCTGAATATAGTCCAGCTGATCAGGCTTGCGGATAAAGTTCCCCGCCGGGAAGCGCCGATTGGCCAAATGCTCAAAGAATACATCGTCGGGCACCAGGCCTGGAACGGCAACCACGCGCCAGCCGGTGAGTGATTCCAGCTCGTCTGACATGCGTTCAAAATCTGGAATTCCGCCCCGATGCAGGTCGAGCGCCTCTAGCCCGTTCAGGAATTCTGGCGCCGCGCGATCCGGGAGCACTTTCATCAAGCGCTGATAAAGCGTGTCCCAGGTTTGGTGCTCTTGATCAGTATAAGACGCCCATCCCTGATCAATGGTCCAATCTTCGCGCGCATGTGCGGGTTTCGCAAAATGGTTGTTCATGCAACTAATATAACAAGTGAGTCTCGAGCTGTCTTGTGGCATCCGGGAAAAATATTGTGATCTTGGAGATTAGAGCGTGCTCAAACTTTATGACTATTGGCGGTCGTCGGCCTGTTATCGGATGCGGATCGCGCTGAATCTCAAGCAAGTGGATTATGAGACCGAAGAAGTCAGTCTCCATCCTGATCATCTGGCGCAAAACAGCGACGCCTATCGTGCCATTAACCCACAGATGCGGGTGCCTTCGGTTGAGATTAACGGTCAGGTCTTCGGGCAATCGATGGCCCTGATTGAATGGCTTGAGGAGACCATCCCAACACCGGCGCTTTTGCCATCTGATCCAACACAGCGCCTAAGAGCCCGTGCCTTCGCGGATATTGTGGCCTGCGATATCCATCCGCTGAACAATTCGAGCGTTTTAAAGTATCTGCGCGAAGAGTTTGCGGCGGATGCTGGAACTGTTGGCGTCTGGTACGGCACCTGGGTTACGCGTGGATTTGATGCGCTGGAAGCCCTAGCACCAAAAGAGAGCCTATTCCTGTTTGGTGATGCGCCCGGCCTTGCCGAGATTTGCCTCATTCCGCAGATCTATAATGCGCAGCGGTTCGAGATCGACCTGTCCGCCTATCCGCGCCTATTGGAAATTGAGGCCGCGTGTGCTGAACTTCCGGCATTCGCGAAGGCTGCGCCTGAGGCCGTGAAGCCAGCTTAGTTGCGCTGCGCCGATTTTAGAACATATCCTTGATCGGTCAGCTCAAACATCTTCGCGATGTCAGGGTGGCTCACCCGTGTGTCATCCTCATCCGGGACGAGATTCTGCTCTGAAACATAGGCGACATAATGAGTGCGCTCATTCTCAGCGAAGAGGTGATAATAAGGCTGGTCCTTTGAGGGGCGAACCTCTTCGGGAATGGACTCGTACCACTCATCTGTATTTGCAAAGACCGGATCAACATCGAAAACGACGCCGCGAAAATCAAATAGTCTGTGTTTCAGGACTTGGCCAATTTGATATTTCGCTTGGCGCATAGGAATGGCATTTGGCAGCTCTGGGGGTGCCAGTTTCTCGCTAACCGTTTGTGTCGGCTCGGGTTTTTTGCCCCCGAACAAGCGCATAAAGCGTTTCATGATGTTCGGTCCATGACTCCAGACATCTTTGTGTGCTACACCTCTTCTCAACTTACAAGATTTGGTCAGCACATGACTGTAGAGAATGTGCGTGATGCCCGGTCTCCGCGTAAAAGGACCGGATCGCGCAAAGGTCGCAAGCCACCGCTATATGCAGCGGTGGATATGGGGACGAACAATTGCAGACTTCTGATCGCCGCCCGCCGCGGCGAGACCTTTTCTGTGCTCGATTCTCACTCGCAAGTTGCTCGGCTCGGCGAAGGCCTTGAAGCGACAGGGCGACTGTCTGACGCCTCAATCGAACGCGCGATGGATGCCCTCCGCAAGATTTCAAAAAAAGTTCGCGCCAAAAAGGTCGGGCAAGTGCGTTGCATCGCAACCGAAGCCTGTCGCCGGGCCGAAAATGGCGCCGATTTTATCGCGCGGGTCCGCGAAGAAACGGGTTTGACCTTTAAGATCATTGGCCCCGAAGAAGAAGCCAGATTGGCGCTGATCGGATGTCACAATCTGATCGAGCCAGATACTGACCGCGTGCTTGTGATTGATATTGGTGGCGGCTCCACAGAGCTTTCATTTGTAGATGCACGGCCCGCTCATGAGGGCGGATTGAAAGGTCTTTTGCAGCGCCCGCCAATCCTGGCCTGGCGCAGCCTGCCGGTGGGGGTTGTTACCCTGACAGAAGCCTTCTCGCATCTTCCAGCCGATGAGGCCTATACGCAAATGCTCGCGCATGTGATGACGCAGATTGAGAAATGGAAGCGAAGCCCGGAAATTCGAAAAAGCTTCGAAGAAGGCCGCGCCCACGTCATCGGGACCTCGGGAACTGTAACTTGCCTAACTGGCGTCACTTTAGGTTTGACCAAATATCGCCGCGACAAAGTCGATGGAGCCTGGATCAATCAAGCTGAAATGATGGGAACCGTGCAGCGTCTCCGTGATGCTGGTCCAGATAATATCCATAAGTTTCCGACGATTGGCACAGATCGGGCTGGATTAATGCTCGCGGGCTGCGCGATCGTGGAAGGCACTTGGTCTCTCGCGCCAGAAGGTAAGATGCGGATCGCTGATCGCGGGCTTCGCGAGGGTTTGCTATTATCGATGATGCATGGCCCGAAGAGGCGAAAGCGTCGACCACGACGAAAACCAGGCGCGAAGCCTAAATCTACCGAACAGGGAACAAGTTCATGACGGATGATGGCAAGCGCCGTTGGAAGGGGCCGACCGGTAATAAGAAAAGCTCTGGGCGCCGCGCTGGTGAGCGTAAGGTCATTGCCTATCGCGCCAAATCTGAAAGCTCGAAGAAGTGGATCGAGCGGCAGCTCTCTGACCCTTACGTGCAAAAGGCGCAGTCAGAGGGCTTCCGCGCCCGCGCAGCCTACAAACTGCTTGAACTCGACGAACAGGTGAAACTTTTGCGCCCCGGCATGCGTGTCGTTGATTTGGGCTGTGCTCCGGGCGGGTGGCTGCAAGTCTGTGTGCGCCGCGGAGTCAAAGAAGTGGTCGGGATCGACCTGCTTGAAGTGGAGCCGGTGCCCGGCGCCCATATCGTGCAAGGTGACGTCAACGAGCCGGGCGACATCGCTGAAATGATGAAAGGACTAACCGGCGCGCCGGATCTGGTTCTTTCTGACATGGCGGCCAACACGACGGGCCACAAACAAACAGATAGTCTGCGAACAGCCGCTTTGGCCGATATGGCTCTGGCCTTCACCGAGGAAAATCTGGTGCGCGGCGGCGCGTTTTGTTCGAAAGTCTTTCAGGGCGGCGCGACGCCCGAAATGATGGCGCGATTGAAGCACCTGTTCAAATCCGTCAAACACATCAAGCCGCCCGCCAGCCGCGCTGGATCACCCGAACTATTCGTGGTCGCAAAAGGCTTCCGAAATGGCTGAGGGGCGGGATGAGTTTCCGGATGTCGCGATGCCAGCGCGCCCGGCTCTGATTATCTTGGCCGTGCTTGCGGTTATCTATGCAGCCGTTTTCAGCCTAATTGGCCGAGATGTGCACACGAGCTTGCCGGATTTGTTAGCCAGCGGAATCCTTGCAACTGGATTGCTGGCGCTGAGTTACATCGATTTGCGCACGGGTTTGTTGCTGGACATCCTAACGCTTCCGCTGACGGTTCTTGGGATCGCCTTCTCAGTTTGGGATGGCACGTGGATGCTGTCGCTCGCCGGAGCACTTCTGGGGTACGCCATGATCGCTGGACTTGCCTTTTATTGGCGCACGCGGCGCGGGTATGAGGGGATTGGTCTTGGAGATGCCAAGCTGCTCGCAGCAGGTGGTGCTTGGGTCGGTGTGGCGGGCCTTCCATTACTGCTTCTGATTGCGTCTAGCGTTGGAATCGTGGCGGCCATCTCTGTGTCAGGAAAAGCACAGTCGCCGTCTGAACGCCTCGCAATTCCGTTTGGACCGAGCCTGGCATTGGGGACGTGGGTGGTTTGGTGCGGCATCGAAACAGTGTTGCCAATTTGATCCGAGCGCTGAACGTTCCGAAACTAGCAATGTTCTGACTTAATAGGGCTTGCAAACTCACCAAGGTTTTCAGCCGCGTCAGCAAGATAATCCGAACCCGGATAAAACGCGTTAAAAACCAGTAATGTATGCGACAATTCAATGACGGTGAGTGTCGCAGAAACGTAATACAAGTGCAAAAAAACCGTCACTAGGACCGCATAGTTCGCCCCGTGGAATAGGTTGGGATTCGCTCCTGATTCCGTTGTTCATTGAAACCGTTTTTCGGGGAAAAACACTATGAAACTTCGCATGACAGTTAGCGCGCTTGCGCTCGGTTTGATGGCCGCCTGCTCTCAGGGCAGCGACATCGCGTCTCCAGGTACAACTGCGCCAACGACGCCGCCTTCAACCGGCGGCGGTGGTGGCGGTGGCGGCACCGGTGGTGGCGGCACGACCGTGGATTGCCCGTCTGGCTTCACGCAAGACGCAACGCAAACCGGTGGGCTTACAACATGCGTCGTATCAGGCACGATCCTGTCTGACCTCACGCTCCCATTCGTCGACGGCACAGCGTTCCGTCTCGATGGTCGTGTGGACGTTGGCCAGGACGTCGGTGGCGACGGTTCTGGTGGCGACCCAGCCGTGCTCACGATTGAGCCTGGTGTGATCGTGTTCGGGAACAGCGGCGATGACTATCTGGTCGTCAATCGCGGGTCTCGTTTGGTCGCAGATGGCACAGCCGCTGCGCCGATTATCATGACCAGTGACGAGGATCTCGACCGTCAGAATGATTCAGATGCCTCCAATGATGATGGCGGCGATTCAATTGGTGAGTGGGGCGGTTTGGTCATTCTTGGTCGCGCGCCAATCAATGACTGTAACACGACCGTCGCAGCGCAATCTGTCGGCTGTGAGAACCGGATTGAAGGTGTGGAGCCAGTGGCGCTCTTCGGCGGCGCAACGCCAGACGACAATAGCGGGATCTTGAACTATCTGCAGGTTCGTTTCGCTGGTAACCCGCTCGCATCTGGTGACGAACTGAACGGTATCTCCTTCGGCGGCGTTGGAAACGCAACGGAAGTCGAGTTCGTTCAAGTCCACAATAACTCAGACGATGGCGTCGAGTTCTTCGGCGGAACCGTCAACGTCAAGTATCTCGTTCTGACCGGTAACGATGACGACTCTGTCGACACAGACACCGGCTATCAGGGCAACATTCAATATGCTGTGATCCGCCAGCGCCCAAGCAGCGGTGATAACTTGTTTGAAGCGTCTTCAACCACGGGCCCAGGTGCGCCTCTGGCGGAGCGTTCAAACTATAATATCTCGAATTTTACAGCGATCGGTTTTGAGCGTGGTAACGGCCTTCGCTTGAACGAAGGAACTGTTGGTCAGTACATGAACGGTGTCGTGGTCGACGAAGCCGAATGCTTCCGCTGGCAAGACGCTGGTAATGACAATGCGACCTTCGAAGCAGCGGAAGACCCAAGCTTCAATTCGGTCCTGTTTGATTGTTCAGCGCTTTCAGCGTCAAACTCAACGGCGAACGGCACAACTGTCGCGCCGCTCGCGCTCGCAGCAGACGCCAACAATGTTGAATCGCCAAACTCACTCGCTGGCGTTCTTCCTGGCGCTAATGAGACCAACGTAACGCCATTTGCGGCGTCTAGTGTTGATGCGTTCTTCGAGGACACAACCTATATCGGTGCATTCGCTCCAGAAGACACAGAGACCAATAACTGGGCTGCTGGCTGGACCTTCGCGCTGTTCTCAGATCCAGACTGCCCAACCGGAACCACAGATGTTGGCGTTGAGATCAACGACACAAAAGTCTGTCAGGTGAGCGGCGTCGTGACCGGCGATCTGCGTCTGACACGCGGCAACATCTATCAGCTTGATGGCCGCGTAGATGTTGGCGTCGATGCTGGCGGAGACGGCACAGGTGGTGAAGCTGGTACACTGACCATCGAGTCTGGCGTCACAATCTTTGGTGAGAGCGGCGACGACTATCTGGTTGTAAACCGCGGATCGCAGATCTTCGCGAATGGAACAGCGACAAACCCAATCGTCTTCACGTCAGAGGATGATCTGACCAACTCTCAAATCGATCCAGACAATGCGATCGGTGAATGGGGCGGCGTGGTAATCCTTGGTCGCGCGCCAATCAATGACTGTAACACGACCGTCGCAGCGCAATCTGTCGGCTGTGAGAACCGGATTGAAGGTGTGGAGCCAGTGGCGCTCTTCGGCGGCGCAACCGCGGATGATAACAGCGGAACACTTCGCTATGTGCAAGTGAAGCACGCTGGTAACCCGCTCGCGTCTGGTGACGAGCTGAACGGTATCTCCTTCGGCGGCGTCGGTGACGCAACTCAGGTTGAGTATATCCAAGTCCACAATAACTCGGACGACGGCGTCGAGTTCTTCGGCGGTACGGTCAACGTTCGCTACCTGGTTCTGACCGGGAATGATGATGACTCTGTCGACACCGACACCGGCTATCAGGGGAACATCCAGTTCGCGATCATCACCCAGCGCCCAAGCAGCGGTGATAACTTGTTTGAAGCGTCTTCAACCACAGGCCCAGGTGTGCCTCTGGCTGAGCGTTCGAACTACAATATCTCGAACTTCACAGCGATTGGTTTTGAGCGCGGTAACGGCCTTCGTTTGAACGAAGGAACCGTTGGTCAATACATGAACGGTGTTGTTGTCGACGAAGCAGAGTGCTTCCGTTGGCAAGACGCTGGTAATGACAATGCGACCTTCGAAGCGGCTGAAGACCCAAGCTTCAACTCGGTCCTGTTTGATTGTTCAGCACTCTCTGCAGCAAACTCAACAGCGAACGGCACATCTGTTGCGCCGCTTGCCCTGGCCGCAGACGCCAACAATGCCGAGACAACCAACACGCTCACATCGACCTTCATCAATGGTGCAACAGAAGCCGGCGTAACCGCCTTCGATGCGTCCACGGTCGACCCATTCTTCGTCGCAACCGACTATATCGGCGCCGTTGAAGATGCGAGCGATACTTGGTGGCAAGGTTGGTCTTGCGGTCTGGAAGCTTCCGACCCCTGCTAAGGCCCTAAAACAACCGGGACAGCCATGATCGGCTGTCTCGGCTTTATTGCTTTTACTCCGCGCCTTTCAGCGAAAATTGAGATTGAGAGGCGCGTCCGTTCAAGGACTAAGGTTAAATCGAATGAGACGTTCATCCCGTTATATCACGCTGCTTTCGACTGCTGTGCTGGCCGTTGTGCCAGCTCTTGCGCAAGAAGAAACAGAAACCACCGAAAGCGCTGAAGAACGCACGTTGCAAACGGTCGTTGTCCGCGGCGCGTTTATCCCGGCGCCGCAGCGCGAGACATCGCAAGTTGCTTCCTTCCTCTCAGAAGAAGACTTGATCCGGCAGGGGGATGCGAACGCAGCGCTCGCCCTTACACGTGTTAGCGGCTTGAGCGTCGTCTCTGATAAATTCGCGTTTGTGCGTGGTCTCGGTGATCGATACTCATCAGCGCTTCTGAATGGCTCGCCATTGCCGAGTCCTGAGCCCTTGCGCCGGACGGTTCCACTCGACCTGTTTCCGTCGAATATTTTGGGCGGCGCGGCAGTCCAAAAGACCTATTCAGCGAACTATCCAGGCGAGTTTGGCGGTGGTGTGATCGATTTAAAAACGGTCCGCATCCCGAGTGAGAACTTCTTCAACGTTAAACTCGGCGTCGGATACAATACTGAGTCCACGCCAAATGATGGCCTTTTTGTGCGCGGCAGCGACACCGATTGGACTGGCTACGATGATGGATTGCGAGACCTGCCGGGACCTGTGGCCAGTGTTATTAATCAAGGCCTCGACTTGAATGATCAAGATGATGCTTTTGTTGAGGCGGTTGGAGAGAGTTTTGTAAACTCACCACTGACCGTCATTCAGACCGGCGATGTTGATCCAGACTTTAGCGGCACCGTCGATTTCGGTCGCGCTTTCGATCTGGGCCGTTTTGATGTTGGTGTTGTCGGCGTCGTTGGCTTTGACAGTGGCTGGACCACGGAAGAGTCGATCCGCCAGACTGCGCGTCTCACCAGTACTGAATTGCGGTCAGATATTCGTACCACTGAAACCACTTATGATGCGACTTTGAACGGACTGGGCTCGGTCGCATTGGGGTGGGACACGAACGAGGTCCAGGCGACCCTGTTCTATGTGCATACAACCTCGAAAGAAGCGCAAATCAATGAAGGTGATCTGCAATCAGAATCACTTCCGATTTTTGAGGAGTCTTCTGGTTGGTTTGAGCGTGAGCTCTATTTCACGCAGCTCACGGGTGAGCACCAGTTTGGTGATTTCGACCTGAATTGGCGTGGTTCTTACTCATTCTCAGGGCGTGATGCGCCTTATGAGCGAACCCTAACGCGCTTCCTGGAGCCTGATGGCGTGGTGCGCTATTCGGCAACCGGTAACAATGCCGTCTTCTCTTTCTCAGAGCTTGAGGATGAGAATTACAGCTTCGGCATCGATGGTGGGTATTTGTTCGCACTCGGCGATGTTCGCGAGCTGATGATCACCGGTGGCGTCGACTATTCCAACACAGAACGCGACTCCAAGATTCTCAACTTCGAGTTCCAGGGTGGCAACTCGCTTGACGATGAAACAGCGGCGCTGAGACCAGACTTCCTGTTCTCACCAGACAATATTGATCCGGCTCGATTTGTGCTGGACTTCCGCGACCGGGATGTTGATTTCTACATTGGTGAACTCGAGATCACGTCGGCCTTCCTGCAAGGACAGATCGATATCACGGACTTTATCAACGCGACGATCGGTGCGCGTTATGAGGAGGCAGAGCAGAGCATTGTGACGACCAGCCGTTTTGGCGACATCGGATCAACGGCAAATCTGGAGAATGACTATATTCTCCCAACTGCGACTGTGACCTGGAACTTTGCTGACGATCTGCAGCTGCGTCTCGGGTACTCTGAGACGATCTCTCGTCCACAGTTCCGCGAACTCTCTCCCTCGATCTTTAACGATCCAGATTCTGACCGGATTTATCAAGGGAACGAGCAGCTCCAGGATACAGAATTCACCAACTATGATGCGCGTCTAGAATACTATATGGGCCGCAATCAGTTCATTACGCTTGCTGGTTTCTACAAAGAGATCGTCAATCCGATTGAAGAATTCTCGTTCATCAACCCAGGCGGCGCACTGCAAACCTCATTCATCAACGCACCAGAAGCTGAGTTGCTGGGTGCCGAGTTTGAGTTCAAAACCCGATTTGAGATGCCGATAGACCAAACCTGGTTCAATCAGCGCGATTGGTTGTTCTCGTTCAACTACACCTACACATCGACTGAAATCTCAGCCGGTGAAGACGATCTGGTGGCCGGTCCATTTAGCCCGGTACCCGTCCCTGGAAACCTGTTCGGCCTCGATGGTGCACAATTGCAGGGAACGCCAGAGAACATTCTCAACCTGCAATTCGGTTGGGACAATGATATTGAACAAGCCACGCTTCTCTTGAACTGGGTGGATGAACGCATTCTGCAAAGAGGACGTCCTGATGGAACCTCGCAAATCGCGGATGTTCTGCAGGATCCAGGTATCCAACTCGACTTTGTCTATCGCCGTGATCTCACATTCGGTGATCGGGATTTCACGCTCGGTCTGAGTGCGCGCAACATTCTGGGCGAGAAAAACGAAGAGTATCAGCTCAATGGTGGCGAGCTCGGACGCACT
>JALUWJ010000045.1 GCA_027019605.1 Henriciella sp. | reverse complement strand
AAGGGCTATAGACAATGTCTGACACGCTTAAGGATCGCAGCACGCGTTATCATACCTCCGCGACAGCGGAGACGATGCTCGACGTCCGCCACGAAGTCGATCGGATCGACCGCCTCCTGGTTGAACTGTTGGTCGAGCGACAATCCTTCATGGATGCTGCGGCTCGTATCAAAGGCGCGCGAAAGGCCGTTCTCGATCGACCGCGCATCGAAGACGTAGTCAGCAAAGTCAAAGCCGAGTGCGAACGTCAGGGGCTCTCAAAAGCGATTGCCGAACCTGTTTGGCGCACGCTCATTGATCGCTGCATCGCCTACGAATTTGAGTCGTTTGATCGCCTCAAGCCTGGTTTGGACAAGTGATAGCTCGCCTTGGCGCAAGCCTCGATGGTTTGACCCAGTCCATCTTTCAGTGACGACACGAGCGTTGCAGCCTCAACCCGGCTGACAGTGTCTTCTCCCCGGCCCTTTTGCTCAACCTGAGAACACTCTTCCGCAAATGCATGCGCGCCGATGCTCAATGCAGCGCCTTTGAGCGCGTGTGCAGCATCCGCCCATTGTTGCTGAGAGAGGTCTGGATCTAGCATCCGCCCCCAGGTTTCGGCCTGATTGCGAAAGATGTCCAAAACCTCGTCGGCAAGGTCTGCATCGCCTCCCGTCATGCTCATCAAATGTTCGATATCAATTTCCATGACGTGTCTTTCCGGGGTCCAAAGATTACAAATTGGCGATTCGGACATTTTCTATCATGTTCCCTCTTTCCGTGCAGGCGATTCTGGTTTAATGATAAACGATATGGAATTGGGGTAGACGATGCTTAGCCTTCTTGTCGCTGTTCGAAATTTTACAATTGCGGTCCTACTGGCCTGGATGGGATTCTCTGTGTCTCCGGACTCAGATGATAAACAAGAGTCCAATTCTGCGTCTCCAGCAAACGCGATTTCTAGCGTCCTCGTGCGCTGAAACAGGTGTGGGCGAACAGCCCGCAATCTGTTTATAAGCGCGCAATGCCGCTCGGACTTTTCTTATACAAGTTTTTGACCTTTCTGATCGCACCCTTCTTGGGTGCGTTCTTTCGTCGTCGGGCAAAAGCGGGGAAAGAAAACCCGTCGCGCATCCATGAGCGTTTCGCTAAATATATCGAGCCCAGAACGACCGATAAGCTGATTTGGTTCCACGCCGCGAGCGTCGGTGAATCGCAATTGCTATTGGAGCTAGCGCGCCGCTTGGTCAGGGACGGTGTTACCGATGAGACGTTTCTGTTCACCTGCCAAACTCAAACCGCTGCAGACTTGATCGCGAAAACTGTCAGCGATGACCCGCTGCTTTCGACCATCCAAGCCATCCAAAAAATGGCACCGGTCGATACCAAAGCGATCGCGCGAAGGTTCTTGGATCATTGGCAACCAGACCTTGCCATCTTCGCCGAAGGAGAAATCTGGCCCAATCTACTCTTGGAGCTAAAAGCCCGCGGCACACCTGCAATCCTCGTGAATGCGAGGATGACGGAGAAGAGCACGCTTGGTTGGATGCGTTGGCGCGAAACAGCAAAAACCGTGTTCTCCGCCTATACACTGATGATCGCTGCGGACGTACAAACGAAAACCGGCCTTGAAGCGCTGTCCGGCAAGTCCGTTATCAATCCCGGGAATCTCAAATCCGCCCTGCCCGCGCCAGGTGTCGATGAGGAGATTCTCGAGACGCTACGCGAGGCGATTGGCGATCAGGACGTCCTGTTGGCCGCATCTACGCATGCCGGTGAAGAAGCGTTGATCATTGACGCGTTTCCCAAATTGTCGCCGCAGCCATTGCTGATCATCGCACCGCGCCATCCTGAGCGCGGCGATGAAGTTGATGCGCTTTTGTCGTGCACAAAATTCAGCATTTCGAGATGGTCTGAAAATCGGTCTATCCCCAGCGGCACAGAAATTCTCCTCGCCGACACGATGGGAGAAATGGGACTTTGGTATCGCCTCGCCACGAGCGTCTATCTTGGCGGCGGACACGCGCCAGGTGTCGGCGGGCACAATCCGCTGGAAGCCCTGCGCCTTGGAAAGCCGATCCTCACCGGCCCGAGCCTTTTCAATTTCTCTGACCTCTCTGAACGCCTCCGGCAGCATGGCGGATTTACGATCGCAGAAGACACTGAAGCCCTCATTGCGGCCTATCCCCCTGCCCCTGTCTCTGACGCGATGAAAGCCGCTTTGGAGTCCGATGCAAAGGGCCCAATGTCGGCGACCCTCACCGCGCTCGAGCCGGTCTTGAAACAAGTGGGGCTCAAGCCATGAGAGAGCCGCGTTTCTGGTCACGAGAGGTCGATCCAAAGTCACGCGAAGCCGCGCCGCTGCTGCGGTTCCTGCTGAGCCCGCTTGCCGCCTTGTATGCCGGTGTCACCCGCCGAAAGATAAAATCCGCCACCCCGACCAAGGTTGAGGCGATCGTAATCTGCGTGGGCAATTTGACCGCTGGCGGGGTCGGCAAAAGCCCGGTCGTCTCGGCGCTACGTCAACTAATCAGAACCGAATATGGTCTGCGCACAGCCACGTTGAGTCGAGGCTATAAGGGACGTCTAAAAGGCCCTCTGCGCGTCGGTCCAGACACTCATTCGGCCGCGGATGTCGGCGATGAACCGCTCATGCTCGCCCAGGGCGGAGAAGCTTGGATTGGCGCAGACCGCGCGGCAGCCGGGTTGGCAATGGCACAAAGCGGCGTCGATGTGATCATCATGGATGACGGACATCAGAACCCCGGCCTGCACAAAGACTTGTCCCTCGTCGTCGTCGATTCGAAAGCTGGTTTCGGGAATGGGTTCGTGATCCCCAAAGGCCCGCTCAGAGAGCATGTTGCAGATGGATTGTCTCGCGCCGACGCAATTGTGTTGATGGGCGATGACACACCGCCAGCGGTCCTGAACCAAACGTCTTTGCCGATATTAAAGGGCAGGATTGAGCCGACCGAACACCCTGAAAGCGGGAAGTATGTCGCCTTCGCGGGCATTGGCCGGCCCGAAAAATTCTTCGATACGTTGAACGCCTTGGGTGTCGAGGTCTGCGATGCGGTCCCCTTCCCCGATCATCATGCCTACACGTCCGCTGATCTGAACTATTTGCGTCGTCTGGCCGACGACCATCAGGCGACGCTCATCACCACCGAAAAAGACCTCACACGGCTGAGTGGTGACCAGGCAGACGGGATTATCAGCCTCCCTATTCGGGTGCAGTTTGAACCGAAGGACTTGCTCGACAAACTGCTCGCAGATGTGATCAAACGCTCCACAGATGGCTAAAGAGACGCAGCAATATATCCGTCCCAAAGACATTGATAATCGCTCCACCTTTGGCCAGCGCCTGATGTGGCGCATCGAGGCGCTGGCATGGGATGTCATCTATTGGGCGCCGATGAAACTCCTAGGACCTGACCGGGCCTCCAACTTTCTGGGATGGTTGATGAAACGGTTAGCGCCGCTGCTATCTCAAAACAAAACCGTCAAACGCAACTTGGCGCTCGCCTTTCCAGATCTTTCGGAAGAGGAACGCGAGCGGATCGCCCTGGCTTCTTGGGAAAGCGTGGGCCGCACCGCAGGCGAGCTGCCACACCTACCGAAGATCGATCCCTATGCTGGTGACCGCGTTGAGGTGATTGGCGCAGAGCATTTAGACGCTGTCGAAAACGCCGATAAAGGCGCGGTGTTCGTGTCGGGCCATTTCGCAAATTGGGAAGTCATGGCAGCGGTGATCTGTAACCGCCCCGTGGATTGCCTGATCACCTATCGCGCGCTCAACAATCCTCATATCGACCGCAAGCTCAATAAAGTTCGCCATGATTATGGAATTGGCGTCCTCACCCCAAAGGGGCTCGGCACGCGGGAAGTGATGCGCGCGCTCGGGAAAAATCGCAGCGTCGGCCTGATGAATGATCAAAAGTTCAATCAAGGCCTCGCCATTCCTTTCTTCGGGCATGATGCGATGACGGCGCCAGGCCCTTCGCGCCTGGCCTTGAAATACAAGGTTCCGATTGTGCTCGTGACAACGCGTCGAACCGGTCCAGCGCGATTTGCTGTCACCGTCCACGAACCTTTTATGCCTGAGCAGACCGGCGATGTGGAAGCCAACGTAAAGGCTTGCGTGACGCATATTACCAGTCTGATTGAAGCCGAAGTACGCGCTAATCCCGAGCAATGGTTCTGGCAGCACCGGCGCTGGCCGAAAGACGCCTGGCGTGATGCCGGCGTCATGTAGAAGCTGTCCAAAACCCAAGCGCGATCTATAGTCTTGGATCAGGATAAGAGGATCAAACCATGCCGCCGCTTTTAGATATTATTGCCATCATCGCCCTTGGCTTTTGCGCTGCGCTCGGAATGGGCGCGCTTCTGGTTCCATCCTGGGCAGCCGGTGTCGTGCGACTGGTGGCCGATCCAGATCCGGAAAAGCCAGGTGGCTTCTCAGAGTTTCGTGCAACCTATGGCGGGCTGCTGCTGCTGATCCATTTGTCAGTGCTGATTATCCTGCTGCAAGGCAGTCTCGACCTGACCTATAAGATCTTTGCGCTGTTCCCTGTCGCGATGGGTTGGATCGGCGCTGGCTTCGGTCGAACCTTGTCACTACTGCTCGACAAAGAGCAAAACCGCGCCAATGGTCTCATTCCAGTTTGGATTCCTATGGAACTCATACTAGGGTTGATGATCCTCGCGCCCGTCTTCGGGCTGCAATCATAAACGGAGAGCGCTATGACGGACCGTCGAGAGACGAACCGAAAGCCCAAACGACGCCCAAATCGATCGAAGCGACCTGGTAAAAGCGTCGAAACCGATTGGAGCGAAGGCGAACGGATCGCAAAATACCTCGCTCGGGCCGGCGTCGCCTCACGCCGCGAAGCCGAAGCGATGATCGAACGCGGCGAAGTTCGCATCGATGGCCGAAAACTGACCACCCCCGCCTTTAAAGTCACCGGACGCGAAGACATCCGCGTTCATGGCAAACGCGTGCAAGCGCATGAACCCGTGCGGGTCTGGCGCTATCACAAACCATCCGGTCTGATCACCACGACGTCTGACCCGGAAGGGCGTCGCACCATTTTCGACGAGTTGCCCAAGTCGCTGCCGCGCACGATCACAATTGGCCGGCTCGATTTGACGACAGAGGGTATTCTCCTCCTCACCAATGATGGCCATCTCGCCCGCGCGATGGAATTGCCCAAGACCGGCTTCGTTCGCCACTACCGCGCCCGCGCGCATGGCGAGACGTCACAAGAGATCCTCGATTCGCTAAAAGGCGGCGTGACGTTGGATGATGGCACACGCTACACCTCGATCGAAGCCGAGCTGGAGCGCCAAACCGGCACCAATAATTGGCTGAACGTTCGCCTCACCGAAGGTAAGAACCGGGAAGTCCGTAAAGCCTTGGAGCATCTCGGCCTGCAAGTGAACCGTCTCATCCGCACCCAGTATGGTCCATTTGAGCTCGCCGACCTTCGCCCAGGCGCGGTCGAAGAAATCCCGGCGGAAGTCCTCAGAGAACAGCTCAAGGATGTCATCCCGAGCAAGCTTCTCCCGCAAGAACCAGAAGAGCGTCCACAGCGGCGGCGTCCTTCCGGAGGGTCACGGGTTCACAGACGAAAACGATAGGGTAACGTGCACGTAAAGCAGCCTCAGAATGCTGCAGACCTAGGGAAGATTATCGCCGGAGACGAAAATGGGCTTTCAGAACGTTACCGAGACCTATCAGGAAGAATCGCAGCTCGCGCCGCCATCCAATCCGCCGATCTATTCGCTTGAGCCGCCCATTCAGCTCGACAGCCCAGACGTGTTTTCGAGCCGCGGCGCTTATGCCTTTGATGCATTCGATGAAATGCGTTCGAAAGCGCCGATCATGTGGCACCCAGAGCAAGTCGGGCGCGGGTTTTGGGCGCTTACCAGCCACGAACTGATTAAAGCCGTAGAGATCGATCCAGAGACCTACTCCTCGCAACGCGGCGGGATCTTGATGAGCTATGGCATGCCCGACACGCCGCGCCATCCCCTGCTCCATTCTTCGTCCCTGAACTCTCTCATCAATCTCGACCGCCCGCACCATACACCGCTGCGCATGGAGCATATGGCCTGGTTCCGACCTGACTATGTCGCGGAACTTCGCAAGAAGGTGGACGGCAAGGTCAACGAATTGCTCGACGACATGCAGGCCAAAGGCCCTGTCGTGGATATGGTTGAAACCTTCTCAGCTGAATTACCTCTGTTTACGCTCTGCGAGATCCTTGGCGTACCAGAAGCCGATCGTCCGAAACTGGTGCATTGGATGCACTTCCTTGAAAACGCCCAATACCAGGCGCAGCAGGAAGGTCTCGGTAATCTCACCGAAGCCCAGATCCTCGAATTCATGTCAGAGATACAGGCGCTGTTTGATTATGGTCGTCACCAATTGCAGGAGCGCCGCAAGAATCCGCAAAATGACCTCTTGAGCGCGATCGCAAACTCTAAAATCGATGGCGAACTTTTGTCAGATGAGTTCCTCGATGGCTCGTGGTTGCTCATTGTCTTCGCGGGCAATGATACGACCCGGAACTCTCTGTCCGGGACGATGAAGCTGCTGACGGAACATATGGATCAACGCGCAAAGTTGATCGCCAATCCTGAGCTTTCAGGCAATTTCGTCAACGAAGCGATCCGGATGGTCAGTCCCGTGACCTATATGCGCCGCACGGTGACCAAAGACACTGAGCTTGGTGGCCAGGCGCTGAGTGAAGGCGACAAAGTCGTGATGTATTATGCCGCCGCCAATCGCGACCCGGCGAAGTTCGAGAATCCGAACCAGTTCGATATTCAGCGCAAAAATGCCAATGAGCATTTGGCTTTTGGCAATGGACCGCATGTCTGCCTCGGCAAGCGTGTCGCAATCATGCAGCTTGAAACCGCCTATAAGAATATTCTCGGGCGGTTCCCGAACATTCGTTGGACGGGCAAATCATCCCTAGCACCAAGCAATTTCGTGCACGCGATTTCAACCCTGGAAGTTGATCTCGGCATTTAAGCGCCAAGCAAGGCCTCAATCGCTTCAGTTGGCTGCGGCCGCCCGAGCGCAAACCCTTGCGCGTGATCAAAACCCAGCGTCCGCAAACGCGTCAGCATTGCGAGATCTTCTACGCCCTCGGCGGTTGAGGTCATGCCAAGCCTGCGCGCCATCAGCGTGAGCGCTTCCAAAATGGTCTCAACGCGCGGATTGTCGATTTGCTGCACAAGGTTCGCATCCACCTTCAATGCGTCGGCGGGCAAGTCTGCGAGCCATTGGAAAGATGAATGACCAGAGCCAAAATCATCCAAGACAATCCCGGCGCCAGCATCTCGCAATTCATGTAAGCGTTCCAAAGATTGCGCTGTGTCTCGCAGCGCGTCTTGTTCTGTCAGCTCAAACCTGATCGCGCCGGGCGCCAGATCATGACCAGAGCGCACCGCGGAGACCAGATCCACCAATTGAGCATCGGCGAGGTCATGGCTGGTAATATTCACCTGCACGAACAGATCGGGGTTTCGCGCAATGTCGCGAAACCGGCTCAGCGCATCGGCTGAGAAAATGAGCATGGAAGTCGCCAGCCCCTGCGTGTCGCCGACCGGGCGTTGCTGTTGATCCTTGCCTTGCCAACGGGCGAGCGCTTCGAATCCCTCAATCCTCTGACTTCGCAGACACACGATCGGTTGAAAGACGGGCAAAAGATCGGCGCTCGGCTCATGTCCGATTTCAACGGTTTCTGACACTGACAGAATCACCCCGCGTGAGCGGACATCATCGACCGGCCCACCTGCGAGAAAGATCGACTCTCCTTCGGCCGTGATCAACTCAAAACCAACATCGCCCTCAGGCGCGCTCAAACCAGCCTGCAGTCGCTGACGGCTCAAACCGTCCAATACATTGCCAAGATCCTCGAGCGCCCACTCGCCCGACAATTGCCGCCCGAGCGCGGCAGGTTGCAAATCAAGCGTCAATCGGCGCGTTGCGCGATTCCATTGCCATTCACCAATAGGAGCACTCAAACGATTATGCCTCTGCGACCATGTTTGAGCGAATATAGTCCTTTACGGCGCCGAGGTCATTTGAAACCCGCTCAAACACTTCACCCCGTTCAACCAAAGACTGTGTCCGCGTTGGCAAAGGCGCGTCGGCGCCCGTCGCTTCTTTGACCGTTTCCGGGAACTTTGCAGCGTGCGCCGTAGACAACACAACCGTCGTTGCCTCAGTCTCAGGCAGGCGTCGAACCGCAGACGTTCCGACCGCTGTGTGCGGGCAAATCAAAGCGCCCGTTTCATCGAGGAAGACCTGCATCTCGTTCAGCGTCTCGCGATTATCGACCATCAGAGCTGACAGCCCGGTGCAACCTAGGGGCCCGCGAACCTCATCCGGCAGCGTTGCCGCCCCAGATTGCCGGTACTGATCATAGGTGCGGCGCACTATGTCGCCCTCACGGCCTGCAACTTCAAAGAACAGGCGTTCAAAATTGCTCGGGACAGAGATATCCATGGCCGGGCTTGGCGTTGGCACTGCTTGCTCACGCTTCATCTCGCCATCGGCCAGGAGCGTTGCCAGCGTCTTGTTTTCATTCACGGCACAGACGAGCTCGAATCCAGCCAAAAGTCCGCAGCGAGCCGCGACATAGCCTGCAAACGCATCGCCCATATTGCCGCTCGGCACGACGAATCGGATCGGGCGATCCGGGCCAATCGCGGCTTGCGTGGTTGCGTAATAGACAGACTGCGCCGCAATCCGGGCCCAGTTGATTGAGTTGACCCCTGAGAGTTGCACTTGCTCAGAAAATGCCGTGTCGGCGAACAAGGACTTCACAATCGCCTGGCAATCATCAAAATCGCCATCAATCGCGAGATTATGCACATTGCTGGCGCCCGTGGTGGTCATGAAGAGACGCTGCACGGGCGAGACACGCTCATGCGGGTGCAGGATGTAGAGATCAACGTGCGAGGCGCCTGCAAACGCTGCTGCCGCTGCACCGCCTGTGTCCCCAGACGTCGCACAAACGACGCTCATCCGCTCGCCTCGGCGCGACAGCACCAGATCATAGAGCTGGCCAATGAACTGCATGGCGACATCTTTAAATGCGAGTGTTGGGCCGTGGTGCAGCTCCATCACATAGGCGTTTGGTCCGTTCTGCATCAAAGGCGCGACCGAGTGGTGGGCAAAGCTCGCATAAGCCCGCTCGCACAGGCCTGCAATATCCGCCTCGCTGAGGCTGTCGCCGGCAAACGCTTTGAGAATTCGCGTGGCCACCTGGACGTAGGATTCGCTCGGCGACGCAGGCGCGATCTGTGGCCACGTTTCCGGAACATACAATCCGCCATCAGGCGCAAGGCCGGTTAGGCAGGCTTCCACAAAATCGACAGGCGCAGCTTGCCCTCGGGTCGAAACATATTTCATTGCGGTTGGCCTCTACTAGAACTTCAAACGCCCACGTGCGCGGTGCAGCGCCACATACACACCAATCAGACCTAAGGCCATCCCCCACCATGTCAGAGCATAGCCAAAATGACGCTCAGGCGGCAGCGGGTCGATCGGTTTGGCGAAAGCATACGGGTTAAGTGTTTGCCTCGCCCGTGTCGGATCTGCCGCACTGCGTACCGTCATCTGCACGGGCTCGACGATCTTGGGCGTGCCAGATAGGTCGAACTTGTCTGCAAGCTTTGCTGGATCCAGGCTGTACCAAATGTTTTCATCTGGTTTGTCAGTTGAGGCGAAGGCGGAATTGCTCGCCACCTTTTGCGACACGACGCCTTCATAAGTCACGATTTCCGGAAGGTCCGACAAGCGCACAAGAACTGGCTCAGGGCCGCCTGTTGCTTCGATCATGGCGATGACGGTCTCGCCTGTGGCTTCAAGCGTGCCGGGCACATAGCGCCGCCAAATCGGCTCACTATTGGCAAAGCCATAGACTTGCTGCGCTTCTCCTGGATGCGAAGTATCAATCAGCACCCGCAATAAGACGCGTTCTTCAACCTGTTCGGCGATCGGTGGGGCATCTTTTTTTTCGGAATACCGCGCATATTGCCAGTTCCCGAGCAGAACGAGCACGACAAGGCTCGCAAGGCTGAGCACGGTTAAAACGGGCATAGGGCGAAACGTCATTCGCCAATCTCTCGATCAATGTGAAACGGGCCCGCTTGATAAGAGCGAGCCCGTAAGTCTGTCAGGTTAATGCCCAAGGACCAAGTGCGGGAGCACATAGACGAAGGCGAACAGGAACAACCAGACCACGTCAACGAAGTGCCAGTACCAGGCAGCAAACTCGAACCCGAGATGCTTTTCGGCGGTCATATTATTCGCGTACATACGGATCAGGCAGACGGCCAGGAAGATCGTTCCGATGACAACGTGTGCCCCGTGGAAGCCGGTCGCCATGAAGAAGGCAGAGCCATAAAGCGTGCCGTCAAAAGTGAACTGAGCTTCTGAATACTCATAGACCTGCAGGCAGGTAAACGCGAAGCCGAGGATGATCGTGAGGATCAGCATGAACTTCGCATTGTCCATCTTGTTGTGCTGAAGCGCGTGGTGCGCCGCAGTCACTGTGGTTCCAGACAGCAGCAGGATCAGCGTGTTGATCAATGGCAGGTGGAATGGATCAAAGGTTGTCACACCGGTCGGTGGCCACTGCGCAAACGCGTTCAGGCCTTCCCAGACTGGGCTGGTCGCATCAAAGGTCGCGCCAACACGGGCTGGGTAGAAGATGGCAAGCTCGAAGAAGCTCCAGAACCATGCGGCAAAGAACATGATTTCCGAAACGATGAACAGGATCATGCCGTACTTGAGACCAATCTCAACCACGGGCGTGTGATCGCCTGTGCGCCCTTCTTTGACGACTTCACGCCACCATCCAGCCATGGTCCAGATGACCATTAGAAATCCAGGAACGAGCGTCCAAAGTTGGCCTGCTTCAATTCCGAAAAGACCCTTCATATAGGTCACGCCGCCAACCGCGAGTACGAGAACAGCGATCGAGCCGATCAACGGCCAAGGCGATGGGTTTACCAGATGATAGTCGTGTTTGACGTCTTCGGCCATGACGGGGAGTCCCTTGTGGCAATAGTTATTACAATCTCAGGCGCTTTTAGACTGCACTCAACGGATTCTGCAACCACTCAGTTTAGTGATGCCGTTTTCGTCGCACCTGTGAATTCGTCGGTATTGAAGAAGGTATAAGAAAGCGTAATCGTCCGAATGTCATTCGCGCCGCGCTCATCTTCCATTGCGGGATCGACGAAAAAGATCACTGGAAGCTTCTTGGTTTCACCGGCTTTGATGATTCGCTCTTCGAAACAAAAGCACTCCAGTTTCGAAAAGAATCGCCCGGCTTTGTGCGGCGTCACATTGTAGCTCGCAATCACACTGACATCGCTCGCGGATGTGTTGGTGACTTCGTAGAATGCCAAACTGTGTGCGCCGAGCTGAACCGGCAACTCTGTTTGAGCGGCTTTGAAGCGCAGCGGCGCATTGGCAACGTTGGCGTCGAAACGAACCGTGACCTCACGTTCACTGAGACGGTCCGGCGCACGCTGGGCAATCTGGGTCGTCCCGCCAAACCCGGTGACGCGGCAGAACGTGTCGTAGAGCGGCTTCGATGCGAAGGCGAGGCTCAACATAAACAGCGCGCCGAGAGTCGCAAAAATCGCGATACGGGCATTATTCATCGCCAGTCTCCTGTGCTTCAGATCGTGCAGCGGCTTCCTCTGCTTTCAGCGCATCGTAGCGCGCTTCGGCTTCGCGGTCCGCGGCCTCTTTCTCGGCTTCATCCAAGTAACCGGAGAAGTACAACCGATCACCGCCTGAAAAATCTGTTTCCTGAATGCGAATTGCGGTCGAGACGCCGACAATCACAACAAATCCGACCAAGGCCGCCGCGAGCCAAAGATTGCGACGTTTCTGCGCTTTGAGTTGCAACTCAGATTGCTCATCCACAGGGGGTTTGGACTCAGCCATCAAAATCCTCCGATGGCAAAGTATAACCCGAAACCATGCTCAATGATGAGTGCGGCAAAGAGGCCGAACAGGTACAAGATCGAGAAGGCGAACATGCTCATGGCGAGCTTGCGTTCCGCTGCGCCCGCGTCTGGTTCGCCAGCCTCACTGCGCCAGACTTTCGCGGCGAAATACATAAAGACGAGCGTTAAAGCGGCGGCGACCACGCCATAGACCCATCCGCCCAAACCAGTCGCAAGAGGGGCGAGGCCGATCGGCGCCAGGATGATCGTGTAGAGCAATATCTGATTGCGGGTCGCTTTTGCGCCTTGGGTGACAGGCAGCATCGGCACACCGGCTTTTTCATACTCTTTGTGCGCCACCAGGCTCAGCGCCCAAAAGTGCGGCGGCGTCCAGAAGAAAATGATCGCAAACAGGATCCAGGCATCAAGCGGCGTTGTGCCAGTCACAGCCGCCCAGCCAATCACTGGCGGGAAAGCCCCAGCCGCACCGCCAATCACGATGTTCTGCGCCGTACGGCGTTTCAAGACCATTGTGTAGAACCAGCCATAATAAACGATCGAGAGCGCCAGGAGCCCGGCTGCCAGAACGTTGGTCGAGATCCACATCAAAAGCACAGCGACCGCGGACATGATGATGCCAAGCGTCAGAGCTTCGTCTTTTGGGACAGCGCCTGACGGGATTGGACGAGTCGAGGTGCGCGTCATCACGGCATCAATATCCGCGTCGTACCACATATTGATCGCGCCTGCGGCGCCAGATCCAAGTGCCACGGCCAAGATCGCGACAGTGGCCAAGACAGGATTGATCCCCTGCCCCGTAACGCCTGTGGCTGCGACCAGCCCTGCAAGCGCGGTAAACACGACCAGCATCATGATGCGCGGCTTTAGCAGCTCAACATAATCACCTGCTGTGGCGAGCTTTGGAGTGGTGTTCTCAGCGGTCATGTCAACGGACATAGTACGTTTTCTTTCACTGTCCTAAGGAAACGGCCCTCTGCGCTGTTTTTGCGCAAAGGGCCGCCCGATTTTATCTGGTTCGGGCTCGCTTAGTGCCCGCCCTCGGTTTTCACCACTGGCAGTTCGTTGAACTGGTGGAATGGTGGTGGGCTTGGCAATGTCCACTCGAGTGTAGTGGCGCCTTCGCCCCATGGGTTCGCATCAGCTTTGCGACGGCGAAGTACCGACTCGATGATGCCGAAGAAGAAGAGCAATGTCGCGACCATAGACAGCGCGTAGCCCATTGAAGAGACGTGGTTCCACAACGCGAACGCTTCAGGATAGTCCACGTAGCGACGCGGCATACCGTTCAGGCCGAGGAAGTGCTGTGGGAAGAAGATCAGGTTTGAAGCGACAAACATGACCCAGAAGTGCACATAGCCGATGGCTTTGTTGTACTTCAATCCGAACATTTTCTCGTACCAGTAGTACCAGCCTGCGAATAGACCGAATACGGCACCGAGCGACAGCACATAGTGGAAGTGCGCAACCACGTAATAGGTGTCGTGCAGCGCGTGGTCGATGCCAGCATTCGCCAGGACAACACCGGTCACGCCGCCAAGCGTAAACAGGAAGATGAAACCGATCGCCCAGACCATTGGCACTGAGAAGTCGATGGATCCGCCCCACATCGTGGCAATCCACGAGAAGATCTTAATCCCGGTCGGAACCGCAATCACCATAGTTGCTGCAACGAAGTAGGCCTTCATGTCAGATGGCATACCGACCGTGTACATGTGGTGTGCCCACACGATGAAGCCAATCGCGCCAATAGAGACCATCGCATAAGCCATGCCGAGATAACCGAAGATTGGTTTCTTCGAGAACGTCGACACGATGTGCGAGATGATGCCGAATGCTGGCAAAATCATGATGTACACTTCTGGGTGACCAAAGAACCAGAACAAATGCTGGAACATGATCGGGTCACCACCGCCTGATGGATCAAAGAACTGAGATCCAAAGTTCCGGTCAGTCAGAAGCATTGTCAGCGCGCCAGCAAGGACAGGCAGAGACAACAGCAGCAGAACCGCTGTGACCAGCATAGACCAAGCA
Source organism: Henriciella sp. (assembly GCA_027019605.1). Classification (GTDB taxonomy): domain Bacteria; phylum Pseudomonadota; class Alphaproteobacteria; order Caulobacterales; family Hyphomonadaceae; genus Henriciella. The sequence goes on along the minus strand of JALUWJ010000045.1, from coordinate 5,985 downwards.
AAAAGCGGCATCTTGTGCAGCGTCATGCCCGGCGCACGCATGTTGAGGATGGTCACGATGAAGTTAATCGCGCCCAAGATTGAAGCGATACCTGCGGTGTGCAGCGACAGGATCAACAGGTCCATAGACGGGCCTGCGTGCCCTGCTGTGCTCGACAATGGTGGGTAAAGCACCCAGCCGCCGCCAAAACCGTTCACACCGTTACCACCTGGCACCAGGAAGGAAATCATCGCGATGATGAACGCCACAACCGTAAGCCAGAAAGAGATATTGTTCATCCGCGGGAACGCCATGTCTGGCGCGCCAATCATCAGCGGGACAAACCAGTTTCCGAACCCACCAATCAAAGCTGGCATAACCATGAAAAAGATCATGATCAGACCGTGATAGGTGATGACGACATTGTAGAAGCTCTTGGCTTGCTCGATCGCTTGCTGGCCGGTGGTGCCGTACAGCACTTCCATGAGACCAGTGAGCGGGCCAATGCCTGGCTCAGCGAGTTCCAGGCGGATAAGGCCTGATAGTGAGTATCCTACGATGCCCGCAATCAACGCGAACACGAGATATAGCGTACCAATGTCCTTATGGTTGGTTGAGAAGAACCAACGCGTAAAGAAACCTGGCTTGTGATCGTGGTCGTCGTGGCCGTGAGCAGCAACTTGATCCATAGGCATGATCTAAATCCCTCTCTTACTCGACCGACGCGAGGCGTGTGGCCTCATCCATCGGATCAATAACTTGTACAAGCTCAGTCGCGGCATCGACATCGCCTGTTTTCATAACTTCAAGCCAGCGGTCATACTGATCTTGCGGCACAACGCGGACCTCAATCGGCATAAACGCGTGGTTTTTCCCGCACAGCTCTGAACACTGCCCGTAATAGACGCCGGTTTCTTCAACCAAGAACCAACCTTCATTCAGGCGGCCTGGGACAGCATCTGTTTTGACGCCAAATGCTGGAACCGTCCAAGAGTGGATGACGCGGTCAGATGTGGTCTGATAGCGAATGTAGCGGTTCACAGGGACAACCATTGGGTAATCCGTGGCGAGATAGAGCGGCTTCTCTGCGGTCGGCTCTGGATCTGTCGGCAGACCGAAATGGATGCCGTTAGATACGTATTGAACCGGATAGCCGTCCGCATCGAGCTCATCCATGTAGTAGTATGTCCAAGCCCAGTTCCCCATGCCTTCGGCTTTGACTGTGATCCAGCCTTCTTTGGCGGCGTCGACATAGACATTCGGGTCATCCATGTCACCGCTCTGCGCGATGGCAGCCAGATCCGGCTCATTCTCTTGATAGAAAAGGTTCGAGAATGATGGGCCAGCAATCAACACGAGGATGATGACCGGAACCGCAGTCCAGACAACTTCAATCGTGGTGTTGTGGCTAAATTTACGCGGCTCTGGATTGGCGCGTTTGTTGTAGCGAACACAAACCCAAATCAGCAAAGCCAATACAAAAAGCGTAATCGGAACGATGAACCACAATAGGTAATTATGGAAGTCGTTTACACGCTCCATGATCCGCGTTGCCGCGGGTTGAAAACCTATAGCTCCGGGTGTCGGCTGTCCGACTAATTCTTGTGCAAACGCCGATGCAGTCATCAGCGCGGCAGAAATCCATGCAAGAACGAAACGCAAGAGTCTCTCCATCCAATCTTGGCTGCAGCCATATATTCGCGAAAGCGCGAGGTCTACCCAATACAACCAGCGTTCATAAAATGTCGCACTCTGTCGCTAATTCTACGAAATTAGTGTATGGTTAAGAGACAATTGCAGGAGGAATGAAATGAGACTCAAACTCATGATCGCTGCAGCAGCGACGGCTTTGGCCGCCGAAACCGCTTCAGCCCAAGTCTTTGTTATCGGACAAGGCCTCGGTGGAGAGTGTTATCAGAAGACCAAACAGGGCTACGTGAACTTCCGCTCTGCAGAGGAAGTCTGCACGCGTGCGCTTCGCGAACAGGCGATGACGAAGACGAATCGTGCCGCGACCTTTGTGAACCGGGGCGTGCTACGGATGCGCGAAGGCTTGTACGAAGAATCACTCGCGGATTACTCGAAAGCCAAAGAGCTGACCCCGGATCTGGGCCCTGTCTATCTGAATGAAGGTGCGGCGCTCATTTATCTGAAGGATTTCCAGGCTGCGATCGCTCCACTCGATCGCGCAATTGATCTCGAATCACCAGATCTCTTTGCCGCCTATTACAATCGCGGCATTGCACGCGAAAATACCGGCGATGTGGCGGGGGCCTATTATGACTTCCAGAAATCCTTGGAACTCAAGCCCGGTTGGGAACCTGCTGAGCTTCAACTCACTCGCTTTACCGTAGAAAGCGCAGGTTAAATCCACTTACTGTCATCGGAGCGCTTGATCCGGCGCTCCGGCGACGTCAAATACCAGGTATGACTTACACAGACCTGCCTTTTGACACCCAAGACGCCTCGAAGATCCTTTCCGAGGCCGCATCCGGCGCCGATGATGGCGACATCTATGTTCAGCGTTCGCGTTCAGAAGGCTTCGTCTTCGATGACGGCCGACTAAAATCGGCCACTTACGATACAAGCCAAGGGTTTGGCCTGCGTGTTGTGGCAGGTGAAGCCAGCGGAAACGCGCACTCGGGCGAGCTCTCTATCGATGCCATCAAGCGCGCCGCAGAAACCGCGCGCCAAGCCAAACGCGGCTATACGGGCCAGCTCGACACCGGTCCTGTTCCAACAAATCGACAGCTCTACAAGCCAATTGATCCGACCGAGGCGCCAGACTTTACTGTCAAAACAGGGCTGCTTGCCGAAATCGATGCCTGGGTTCGCGCCAAGGATCCGCGCGTGGTTCAAGTCTCCGTTTCCCTTGCCGGAAGCCACGAGCTGATCGATATCCTACGCCCCGCAGGCGAGACCTTTCATGACGTTCGGCCGCTTGTTCGGCTGAACATCTCTGTCACGCTGGAGCAGAATGGCCGCCGCGAGACCGCCTCTGCAGGGGCCGGTGGACGCGCCGCCTATGATGAATGGATCGCCGCAGAGCGCTGGCAAGGCCTCGCCATGAGGGCTCTGCGCAAAGCCGAAGTCAATCTGGAATCCATCCCTGCCCCAGCTGGCGAAATGGAAGTTGTGCTTGGGCCAGGTTGGCCTGCCGTTTTGCTGCACGAAGCGGTCGGGCATGGCCTTGAAGGCGACTTTAACCGCAAAGGCACCAGCGTTTATTCAGGCCGTGTTGGTGAACAGGTCGCCTCGAAAGGCGTCACAGTCATTGATGATGGCACAATCGATTCGCGGCGCGGCTCGCTTTCAGTCGATGATGAGGGCACAGCGACGAATCGAACGGTCCTGATCGAAGACGGTTTTCTGAAAGGCTATATGCAGGATCGACAGAATGCGCGACTTATGGGTGTTGCCCCGACCGGCAATGGCCGCCGCGAATCCTATGACGCGACAATCATGCCGCGCATGACCAATACGGTGATGCTTGGTGGCAAAGACGATCCAAATGAGATTGTTTCATCTATCAAGAAAGGCATTTGGGCCGTCGATTTTGGCGGCGGTCAGGTCGATATCACCTCTGGGAATTTTGTCTTCCAATGTACCGAAGCCTATTTGGTCGAGAATGGAAAAGTCGTCGCGCCGGTCAAAAACGCGACGCTGATTGGCCACGGCCCGACTGCGCTCAGCCAAGTTGAAATGATTGGCAATGACTTCGCCATGGATGACGGCGTCGGCACCTGCGGCAAAGCTGGACAGTCGGTGCCTGTTGGCGTCGGCCAACCGACCTTGAAAGTTGGCGGCCTCACGGTTGGCGGTGCGGGGTGAACCTCACAAAACCGCGGCGCAAGAGCGTTTAAGCGATTACTCACCGAATGAGAGGCGCATACAGCGAGCACGTTTTATGCGCTCGCTGTAGCTCAACGCACACTAAACTGGCTTCTCACCCGAAGCCTGAAGCTCATCATCAACCGAATCAACGAGACCAACATCGGTGCTCATCCAATTCTTGATGATCGGCGAGATCAGCAACATGATGACGCCGATCCCCATCGCGACATAGCCGACATTCGAATAGACGCTGACATAGGTCGCCTTGGCTTCCGCGATATTCGTAACCTGGCCACCAATCGTTTCGGCGCCGGTGCTGCGGGCAATGACGCCAGCGAGGAAGTTGGACAGTCCAGAATACAGGAACCAAGCCCCCATCGTCATACCAACCACGCGCGCGGGCGCCATTTTGGTCACGGCAGACAGACCAACCGGCGAGACCATAAGCTCACCCATTGTGTGGACCCAGTAGATGAGGAAGATGAAGTATACGGCGGTCATCCCGGTCGTGCCTGAAATGCCCATTCCGCCCACCAGCGAAAGGAATCCAAGCCCCGCAAGGAACACCCCGATCGCAAACTTAACCGGGGTCGATGGCTCCAGTCCGCGTTTGCCAAGACTGATCCACATCCAAGCGAAGAGCGGCGCAAAGATCACGATATAGCCTGCATTCAGGAACTGGAAGACAGGCGTCGGAACGTTCCAGCCGAACATCTCCTTGTCGACCAGACGATCCGTAAACAGCGTCAGAGACGAACCGGCTTGCTCAAACAGCGCCCAGAACGGTATTTGCGCCAGAACAAAGTAGATCGCTGCGAACATGCGTTTGCGCTCTGTGCCGCCAAGTTTGATGAAGGCGTATCCGACCAGGCCGAAGAAGATCGCAATGCCGAGCGAGCCAACAAACCATTCCGGAATGAGCTCAGAGTTCATCACCAGGAGCATCGAAACTGCGATGACGCCCAGCCCAGCGAGATAGCAGGCCATTTCTACATTAATCGGACCAAGGAATGACTTTTTCAGAGCTTCTGGGTTTGGCGGCTCGGCTTTGCCATCCAGATATTTCTGTCCCCACATGAAGACGAGAAGGCCCAGGAACATACCGATCCCGGCGAGGCCAAAGCCATACTTCCAGCCCCAGACAATTCCGATAATGCCGCATGTCAGGGACGATAGAAGCGACCCGAGATTGATCCCCATATAGAACAGGCTGAACCCGGAATCACGGCGCGGGTCGTCAAACTCATAGAGCGCGCCAACAATCGTTGAAATATTGGCTTTCAAATACCCAACCCCGGCGATGATGAAGGCCAGCGATAGGAACAAAATATTGGTGTAGAGCGTTTGCTGCTCGACCCGTGTTGTGAAGTCGCTGCGCGCTAAGGTCGTGTAGATTTCGGCAGTGGGCTCACGCTCGCGATCCGCAGAGGCAAGAACCTGCAGGTCACCTGTCTCTAGATCAAATGTGACGCGGCGCTCTGCGCCATCATAATCCATGAATAGCATACGGTTGTCGCCGCGCCCCTCATAAACCATCTCAATCTCTGAGCCGTTGGTGACGACGTATTCCTTCGATCCAGTACCCTCGAACGCCATGCCGAAGTGCCCGATACAAAGTAGGATCGCCCCAAATGTAACCGCCTTACGCTGCCCAAGATAACGGTCGGCCAGCGTCCCGCCGATAATCGTCATCACATAAACCAGCGCCGTGTAAGCGCCGTACATGATCGATGATTTTTCATCTGAGAACAGGAAATGCTGGGTCAGATATAGGACCAGCAGGCCCCGCATGCCGTAATAGGAGAAGCGCTCCCACATTTCGGTGAAGAAGAGAATCGCAAGCCCTTTGGGGTGTCCAAAAAAGCTGGTGTCTTTGGGTTTAGCGACAGTGGTGTCGGTCAAGTGAGCCTCCCCGGCCATAGTTTGAATCTGCTTGAACAGAATTTGTTTCAGACACAACCATGCTGGCCACATGCACTCAAGTCACAAACTGCGACGGAACCGGGATTGTGCCTGGCAGAGTTTTCGAAAGATCGGTCCCGATACGCACAAAAAAACCCCGCAGCCTTGGGCTGCGGGGTTTGTTTTGATTAGGAGTTCTGGGTCTCTTACTTAGAGACAGATGCCACAACACCCGCGCCGACGGTGCGGCCACCTTCGCGGATCGCGAAG
>JALUWJ010000044.1 GCA_027019605.1 Henriciella sp. | reverse complement strand
TGAAAACGATATAGATCGTCATCAGGCGCGTTCGCACTTCCGGCGGCTCATTCAAGAAAGTCATCCGCCCGGTCACATCAATCACGGGTCCAAAGATATTTGTAATCAGGATAGGGATGATCAGCAGCCACAAATTATGCCCGAAAAAGAAGAACAGGCTAACCCCGGCCAATTGGAAGATTGCCACGAGGAGGCGCGCTTTGCGGGCTCCGATTCGATCCGCCCAGGCCCCAAATCGCGGTGTTGTCACGAGATTCACGATCGCGAACAGCGCAAGATAGCCTACTGTGTCGACACCATAGCCCATCTCAGGGCTGGTCAGGTGAAGCCCAAGACCAAGCCATATTGAAATAAAGATCCCGAAATTAAGGCCTTGGATGACGCCCGAAATCAGCATTTCCGGGAAGCGCCCAATCATCGGGAGCATCGAGGAAATCAATTTGAAATAGGAGGCGCCGTCATCTTTCGCTGTGGCTTGCTCGCGTCTGTCCATGCTGAACGGAAGGATGATCGCGACCAGGAACATCAAACCTGTCGCGATGTAATAGACGGTGCGCCAGCCGAAATATTCTGCAATCACGCCGGCGCCAGCGCGCGCCGACAGGATGCCCGCGATAATCCCGGTGGTTAAGATCGAGGTGACTTTGCCGAGCTCGCTGGGATCGATGCGTTTAGACGCATAGGTCGGCAACAAGTACGGCGCGATGGTCATGAACCCAAGCGCGGTTGAGCCGATTAAAAACAATCGAAAATCTGCAGCGAACGCCATGATCGCGATGGAGACAAACTGTCCAGCGACGAAAATCCCAGTCAGCGTCCTATTGCTGTAACGGTCACCGAGCGGCAGAAGCAGAAAAATCCCGAGCGCGAGCGCCAATTGGTTGAGCGCAGGGACCAACCCAATCGTCGATGAGCTGACTTGGAAATCTTCGGCAACGCGCGCAATGATAGGGTGAATGTAATAGGCATTCGCGGTCACCACGGCTGAGGCAAGCGTCAAGATCCAGACTTGGCGAGCGCTTAGACGTTGCGGTTCAGATGGCGGCGCAGATGACACGCGATCATGTGTAAAGGGCGCTGGCCCAGCCTGGAAAGCCTGCCGCGACGCTAAGCGATTTCACTGATCAGAAAGCGGGCCATCCATTGCCCGGTTTGGTCATTGTCGATCGGTTCGGCAAAGCTCGCTTCTGCGGCTTCAACCATCTCGACCGGCAATCTCGTCCCTTTTCGTACCTCATAAAGCGCGCAGGAAAAGCCTGAGCTGAACTCGGGGTGACCCTGAAAACTAATCGCCTTCGCGTTCGGATAGACCAGGGCCGCGAACTCACAGAAATCATTCTTGGCCACCTGTATCGCGCCAGGGAGCAGAGAGAGAACTTGGTCTTGGTGGCTGACGCCCAGGCTGAACGACTTTGGCGCTTCAGGCCCCATCCAGGGCTGCGGCGCCAGGACATCATAGACATGGCGACCAATGCCCCATCCTTTATCTGACTTTGCCACGTCTGCGCCGAGAGCATTCGCGATTGCCTGGTGCCCGAAACAAATCCCTATCTGCGGGATCTGAGCCTGTGCTGCCGCGCGGATGAAATCCATGAGCGGCGCCATCCAGGGAAAGTCATCATAGACGCCCGCGGCAGACCCTGTGATCAGGATGGCATCCAGCTCAGCGGGATCTGGCAAGGCCTCGCCCGAAGACAAAGCCACGCTGTCAAAAGCCCAGCCCGGCAGATGCGGTTCCAGCAAATCTTGGAACATTTCCGGATAGTCAGGCCAGTCGCCCTGGATCTTCTCCGGCGGGCGGCCCGTTTCGATAATTGTCAGTGTCGGCATCGGTTTCTAAAACAGTGTGCAAGATGGATCAGAGGGAACGTTTGCTCCCATCAAAGCAAAACTCCCAAACGACCGGCTTTAGTCTTTCGGTTCTAGCTCAGCCGCGATCCAGTCATTTATGCGTTTTTCCAGCGCATCCAAGGGCATCGCACCTGCGCCGAGCAGCACGTCATGGAATACGCGAATGTCGAAGTCTTCACCGAGCGCCTTTTTTGCTGACGCGCGAAGCTCAAGGATTTTGAGCTCTCCGACCTTGTAAGCCGTTGCTTGGCCGGGCCAGCCAATATAACGGGTAACTTCTGTTTGGATGTTGAGCGGGGCGAGTGCGGTGTTCTCATTGAAACACGCTTCTGCCTCAGCGCGGGTCCATCCGTAATGGTGAAGGCCTGTGTCTGCGACGAGCCGGCAAGCGCGCCACATTTCATAGGACAATTGCCCGAACCGCTCATACGGCGTCCGGTAAAAGTCTGCTTCCCCTGCGAGTTTTTCCGAATAGAGCCCCCAACCCTCTCCGAAGGCCGTCGCATAATATGACTTTCGAAACTCCGGCACATCGACCAGCTCTTGTGCGAGCGCGATCTGCAAATGGTGACCCGGTACGGCTTCGTGTGCAGACAAAGCGGGTAGCTCGTAAAGTGGTCTTTGATCGAGCGCATAAGTGTTGACCAAATAGGTCCCCGCAATGCCTTTTTCGGCGTCGCCTCCGGAATAGCGTCCGGTCGTGTATCCTGGCGCGATCGAGGCTGGAACGGCCTCAACGCCATAGGGCAGGCGCGGCAGGGTTTTGAAATAGCGCGGCAGCAAGGCATCCAATCGCTTGCTCATCTCCGAGGCTTTCTCGAGCAGCTCTTCGGCGCTGGTGGCATAGAATTGCGGGTCGGTGCGCAGGAACTCGACGAATTCGCCAAAAGACCCTTCAAAGCCGGTTTCGGCAATGATGCTTTCCATATCAGCGCGGATGCGGGCGACTTCAGACTGCCCCAATTGATGGATCTCTTCCGGGCTGTAGCCGGCGCCGGCCGTATGGAAAGCAACATGAACAGCGTAGGCATCTTGCCCGCCTTCGAGCTTGGCGATGCCTGCACCTGCGCGAGCGGCTGGCGCATAGTCTTGCTCCATAAAGGTCAGCAAATTTTTATAGGCTGAAATCGCGTTTTCCACCGCAGTTTCACCACGCGCCTTCAGGGCTGCGATTTCTTCTTCCGACAGCGCAGAACTGTCGAGCGATAGGAACGGCGTGAACAGCGTGCTTTCGGTCGCGTCTTCAACAATTTGGGACCTGATTTGCGCGATCGAGGTGGCGAGTGGATCGGCATGCTGCGTCCACTCCGTGTCGATCCCGCGGGCCATATTGGCAGTATGATCGTCAAAATAGCGCGGCAGGTCGTTCAAGCGCGCGATCCAGGCCTCCGCCTTCGCGCGTGTGTTTGCGCGTGTGCGCATGGCCGTGAAAGGTGGCTGCGCGAAAAATCCCCAATCGCCCACGAATGGGACGCGTGCGGTGTCATAGGCGTGGGCGTTGACCTGGGCGGTTAGGAGGTGACGAAGGATCGCTATTTCAGGCCCGGCATTCGGCTCCTCGAGCGCGTCCAGCGCTTCCAACATGTCCGCTGCTTGCGCGGCTCTGTCGGCAACGTATTGCGGTGACACATCTGCCCAGCGTGTTGGTTCTTCTCCTGCGGCCTTGGCGATTTCTTCTGGATCACCCGCTCGATTAAAGTCTTCATATTGGACAATCAGATCAGCGAGCGTTTCGGGTGAGGCAGCCGGCGCGGCGAAACCAATACATAAAGCGGCGAGAAGCGGGCGGATCGTTGCGTGCATAGATCGACAGGTCCTTAATTATGAGTTCGTTACGCTAGATTCGAGAACGCGTTCTGAAAAGACCCATCCCACCGCGTCGTCGCTTCACGCAGCGGCATAATGTATTGTGATCTTGATCTGACTGCTGGTCGCGTTGACACGCCACTCGACGCGCTTAAGAACGGCGCCCAAGCAAAAATATTTGCATCGGAGACTCAATATGGCTGGACAGGGACGGGCTGACCCACGCCCGCTATCGCCGCATCTGCAGATCTGGAAATGGCATTGGACCATGGCCGGGTCGATTTTCCACCGCGTTTCAGGCGTTGGTCTTTATGGCGGCGCCTTTTTAATTGGCGCTTGGTTGATCGCACTCGCAACCGGTCCTGAAGCGTATCAATTCGTCGAGATGATCGCGTTCAGTCTGCCGGGACAACTCCTGCTCTTCTTGTGGTCTATGGCGGTGCTCTATCACCTCGCCAATGGCCTGCGCCACTTGATTTGGGACGGCCCAATGGTTGGCTTCAACCCAGGGCTGGCGAGCCTCTGGTCGATGTTTAATTTCGCCTTTGCGATCATTGGTGCTGCGGCCATCTGGTCGCTCGCATCGTTTTACTAGGGGAGGCGGACAATGACGACGAGTGCAAAGTCTGTTCGAGGATTGGGCGCCGCTGGTGCAGGCACCCAGCATCATATTCGCCAACGCGTCACAGCAGTGGCTCTACTCTTCCTGGTGCCGTGGTTCATCTACTCGATCATCCACGCTTGCAAAGCAGGTTATGAGGGCGCTCAAACCTGGGTGGCACAACCCCTAAATGCAATTTTGCTGATTTTGACACTAAGTGCGGCGCTTTATCACATGCGTCTGGGCATGCAGGTGGTAATCGAAGACTACATCGCTAAGAGCGGCACCCGCCAAGCGCTTCTAATATTGAACACGTTTGCGGTCATCGCCTTAGCGGCAGCGACTATTCTGTCGGTGCTGAAAATCTGGTTCACGGCAGGCGCTTAAGCGTCAGCGCGGGAGAGGTAAAAGATGAGCGATTATAAATTCATCGATCACACATATGACGTTGTCGTTGTCGGCGCAGGCGGTTCAGGTCTTCGGGCGGCGCTCGGCGCAGCCCAAGCTGGTTTGAAAACAGCCTGTATCACCAAGGTTTTCCCAACTCGCTCGCACACGGTTGCGGCGCAAGGCGGGATTGCAGCCTCTCTGGGCAATATGGGCCCGGATGACTGGCGCTGGCATATGTATGATACCGTAAAAGGTTCAGATTGGCTCGGTGACCAGGATGCGATTGAGTATCTGGCCCGCGAAGCGCCAGCCGCTGTCTATGAGCTTGAGCACTGGGGCATGCCGTTCAGCCGAAACGAGAATGGCAAAATCTATCAGCGTCCATTTGGCGGGCACACGACTGAAATGGGCGAAGGCCCACCGGTTCAGCGGACCTGTGCCGCGGCTGACCGGACCGGCCACGCCATGCTGCACACGCTGTACGGTCAGTGCGTCAAAGAAGATACTGAGTTCTTTATCGAGTATTTCGCGCTCGATCTGATCATGGATGACGATGATGTCTGCCGTGGCGTGACCGCATGGAAGCTCGACGATGGCACGCTCCACCGTTTCCGCGCGCAGAAGGTCATTCTCGCGACCGGCGGTTACGGACGAGCGTTCTTCAGCTGTACGTCAGCCCACACGTGTACAGGCGATGGCAATGCCATGGTGCTACGCGCCGGGCTTCCGCTTCAGGACATGGAATTCATTCAATTCCACCCAACTGGGATCTATGGCGCGGGCTGTTTGATCACCGAGGGCGCTCGCGGTGAGGGCGGTTATCTGACCAACTCGGAAGGCGAGCGCTTTATGGAGCGTTATGCGCCGAGCGTGAAAGACCTTGCACCGCGCGATATGGTCTCGCGCTCCATGACGATCGAAATTCGCGAAGGCCGCGGCGTCGGTCCGAACAAAGACCATATCTTCCTGCACCTGGAGCACCTTCCGGCGGAAACGCTTGCGGCGCGTCTGCCAGGGATTTCTGAGACCGCAAAAGTGTTTGCCGGTGTCGACGTGACCCGCGAGCCGATCCCGGTTCTGCCAACGGTTCACTATAATATGGGCGGCATTCCAACCAACTTCCATGGTGAAGTGCTGACCAAGAAAGACGGCAATCCAGACGCGGTTGTCCAAGGCCTGATGGCTGTCGGTGAGGCTGCTTGTGTATCTGTACACGGCGCGAACCGTCTTGGCTCAAACTCTCTGATCGATTTGGTTGTCTTCGGCCGTGCGGCGGGTCTGCGCTGCGGTGCAACCCTCGAGGCTGGTGCAAGTCAGCCGAGCATGGATGACAAGCTAACCGAAAGCCACGTCGCCCGCTTTGACCGCATTCGAAACGCTGATGGCGCGCATTCTGTCGCCGATCTGCGCCTTGAGATGCAAAAAGCGATGCAGGACAATTGCGCGGTCTTCCGGACCGGCGAAGTGCTGGATGAAGGCGTCGAGAAAATCGAAGCGATCAACAAGAAAGCGCCAGATCTGCGCATCGATGATCGCGGCCTGATTTGGAACACTGACCTGCTCGAAGCTCTCGAATTTGACAATCTCATCGGTCAAGCCACAGTCACCGTGAACTCTGCGGCGAACCGCAAAGAAAGTCGCGGCGCGCATGCCCGTGAAGACTTTGATAAGCGTGATGATGAAAACTGGATGATGCACACGCTGGCCTGGTCAAACGAGGGCGGCGAAGTGAACATCGATTATCGTCCTGTGCACAATTACACGATGTCGAATGAGATCGAATATATCAAACCCAAAGAGCGGGTTTACTAGGAGCAAGCATGGTACAGCTTACACTTCCAAAAGGCTCCGCGCCGAAGAAAGGCAAGACTTGGCCAAAGCCGAAAGGCAAAAACGTCAAGAAGTTCAAGGTCTACCGCTATAGCCCGGAAGAGGGCGGCAATCCGCGGTGGGACACGTATTTCGTCGATACTGATGATTGCGGTCCGATGATCCTGGACGTGCTGATCTACATTAAAAACAATATCGACTCGACGCTCGCCTTCCGCCGGTCTTGCCGGGAAGGGGTGTGCGGCTCGTGTGCCATGAATATTGGTGGACACAATACAATCGCGTGTACGCGTGGCTGGGATGAAATTGCCGGTCCGCACATTACGATTGCGCCATTGCCGCATCAGCCAGTCGTTAAAGACCTGATCCCGGATCTGACAAATTTCTACGCGCAGCACGCCTATGTGCAGCCATTCTTGAAGACCGATACGCCGGAACCAGAGAAAGAGTGGACGCAGTCAGAAGAAGAGCGTGAGCACTTGGATGGCCTCTATGAGTGTATTCTCTGCGCCTCCTGCTCGACCTCTTGCCCATCGTATTGGTGGAATGGCGACAAATATCTCGGGCCAGCTGCGCTGCTGCAGGCTTATCGCTGGTTGATCGATAGCCGCGACGAAGCGACTGGAGAGCGCCTTGATGATCTCGAGGATCCGTTCAAGCTCTATCGCTGTCACACGATCATGAATTGCGCTCAGGTTTGCCCGAAAGGTCTGAACCCGGCCAAGGCAATCGCCAAGATCAAGCACATGATGGTTGAGCGCGTCGCGTAAGGCCTCGCACAAACACGTCACAAAAAAACGGGCGGTGCATTTCTGCGCCGCCCGCTTTTTTCGAGGGGTAGTTCGCGCCTACTGAGCGGGCGCTTCTGTGGCTGTGTCGACGCTTGCAAAGACGTAAGCAGCCTCTGTTCCCTCTTGCAGAGAAAGACGGCGAATTTCGTCGACAGATTTCGTGATCAGCTCGTCGCGGCACGTCGAATCAAGCTTTGGGGTGCCTAGAATTGGTGAAGCATATGTACATGCTTCAACGGCTTGAGCTTCAAGCGAAGCGAGAACTTCGCGGGCGCCATCTTCAGTCTGGAGCAGGGCGCTATCGTAAGTCATGCCGACGGTGATCGGGCTTGAATCCGCGTGTGCAAATGGTGCGGTGAATGCAGCGATAGCGGCGATAGTAGCAAGTGTTTTACGCATTTTGGTCTTCCAAATTGTATGCGACGACCAAGCGGTCGACTGGGAGGTTTACGTGTGGCGCGCCAATTTTCTTTTAAGTCCGTCCACCTTGCCGTTTTTGGAGCGAAGCCGGACGATTTATGTTTGCGTCACGAGTCGGGTCTATCAAAATACTGAATAATATGCAAATCATTTAGTATATATTTTTTGTCGCACCCTAGGACGTGTCGAATGTCACTTGGCAGGCAAACCGAGAAAAAGGGGCGGAGACTGCTATCGCCGCCCCTGATCAGCGTCTCGGTTAGACGATATTATTGGCTGCGAGTCTCAGACTCTGTCTCAACCGATGCGAAGACGTACGTGAGAGCCTGACCTTCTTCCAAGGCGGCCAAACGGATCTCACCAATCGCTTTGTTGACTAGGTCTTTGCTGCAGGTCCGGTCGAATGTGATCGTGCCCGTGACAGGACGGACATAGGTGCAAGCGTCTTTGGCTTGTTCCTGAAGCGACTTCAGAACAGTCTTGGCGCCGGCTTCAGTCGAAAGAAGCTGGCTGTCATACTTCAATTCTACTGTGAGTGGGGTGCCTTCAGAATAGGCCAAAGGAGCTGCGAACGCGGCAGCCGCGAATAGAGTTGCTAGAATCTTACGCATGATTTTATCCTTAAAGAGTTAGCGACGACCCGAAGGTCGACCAGAAACTCCTCCCGCAACACATAGTGTCTTTTAGCCTTATTAGGTGCCTGGCCAGATCTCAGGCTTGGCTATTTCGCGTCGTGCTGCACCGCAACATTTCGCTCGGATCAGCAAACAATCAATTGAATTTCTGCGCATCAGATATGCGAAAACGCCTTTCCCCAACGGTCATAGGGGCGCCAGGGCCATCCTAAAAAGACATGGACGTTTAATTGGGCTGCGCTGCACAGGTTTTAAGCGCGCCAACTGCCTGCGAGCGCCGCGCGTTCATACTTGCGGGTGTATTTTGCTGGCACATTCAGAAGCCGATTCTGGCCCTCGATGCGGGCGCTCCACTTGGTGAAGTCGGTCGCCACTTGTTGTGCGGGCGCCAAAGCCAAGGCACCGCCTTTGACCGGCATCATCCAGCTGGCCATCTGACGCTTGTATTGTGCGTCCCCGAGACCGAGATGCAATTCTTGAATGCGCTCTTGCTCAGCCCATTGCGCGAGCGCGAAGAGGAGCGCCAAGCCGGGCTTCTGCTTGGCAAACTTCGCTTCATAGGCAGGGAACCAATAGTGCAGAACGCTCGACGATCTCATGCAATAGACGATGGCGGCGGTTTCCCCCTCAATGCTCAGCGTGGAAAGCACGCCTCGGGCCTGAGGATCATCACTTTTCATCAGTTCCAATAAGAGCGCGCGTGGCCATGCGAGCTTGAACAGGTCAAAATGACCGGCATCTCCATAGGCTTCGCGTTTCAGGTCGATCATGCGGTCGAAGCTTGTTGCATCCACGACGTCATGACGAACCTGGGCTCGCTCATCGTTCAGCAATTTCTGGGCTTTTCGCCATTCGCGTCTGAAGCTGGAGCTCTCCCCGCTGCGGGCTTCTTGCCAGGATGCGAAACCGTCGCTCAGATCCATAACTTGGTTGCCGCTGCCATATTGGCCGCGCAGCCCATGTCGGGATTGCTGATATGGGACGGCTGAAAATGCGTACCCGCCCATGAAGCGACGGACATCGGGATGGTTAAGGTCGAGTTGAGCTTTCGGGTGGGCGATGATGCCGTGCAAATCTTCCATAGACCCGGCCGTTGGCCGCGCCGTCCCAAACGGGCCCCTGCGCATCGGCCAGTAGGCGGCAACCCGACCGCGATCGTGAAACCGGAGCACTTTAACGCCCGGTCGAACGCGATTGACGGCTTTGAAATAGGCGTGGGAAAAATAAGGGCTGGCCAGCGTTGGATCTGCGGCCTGAAAGCGCGCCCACATCTGCACATCGATGTCCGTCAATTGATCGAAGTCCAAATAATCAACGCTGGAATGCATCTTGCAAGAATATCCCTGAATCTAAGACCGTTCAGGACAGCACAATGGCAGATTTTGGTTATTTTTCTCAGAAGATTGGTGACTCAATCGATCGGATTTTGTGCGAAAGCTTTGAGAAGCGCGACTATAAAATGCCGAAAGGGCGTTACATTAGCTTCTGTTTTGATGATTTTCCAAAGTCAGCAGCGGAGCTCGCTGCGCCAATGCTGGAATCGCGCGGCTGGCGCGGAACCTGGTATGTCGCGGGCGGTTTCCTCGGGAAGACTGAGCCGCATTATGGGCAGATGTTTGACGATGGTGATCTCGAAAAGTTGAAGCAAAACGGCCACGATTTCGGATGCCACACCTTCGATCATATTGATTGCCGCGATGCGTCGCCGGAGCTGATCCAAGCCCAGTGTCGGAAGAACATGGAATTCTTGACTGAGCGCGGCATTACGGATGTCGCCTCGTTTGCTTATCCGTTTGGATCGGTGAACTTGTCGGCGAAGCGCGTGATGGCGCCTGCTGCCATGGCGCTGCGAGGCGTGAAGCCGGGGCTTAATCGCGGGACCGTCGATCTCAGCATGCTGAAAGCTTGCGGTCTGCAAACCGACAATGGCGGTATTGCCCGCGCGATGAGCGACCTTGAGGCGCTCAAACGCAGCGATGGTTGGTTGATTATCTTTACGCACGATATCGGGCCTAAGCCATCGCCATGGGGCGCGACCCAAAGCGATTACAGCCAAATCCTGCAAGCGGTCGAAGCCAGCGACATCGAAGTTGTCACGGTTGGCGATATGGTGTCTCGTCTGCGCGAAGGGGCGCAAACGCCAACCCACGCCGAAGCGGCTTAGTCAGGGCGTTGCATATCCAGACTGATCGGCGCATGGTCGGAGGGTTTCCATCCGCCGCGCCACCCGAGATGAATTTTATAGCTCTCGAGATCTGCCAATTCTGTTGCGGCCTGGCTTGTCCAGATATGATCCAGCCGACGGCCTTTGTTTGAGGCTGCCCAATCGCGCGCCCGGTAGCTCCACCATGAATAGAGGCGTTGATCATCGTCATGGATATGGCGCGCAATATCGGTGAAGCCGCCCTTCTTTCGGGCTTTTTCCAGGCTCTCCGTCTCAACCGGCGTGTGAGATACGATTTTCAGCAACTGCTTGTGAGACCAGACATCATTTGGGTGAGGCGCGATGTTTAAGTCGCCGACCAAGACGCGCGGCGCCCCGTCCTTTGCAGACTTGCCATAGTGGCGGCCCAGGCGTTTCACGAAATCCAGTTTGTGCGCAAATTTCGGGTTCTCATCCGGATCAGGCGTATCGCCGCCAGCTGGGAGATAGATATTGTGAACTTCGACGCCGGCGACTTTGATCGCGTTTACGCGGGCATGGCCTTCGCGGCACAGTTCTGGGGTTTCTAAGATCTCAATCGGTTCACGGCTGGCGATCGCGACGCCGTGGTGCCCGCCGCGCTGTCCGTTAATCGCCAGATGCGGCAGCCCCATTTGCTTAAATGCTTTCTCCGGGAACTCTGCGTTCTGACACTTTATTTCTTGAAAACACAGGATGTCGGGTTGCTCAGCCGCGACGAAGGTTTCGACATTGGGCAGGCGCAAGCGGATCGAGTTGATGTTCCAGCTAACAATTTTGAGGGGCGATTTGGACATAGTGCTCGCTTAGGCAGACCTGCCGCAATCGTCAACGCACCCGAATGTTTGGGGACATCCGGGCGCAGACACTCTCAAGCGAGTGAAGAATGGGGCGAGATACTCAAGGGGAGGAATGCTCGCCCAAGTAGTGTTTTAGGGTTTCAGCACAACCCAGCAAGTTTTTTCTTTAATTTTCAAGCGGTGTGAATTTCAGTTTCGCGGCTTGAAGTGTCACTGTGCCGATATCTTCAGTCTCAGCTTCGATGCGAACTGGCACGTGCGCGCCGTTTGGAAGCGGCGCCAACCACATACGCAGCGGCCCATCAATGCCGGACAAGTTATCTTTATCAGCCTCACCGGCTTTGTACCCGGCCACTTTATCCATGCGGATATGGCACTCAAATGCACGACCAGACCAGGCTTCTGATTTGACCTGTTTCATCCCGTGATTGGTTAGATGAAGGTGCGTCAATTGACGGCCATCAAAGATCTTGAGCGGTCCGCCGCACGGGTCCTCGCCCTCGGCGCGAGGTTCTAAGGCAAATGAGATAAGCGCCGTGACGGGGTCCTTTGCTTCCAAAGCTTGTTCGACCGTCGCAGCCGGATCGCCGAGGTTT
Organism: Henriciella sp.; assembly: GCA_027019605.1. Classification (GTDB taxonomy): domain Bacteria; phylum Pseudomonadota; class Alphaproteobacteria; order Caulobacterales; family Hyphomonadaceae; genus Henriciella. The sequence continues at coordinate 8,136 of JALUWJ010000044.1, read as the reverse complement.
CCAAACCGCGGTGTGGCCGTCATCTCAAAATCGTCTTTGAGGTATTTCATCTCCACGCGGCGGTTTTTCTTGCCGTCTTTGTTCTGAGATACAAAGGCGTAGGTGTCGAGGCCGTCTGTATGGGTGTAGCCGGAGGCGGCGATCTCGAGGTCATAATTGACCAGGATATCGGCCAAGCCTGTCGTCTTCACCTTACTTTTGATCGCATAAGTGTCTTTGTTCATGGTCACGCGGAAATTCGCTTTCCCGGTGATCGGCAGGATCAAGACCCAAGCGCTGGCCTTGATATTGTACTCCATCTCCATGGGCTTTCCGGCTTCGATCTGGGCCAGGATATGCGGCTCGATCAAAGCGGTATCAGCGCCGGACATGCTTGAAACCGTCAGCGTTGCGAGCGCGGCAGAAGCAAGGAGTTTCTTCATCATGGCAGGGGGCCTCATCTGAAATTCAGTTGCACTTGATATATATGTGTGTGGCGAAAGCTAGGCTGAACAAGCCTGCCACTGTTTCGCCCTTATTTTCATGCTTTTTTGCACTGCGCTCAGATAACCGCAATTTGGGCGCATCTGAATGCTTGACGTGCCTTAGATCGGCGCGTAATAGCCGCGCTTCGGTTTTAATCTAGACAATAAGCGAGCGACCCATGTCCCGCGTATGTGAACTTACTGGCACCGGCCCAATGGTCGGACACAATGTCAGCCACTCAAATATCAAGACCAAGCGCCGGTTTATGCCAAACCTGGTGAATGTAACGCTACATTCTGAAGCTCTGGACCAGAAATTTTCTATGCGCGTCGCTGCAAAAGCGCTCCGCACAGTTGATAAGCTGGGCGGTCTGGACGCCTACCTCGCGAAAGCGAAAGACGATGTCCTGTCTTCAAAAGCGCTGAAGATCAAAAAGAACATTGCGAAAAAAGCGGAAGACGCCGAGTAAGCAGCGTCTGCCCAATTTTCGAACGCGCTCTGGCGAACCAGGGCGCGTTTTTTGTTGTCCGATTGCCATTCGAGCAAAGCTGATTAGGCTGAGCGATTGCTATTGGGAGACAGCAAATGCGTTACTTATTCGCCGCCCTGGCGGGAATCGGCCTGACGGCATGTCAGCCTGCAGAACAATCAAACAATCAGACCGAGAGCGTGGATCCAGCGCCAGCGCTCACCGTGTTTACGGGCGGGACGATATATACCGGCGTCGATGGACAAACCGTCGAGGCCGTTACGATCGATGAGACGGGCCGTATTGTCGCGGTCAGTCCGCCCGGCTCGCAAGACTGGAGCGCCGATGAGGTCACGTTGATTGACCTTGGCGGCGCTGTGATGTTCCCGGGCTTTGTCGATGGACACGCGCATTTGCTGGGCATTGGTGAGCGGGAACTGACGCTGAATCTGGAAGGCACAGCCTCTGTCGCTGAACTGGTCGCGCGGATCGGCGCTGAGGTCCAAGGTCTTCCAGCTGGTCAGGTCGTTTATGGACGCGGATGGATCGAAACAGGCTGGCCGGAAGGGCGTATGCCTTTGGCTAGCGATCTCGATGCTGTCAGCCCGGACAATCCGGTCATCCTGACCCGCGCCGATGGTCATGCTCTGGTCGCCAATTCCGCAGCTTTTGCGGCAGCTGGCATCACTGATGACACCCCAGATGTCGATGGCGGAAAGATTGAGCGTGACGCGGATGGCGTCGCGACCGGAATTCTCATCGACAACTCCATGGGGCAGGTTTTGGAACTGGTCTCAACACCGACCGCTGAAGATATCACTCGGGCCTATGTGGTCGGCTCAAGCGCCTATGCGGCGCGCGGTTGGGCCGGTGTGCACAATATGAGCGTGAACCCACGCGATGCGGCGACGTTGGAGCGATTGGACTTAGAAGGGCGTATGCCGCTTCGACTGCACAATGCGTATGATCGCGAAGGATTTGAGATTGCCGCAAACCGAGCCCATGAGACGGACACGATTACCAATCGCTCGGTCAAACTGTACATGGACGGCGCTTTGGGCTCCCGCGGTGCCTTGCTGATTGAGCCCTATTCGGATCGCCCGAATACGAGTGGCTTGTCGCTAATGGAGCCTGATGTGCTCTCTGGCTTGATGGATCGCGCGTCTAACGACAATGTCCAACTCGCGATTCATGCGATTGGGGATCTCGCGAACCGCCGCATTTTGGACGAGTACACGACCGGAGGCTTTGCGGAAGATTTGCGATGGCGGATTGAGCATACGCAAATCCTGCATCCAGACGACATCGCCCGTGTGGGTCAACTTGGGCTGATCGCTTCGATGCAGCCAAGTCATGCGATTGGCGACCTGAAATTTGCACCGGACCGGCTTGGAGCAAACCGCCTGTATGGCGCCTATGCTTGGCAGAGCTTGCTCGATACGGGCGCTGTGGTCCTTGGCGGGTCAGATGCGCCGGTTGAGGTCGGCACGCCTCAGATCGAGTTCTATGCCGCCGTGGCGCGCAAAGACCTCGAAGGCTTCAGTAATGAAGACTGGTATGCCGAAGAGGCGCTTAGCCGTGAGCAAGCTCTTGCTCTGTTTACGACAGCCCCGGCCTATGGCGCCTTTATGGAAGACGAGCTTGGGACGATTGAAGTTGGAAAGCTTGCCGATTTCTCAGTGTTTGACCGCGATCTGATGACCATCCCGGAAGCTGAGATCTTGCAAGCCAAGTCTGTCATGACTGTGGTCCACGGCGAGATTGTCTATTCTGCAGCAGAGTAGACTTTCGTCGCATCAAAGTGATCGAGCATCAGTTTGGTGATCTGCGGTAGAAAGCGCGGTGGAACGTCATGGCCCATGCCGTCCATGACTTCCATACGCGCGCCGTGCACCAGTTTTGCGATGTCATGGCCGCCCTCGATTGGGACAAGTGGATCGGCATTGCCGTGCACGACCAGCGTGGGGGCTTTGATGCTGCGCGTGTGTTTGCGGAAATCACCAGACGCCACAATCGCTGACATTTGCCGCAACACGCCGGCAGGATTGAAGTTTCGATCGTAAGACCGGGCGATGCGATCGCGCATGCCGTTCGTGTTCTGGTCTTCGCCAGGGGTGCCAATCACGCCGAACGTGGCGACGGATTGATTGATGATTTCATCTCGGCTGGTGGGCTGCGGGCCGCGTCGGATCATCGCTTTCATGACATCGCCAGATGGACGCGGGAGCTTCGGATTGCCCGTCGTGGTCATGATCGCGGTCAGGCTTTTCACGCGGTCTGGCGCCATGGACGCGACGTGTTGTCCAATCATGCCGCCCATGGAAATGCCGACCAAGTGGACGTCTTTAAGCTTCAAGGCATCCATCAGGCCGAGCGTGTCGCGGGCCATATCGCTCAAATCATATGGTGTTTTCAGCTTAATCCCGATCCGCCGCAGAATGATTTGGCGCAAGATGCTCGGAGATTTTTCACCATTATGATGATGCGACAGGCCGATATCGCGATTGTCGAACAGGATGACGCGATAGCCGCCGCTCACCAGGTCTTGAACCAGCTTGTCCGGCCACATGGTGAGTTGGCCGCCGAGGCCCATAATCATAAGGACGGTGGGATCCGTTTCGGCACCAAACGTCTCGTAAGCGATCTCGATGCCATTGGCTTTGGTCGAAGGCACGGGGCGATCTCCTGTGAATTTTATCTCCGGGCGATTTAGGGCGAACCGGCGAATAAAACTAGGGCAGGGGGCTTTATTCACAGCCCTTCCCCCAATGTCACACTTGGCGCGGCGCGCGGTTGTGTTAGGTGACCTGTCTGAATGAGTTGATGAAAGACGACTGCAATGACCGTGATGAGCGATAGTGACGCCCTGCAGGGTATGAAGCCGACGGAAAAAATCGATGTTCGCGAGGTGTTTGGCCTCGAAACAGAGATGATCGTGCATGGCTTCAAGGATCGCACAGAATATGTGCCTGCGATTGATGAGTCTTATCGTTTTGACCCGCAAACCACATTGGCGCTTCTGGCTGGCTTCGAGCACAATCGCCGCGTCATGGTGCAGGGCTATCACGGCACCGGTAAATCGACCCATATTGAGCAAATCGCAGCGCGCCTGAACTGGCCGATGATTCGCGTCAACCTGGACAGCCACGTCTCGCGGATCGATATGGTTGGTAAGGACGCGATTGTTCTGAAAGATGGCGCGCAAGTCACTGAATTTCGTGAGGGCATCCTGCCTTGGGCGCTGCAGCGTCCCGTCGCCATCACATTCGACGAGTATGATGCCGGTCGCCCGGACGTGATGTTTGTGATCCAGCGTATCTTGGAAGCGAGCGGGAAACTCACTCTACTCGACCAAAACCGGGTCATCGAACCGAACCCTTACTTCCGCTTGTTCGCGACCACCAACACGGTTGGACTTGGTGACACGACCGGCCTCTATCACGGCACCCAGCAGCTCAACCAAGGTCAAATGGACCGTTGGAGCATTGTCACGACCCTGAACTATCTCGAGCATGATGCCGAAGTAGAGATTGTTGCGACCAAAGCGGGCGATGTGGACAAAGAGACGCTCGGCAAAATGGTGACGCTCGCTGATCTGACGCGGAACGCCTTCATGAACGGTGACCTTTCAACCGTTATGAGCCCGCGGACCGTGATCACCTGGGCTGAGAATTTCGCGATCTTTAAAGATCTCGGACACGCGTTCCGGATGACCTTCCTCAACAAATGCGATGAGCTGGAGCGTCCTCTGGTGGCAGAAATGTATCAGCGCTGTTTCGCTGAAGAACTGCCAGAAAGCGCGCTTATGGTGCGGGTCGCCTAAGCCCTTCTCCCTGAAGCGACAGCGCGTTTCACGAATATTTATCGACTAAGGCCTATGCTCTGCCGTTCTACGGTTAGACCAAGGCCCGATCATGCTGGACAAATATCTCCAACCAAAGCCTGCAGTCTTGTTCGTCCTGCTGATGGCGAGCATTCAATATTTGATGTATTGCAAGCTGCTGTTTTGGCCATCTGAGGCGTTCACTTATAGCGGCGATTTCGTGGTTTTTTGGCCGGCTGCGAAAGCAATCCTCGATGGCAATATGATCTCGCTCTATGTCGGCGATGGCATGCATGACGCGATGCTTCATTACAATCCAGAGAACGCGTTGGAGCGTTTAACCTGGCAATATCCGCCCTATGCTGGATTGCTGTTCAGCCCGATTGGTTTGTTGCCGTTTCCGGTTGCCTACATGACCTGGTTTGTGCTCGGCGTTGCTGCGCTGGCAGGGTCCCTCACGGTTGCAAACGTTGATCGCCGAGCGATCATCGTCCTGCTGCTCACGAGCCCCGTGTTTCTGGCCTTTATTACCGGACAGATCGCACTGTTTATCACCAGTTTGATGCTCTTGTCTGTATTCTGGGCAAAGTCGCGCCCGATCCTTGCGGGCCTCGCGGCCGGACTGCTGACCATCAAGCCGCAGCTCGGCATCTTCCTGCCTTTTGTATTCATTGCTGGCGGTCATTGGCGCGCGTTCGCCTCCGCGGCAGTCTTCAGCCTTATGCTCTGGCTGGGCTCTCTCGCCCTGCTAGGCGTTGATGTCTGGGTCGCATTCTTTGAACGGATTGGCCTGGTGTCGGATATGGTTAGCGAAGGGGTCATGCCATACGGCAAGATGCTGAACGTCTATGCCGCGAGCAATTTTGCACTTCTCCCGCAGGCGGCGGCCTATGCGATCATCGCGATCGCGGCTGTGGCAGCGGTATTTGCGGTCATTTGGACCTGCCGGAAGACAGAAAATCCGCGCTGGCGCTACGCCGTTCTGGCGACGGCGACATTATTGGTCACGCCTTATTCCTGGTATTATGAGCTGGCTTTGATCCTCCCGGCCGTCTGGTTCGCGCTTGAGCACGGCTATCGCAATGGATGGCTCGAATATGAGCGTGAATCTGTCGCGATCCTGTTTGCGCTTTCCGTGTCTTTGCCCGGGCCGGAATTGACTGCCGGTGTATCGGTGCCTTTCTTGGTCATGATCGCGGCGAGCGTTATTGTTATCCGGCGCGTGAAGTTTGAGCTGACTGAAAAGTCCGGCAATTCTCCAGTCGATTCCAGTCTCAGCACGGCGCCTTTGCAAGAGGCTTGATCTGCGCGCGCCTGTGACAAACAGCACTCAGGTCTGAATTCGTCTTCGCAAATCGCGTCCCGCGCGCTAAGTGACGCGCATGAGTAAAACTGACGACGCCCCCTACGAGCTGTTTAAGCAGGCATTGGCCACGACGGCGAAGGCCATGAGCCAGACGCGGGATGTCGAAGTTTCGTTTGCCGGAGATGGACCACGCGCAGAGGCTGAACGGATCGTTTTGCCGCCGCCGCCGCGAGATCTGGCGCCAGAACTTGCTGCACGAGCCCGCGGCGAAGCTGATGCAACGGCACTGCGCATGGCGCATCATGATGCCGCCTCACACGCCCGCTTTCGCCCGAGCAGTGAAGTAGGTCGCCAAGTCTATGAAGCAGCGGAGCGCGCCCGGATCGAGAGCATTGGCGCACGCGCGATGGATGGCACCGCGGACAATCTCGATGCGGCGCTATCGGCGCGCTGTGAGAAAGCCGGCTATGCCCGCATGGAAGACCGCCAAGAAGCACCGCTCGCACCTGCGGTCGAGTTTCTGCTGCGCGAGCGCCTGACGGGGCGTGCGCTTCCGGCTGAAGCCGAGGGCATCGCTTCGCTGTGGCGCGATGAGGTGAATTCGCGTGGGACGAACACGCTGGAAAAGCTGGTTGATCAACTGCACGACCAAGAAGCCTTTGCAAAAACCGTCCAAGAACTGATCCGAGATCTCACCAAAGGGGATGAGGTCAGCGACGATCAGGGCGAACAGGACGAAGAATCGCAAGAAGAAACGGATCAAAACAATCCGGAGAATTCCTCTGAAGATGGCGAGTCGGGTGAAGAGACCGAAGGCGCCACAATGGAAGAGGTTGAAGCTGGCGATACTGAGGACATGGAAGGCGAGGAAACCAATGTTTCCGTGGACGCTGATGTCGACATGGATGCCGAGGACAATCCGGAAGACACCGATGACGGCACCAAGCCGCTGCGCCCGAATTTCCGGGACGGCGACGACGCGCAGCGTTTCCTATACAAGGCCTTCACCACGGCAAATGATGAAATCGCGCAAGCAGCCGACCTTTGCGATCCAGAAGAATTGACCCGTCTACGGGCGTATCTGGACCACCAGCTCGACAGCCTGCAAGGCGCGGTGTCTAAACTCGCCAACAAGCTACAGCGGCGTTTGATGGCGCAGCAGAACCGGTCCTGGTCTTTCGATCTGGAAGAAGGCGTGCTCGATACTGCGCGTTTGACCCGCGTGATCACAGACCCGACCGCGCCGCTCAGCTTCAAACAAGAAGATGACAGCAATTTCCGCGACACCGTCGTGACCCTCTTGCTGGACAATTCTGGCTCTATGCGCGGGCGCCCGATTATGGTCGCAGCCCTGTGTGCAGACATTCTTGCGCGGACGCTGGAACGGTGCGGGGTTAAAGTCGAAATCCTCGGTTTCACAACCAAAGCTTGGAAAGGCGGATTGAGCCGTGAGGATTGGGTCAAAGCCGGAAAACCAGCCGGGCCGGGTCGCCTCAATGACCTCCGCCATATCGTCTATAAATCGGCGGACGCGCCGTGGCGCCGGGCCCGAAAGAATCTCGGGCTGATGATGCGCGAGGGCTTGTTGAAAGAGAACATTGATGGCGAGGCGCTGCTTTGGGCGCATGACCGTCTGATGGGCCGGGCCGAACAGCGCAAAATCCTGATGGTGATCTCTGATGGTGCGCCTGTGGACGATTCAACCCTGTCGGTGAATGTCGGCAATTATCTTGAGCGCCATCTGCGTCAGGTGATTGAAGAGCTTGAAACGCGCAGTCCGATTGAGCTGATCGCGATCGGGATCGGGCATGATGTGACCCGCTATTACAAACGTGCGGTGACGATTGTGGATGCCGAGCAACTGGGCGGGGCTATGACCGAACAGCTTGCCAGCTTGTTTGACGAGAATGGCGAGGCGCCAAAACCAGAAGCGATGGCGGTGCCGCCGCTGACGCGCGAAACCGTGCGCCCTGGTGGTGCAACCAGCGGAGCCGGGGCCGGCGCGCCGCGTTATGGCGGAGCGAAAGTGGGCTCAGGCCGCGATGTTCGCCGCACACGAATGTAATTCTTTCA
>JALUWJ010000043.1 GCA_027019605.1 Henriciella sp. | reverse complement strand
TGATATTCGCGATCGGTCAGCGTCAGGGCAGGGGCCACGGTGATCGAATCGCCTGTGTGAACGCCCATCGGGTCGATGTTTTCGATCGCACAGATGATGATGGCATTGTCGGCTTTGTCGCGCACGACCTCCATCTCATACTCTTTCCAACCGAGCAGGCTTTCATCGACCAGGATTTGAGCGACGGGCGAGGCGGCGATCCCGGCGCGGCAGATCTCTTCATATTCGGCGCGATTGTAAGCGACGCCGCCGCCTGTGCCGCCAAGCGTAAAGGCCGGACGGATGATGGCTGGCAGGCCGACATGATCAAGCACGTCGAGGGCGTTTTTCAGGCCCGTGATGCGATCGTAGGAGCCGTCTTCATTCTTCGGCGACGAGACGATCTCTGCTTTCGGGTTTTCGAGTCCGATACGATCCATAGCTTCGCGAAACAGTTTGCGATCTTCGGCCATTTCAATCGCATCTGCGCGTGCGCCAATCAGTTCCACACCGTGCTTAGAAAGAACCCCCGCCTGTTGAAGGGCGAGGGCACAATTCAAAGCGGTTTGACCTCCCATGGTCGGGAGCAGCGCGTCAGGCTTTTCGATCTCGATGATTTTTTCGACGAAATCTGGGGTGATTGGCTCGATATAAGTCGCGTCGGCGAGGCCGGGGTCGGTCATGATTGTGGCCGGGTTGGAATTGACCAGGATGACCCGGTAGCCTTCCCCTTTCAGGGCCTTGATCGCCTGAACACCAGAATAATCGAATTCACAAGCCTGGCCGATAATGATCGGGCCGGCACCGATAACAAGAATGGATTGAAGATCGGTGCGTTTCGGCATCAGGATTTCCTTCTTGTTTCACGGCCTAGGCAAACGGCTGCCCTATAGCGGGGAGTCGGTAGAGCGGGCAAGCGGAAAAGCAGCCAAAACCGCGAAAACATGTACTGTTTCGCAGTTGGTGGGTCATAGTGCCGAGCAAGTACTCTTCCGGTGTTACGGGTGTGGCATCAAAGCAACGGTCGGGCAGCGAATTTAAATATTAACTATTCGTAGGATGTTTTCCGCGAAGGCAACCCCCTATCTCGACGCCCCCAATAAAAAAGCAAGGATAATGGGTATGAATAAATCTCGATTACTGGCGGGAGGCGCGTTTTCACTCGCGATTCTGTCAGCAGCTCTCCCAGCAAATGCACGGGATACTGAAACAGCCGACGATGCCGACGAGCTCCGTCAAAGCCAGATTGTCGTGACGGGGACACGATCAGCGGACCGAACCGCGCTGGAAACGTCTGTTCCTGTCGATGTCTTTCCGGTTGCAGAGCTCACTGAAACCGGTCGAACAGAATTGAATCAGATTCTCGCCGCAACGGTTCCATCGTTCAACTTCAACCAAACTGCAATCAGTGATGGCTCGGACATCATTCGCCCGGCAACTCTGCGTGGCCTTGCGCCAGACCAGACCCTTGTTTTGGTCAATTCTAAGCGCCGTCACTCGTCTTCACTGGTGAACATTAACGGCACCGTTGGCCGTGGCTCATCTGCCGTCGACCTGAACTCGATCCCGACCGCTGCGATTGGTAGCGTCCAGGTTCTGCGTGATGGGGCTTCTGCGCAGTATGGTTCTGATGCGATTGCGGGCGTTATCAACGTCCTCCTGAAAGAAGAATCTTCCGGCGGCGGCGCGAATATTCGCTATGGCGCGTTTGTCACCGACATCAAAGGCCAAGGCCGAGACCGCGTCGATGGTGAAACGCTTCAGATCAGCGGTTGGAAAGGCTTCGCGCTTGGCGAGTCTGGCTTCCTGACCGTGTCGGGCGAGTACAAGGATCGCAACCCATCGAACCGCGCTGGTTTGGACCCGCGCCGTCAGTACATCACGCCAGGCGGCGTAACCGATCCGCGTGAAAACACCTTCAATCGCCTCAATCACAATTGGGGTAACGGTAATGCAGAAGACTTTAGCGTCTTTGCCAATGCCGGTTTTGGCTTGAATGAAGATTGGGAGCTTTATGGCTGGGCCGGTTATCAAGACCGCGAAGCTGAAAGTACGGGTTTCTATCGTCGCTCGAGTGACTCTGCGACAGGCCCCCTCGGCACACGTAGCACACCGCGGAACCTGACCGAGATCTATCCGGACGGTTTCCTGCCAACCATTGTTGGGGATGTGACCGACATTAGCGCAGGCGGCGGTATCCGCGGTGATCTTGCTGGCTGGGATGCTGATTTCAGCGTCGTCTATGGTTCAAACGAGCTGGACTACTCTGTCGTCAACACGCTCAACGCGTCGCTTGGGCCGACGAGCCAGACTGAGTTTGATGCCGGTGCGCTGGAATATGACCAGGTCGTGCTGAACGCGAACGTGACACGCTCGTTCGATACGCTTCTGCCAGGTATCACCACCGTTTCGATCGGTGCGGAATTCCGTGATGAAGGCTTCGAAATCACGCAAGGTGAGCCAGCCTCTTACATCCAAGGCGGCTATCGCGGCGTTCCAGGCGTCAACTATGACCCAGTGGTTGGCGTGAACGTTCCAACCGGTTTCGACATCAACGATCCGGCGACCTATCCAGATCCGTTTGATGCGAATTTCGGTGTTGGCTTTGCTGGCGGTAGCCAGGTGTTTGCAGGCTTCACGCCTCAGTCTGAAGTTGATGCGGGTCGTGACAATATCGGTCTTTATGCCGATGTTGAGTGGGAACCGAATGAGCAGACCTTGCTCTCAGCGGCGATCCGCTATGAGGACTATTCTGACTTTGGTGACACGCTCACAGGTAAGATCACGGGTCGTTATGACTTCAATGACATTGTTGCGGTTCGCGGTGCATTCAGCACAGGATTCCGTGCGCCATCCCTGCAGCAGCAATTCTTCACTGCGTCATCGACAAACTTCATCGATGGTGTGCCGTTTGAGATCGGGACCTTCCCAGCGACATCTGCAGCTGCAGTTGCCCTCGGTGCTGAGCCGCTTGATGCAGAAGAGTCGACAAGCTTCTCGGCTGGACTGGTGATCACGCCGGACAATAATTTCTTCATCACGATCGACGCCTTTAGCATCGATATTGAAGATCAGATCTTCTTGTCGGAGAATCTGGGCGGGGCCGATGTTGATGCGGTTCTGGCAAACGCGGGTGTTGAAGGCATTAGCCGTATTCGCTTCTTCCAAAACGGAATCGAAACAGAGACACGTGGTGTCGATGTTGTCGCCCGTTATGATTGGGACCTCGGAGATCTTGGTGAGCTTGGTCTGTCTGGTGCATTCAACTTCTCTGAAGTTGAAGTGACGGAAGTGCCGGTGAACAGCGTTCTTCCGGATCTGACTTTCTTCAGCCGGAACAACCAACTGACCTTCGAAGAAAGCGCGCCTGAAACCAAGCTGATCCTGTCAGCGGACTATGGTTGGAAAGCGGCAAACTTCAACGCGCGGGCAACCCGCTATGGCGACGTTGTTGATCCGTCAAACAATCCTGACAATGACTTCACTTTGGAAGCCAAGTGGATTGTTGATGCGTCGGTTGATTTCGATGTGACAGACAAAGTCACAGTCGGGCTCGGCATGGACAATGTCTTCGACGTCTATCCAACCGAAACACCGGGTAACCAGAACTTTAACGGCATCTTCCCGTTCTCTGCACGGTCGCCGTTCGGCTTTGCTGGGCGCTTCATGTATGCGCGTGCAGGCGTAACCTGGTAGACCCAAAGTCTCTTCTATCAAAAAGAACAAGCCGCTCCGATTGGAGCGGCTTGTTTGTTTGGAGGGGGTGGCAAATTACCAGATGTAACGTGCTTTGACGTAGTAAGATCCGCCTGTGAAACCGCTTGGCGAAGACTCCGGATAGAGCTGGCCAAGAGAAGACGCATTCGGGTTTTCGTCTGGGAAGTTGTCGAACACATTGTTCGCGCCGACGATCAGTTCGACTTGGTCGGTTAGAGAATAACCAAACTCTGCGTCGATATTGATCTCAGCACCTTGTGTGCCGGTGCCGTTACCAGTGTCTTCCCACTCACCGAAATAGTTGGCGCGTGTCAGAACACGCCACTTGTTTTCAGTGTGAGCGAAAGTCAGAGAGCCTTTCAGCTCTGGCAGAGACTCTTCAAGCGCAGCAACACGGCCTTCGCTGATCGGGTTAATCGTACCACGATCATCCACTTCCGTGTCGATATAAGCGAATGAGAGTGACACGTCAGAGTCGCCTGTTTGGGTCAGCTCCAGTGGCAATGTCCCAACGACTTCGACCCCTTGTGTGGTGGTATCGAAGCTATTTGAGAAGTAGCGGAACTGGTTCAGGTCTTCGAAGCCAACAAACGCGTTGCGATCGATGACGCCAGCTGCGCCCAGTTGTGTCAGGCCGTCGCTAACAGTTGTGAAAGGTCCAAGACCGTTTTGCGTTCCGACAAAGTCCAGGGCATCCAGGAAGTTGACGTTCGCAGACAAAGCGATCCGATCTTCAACAGCGATGTTGAAATAGTCGACGGTCCAAGTCATTGGGCCAGCATCGAACGCTGCACCGAACGTGAAGTTCTGGGCAGATTCGGTACCGAGTGAAGGACGTCCACCATCGCGGGCCTCAACGAAGTCCGCAGCAAGCTGACCGGCGGCAGACGACAGTGGCAGCGTGCCTTGGTCAACCAAGACACCATTCACGTTCTGCGTGGTCACGTTGGTGACGTTTGCTTGTCCCGCGGTTGGCGCGTGGAAGCCGGTTGAAACGGTACCACGAAGACGGAACTCATCTGTCACACGGAACAGAGCGCCGATCTTGTAATCGGTGGTGCTACCGAAGGCGTCATAGTCTTCGAAACGTACCGCGCCCTGCATGGTGAAGCGATCGGTAATATCGGCTTCCAGGTCGACATAGAACGCATAGCTTTCTTGCGAGTTCGTGCTTGATGCGGTGAAGCCACCGAAGCCGTTTGAGCTTGAAGAGAAGCCCTGATCAGCGAGTGGCCCAAGCGCGAATGAGGCCGGATCACCTTGGGTGATTTCGAACTCTTCTTCGCGGTACTGAGCACCGAACGCAACGTTCAGATCAGATGCGAGACCATCAACTGGCAGTGCATAGCTGAAATCGGCGTCGTAAACGGTCTCGGTTTGCTGATACGCACCTGGAACAAAGTCGCGTGGTGTGTTCGGTCCGAGAGACGCGTTGATTGTGTTGCGGATGAAGAATTCAGTTTCGCTAGATCCATGCACGATGCTGAAATCATAATTCAGACCAGAGCCAATATCGAAAACGCCGCGAACGCCGCCTGCGATAGAGTAGTCGGTATTGTCTCCACCGAAGCGTGGAACAAAGCCGCTTGGGATTGTTTCTACGAATGAGAAACAGTTCGGATCAGCTGTGACCTGAGCAAGGATGGTTGGGTCTGCGATCAGACCGCCGCCCTGTGTCAGCGGGATACCGGCTGGGCAAGCGCCGCCAGTTCCAACACCGTCAAGATCACCGACCAGGATCGATGCAACGCCGTCCGGATCTGCAAGGCCGGTTAGTGGGTCAACGGTCGGGCCGCGATAGACGCCGCCGCGATTGGTTGGGTTCCGATAGAAGAAGCCGCCTTCCGCGGTCCGTTCTGCATAGTTACCGAACGCATAGATCTCAGTGTTCTCGCCCACCTCGATGCCTGAATTGACGAACAGCTTGAAATTATCTTTGACGTCAGGCTGACCCCAATATTGAGGCACTTCATCGGTATAGGTGTTGATGGTGCGGAAATCTGCGACAGCTGTGTTACCTGCCGCGATCAACGCTTCAACATCGCCGCGAACGATTGAGCGTACAGTCCCGTCAGTGTCGGAATATTCGCCCGTAATATTGATGAAGCCGCGCTCAGTCAGTGGCAGACCAATATTCCCCGCGATGCGGTAATTGTCGCCGTCACCATCATAGGTGGAGCCATAAACCGCTTCGACGGTGCCGCCGCTGCTATCTTCACGCAGTTGGAAGTTGATCACGCCTGCAATCGCGTCAGATCCGTATTGTGACGACGCACCGTCACGCAGGATTTCAACCCGGCTCAGCGCCAAGGAAGGGATTGTGCTGACATCGGCGCCTTGCGCACCATCCGCAATACCACCGCCCAGGAAGGAAATGACTGAGCCGCGGTGACGGCGCTTACCGTTCAAAAGAACCAGCGTGTTATCCGGCGACAGGCCGCGCACGTTTGCAGGACGAATAACTGTCGCTGCATCCGAGATCGGCTGTGTGTTGACATTGTAAGATGGAACCGCCGTCCGGAGAATGTCCGAAATATCATTGGTGCCTTGGTTTACAAATTCATCACCCGGCAAAACGTCGACGGGCGCTGGCGTATCAAGTGCGGAACGGGATGGAACCCGCGATCCGATTGAGACGATTGTGTCCAGCTCCAGGTCTTCGCCTGCTGCGTCCTCCGATGAATTTGCATCTTGTGCGAGAGCCGTTGGCGCAAATGCTACCAAGGCCCAACTTAGTGCCGCGCTACACATGATTTTGTTGCGCGTTCTAACCTTGCCCATGCTTTTTCCTTATTATTAGTTTTCTTAGTGTCTCGCCTAACCTTGCTTCTCGAGACAAAATCAACTTCGAACGAACGCCTTCTGTGTCAAATAGTTTACGCTCAACACGTCCGGATTCGGACCGTTTTGAGTGATTTCCGTTCGATCTAGTTGCAAAAATGGAACAGGTTATTCTTCCCCCTGTCATGCAGACAGGGGAGAATATGTCCTTCATATGGGCGATTTATCGCTCCAAATAGAAAGATTGTTTCAGAATGGGAGGATTAGAGCCCGAGAACACGCTTTGCGATGATGTTCTTTTGGATCTCATTCGTGCCGCCATAGATGCTCTGTGCACGGGCGCCAAAGTAAGTTGAGACGCCTGAGGCTGCGTATTCAGAGTGTCCCGTCCAATCCGGGCTGACACTGTCCTCAAACTTTCGCATTCCATGCGCTGCGGCGACGTTCAAATAGAGCGTCGTGATCTGCTGCGCTGTTTCAGTAGCGAGGATCTTGATGATGGACGCTTCCTTCCCCGGGCTGCCGCCATCCTTCACAGCTGACAGCACGCGCAGAACGGTCATTTCCAAACCATCCACGGCCATGTCGGCATCGGTCAATTGCCGCGCAAATGCCTCGTCATCAATCAGGCGTGTGTTGCCGCCCGTCGGCTCTGCTGTTGCCAGCGCGCGGATATTGCTGAGCTGTTTGCGCTTGCCGCCAATGCGGGCATAGGACGTGCGCTCAAAGCCCAGCAAATATTGCGAATAGGTCCAGCCTTTGCCTTCCTCACCGATCAAATAATCCGCTGGAACACGGACATTCTCGAAAATCACCATGTTCAGGACGTGTTTGCCGTCGATCGTAATAATCGGTTGTAGCGTCACGCCAGGGCGATCCATCTCGCAGCAGATAAAGCTGATGCCGAGCTGTTTCTTCTCTTCCTTAGAGGTGCGCGCCAGCAGGAAGATCCAATCGGCATGCTGGGCCGCGCTGGTCCAGATTTTCGTGCCATTGAGCACATATTCATCACCCTCGCGCTTGGCGGAGAATTGCAGTGAGGCGAGGTCTGACCCGCTGTCTGGTTCACTATAGCCCTGCGCCCAACCGAGTGACCCGTCGCGCGTGCCTGGAAGCCATTTTTCCTTCTGCGCGTCCGAACCGAACGTGTAGATAATTGGCCCGACATAGATCACGCCCATTGGCGTCACGGTTGGAACGCCGGCGCGTTCGAGTTCCTCGTCGAAAATATATTGCTCTTCTAGACTCCAGCCGGGACCGCCATGCTCTTTCGGCCAGGCGCTGGCGAGCCAGCCTTTTGACCCAAGCGCCATTTCCGACTTTCGGACTTCAGCCGTGGTCAGGCTCGCCCCCGTCGCGACTTTCGCGCGGATGTCCTGCGGATACTCAGTTTCGAAGAATTTGCGCACATCGGCGCGAAACGGCTCAAGGGCGGTGTTCGGTGAAAGGTCCATGTGTTTCAATGTATCGCGCCGGTATCATCTGAGAAGGGGTGCCCGTGCGAGAGCGCGTCAGATCAGATCCGGCGACGCCTGTCTTGCTGAGACTAGATGATTTCTTTGAAGAGCGTCTCCGGGTGCTGAAACATCCAGTTTCTACCGGGGTGCTCGATCGCTTTGAAATCGAGCCCCAAACGTTTTGCGGCCGCGCGAGAGGCTTCTGGGCCGACGCCCTGTTGATCGGCGCTGTTCAAGACCGTGAGCGGCGACACTTGTGATAACAGCTCGGCCGCCCTTGGATTGTCCAGAAAAGCCGTTTCAAGGTCCAGGCGTGTATGGATCAGATTAGCGCCGTACAAATAGTCCGATATGAGCTGGAAGGACCGCGTATGGGTCTCCAAATATGCCAGATCGCTGGGCTGGTTACGGTACATCATGCGATAGAAGCGGATGCCGCCGAAGGTCTCGCTGATAGAGCGGAGAGACCTGGCACCAAATGCAAAACCGGCCCGTGAGCTGAGCCCCATTCGCAGCAGACCGCTGAGCCATTTCGGCTGGATCGCGGACAGTTTGTCGGTGACGTCGAGCCCGTAATTGATCAATACGGTTTTCGCGATGCGCGGGGTGAGGGTTTGGATCTCTAAGGCCAGCGGCGCTGATGTCGATTGCCCGACCAGGATGAGGTCTTCCAGATCAAGGACGCGAATAAATTCGCTGAGCATCTTCGCGGCGGCTTCCGTTGAGCCGGTTGCGGTCGTGCCGCCAAATCCCGGGCGCAGCGGGAAGATCAGATTGAGCCCATGTTTACGCGCTGCCGCAATCATCTCCTCTGATGGTAGATAGCCATATTCTAACGAGTGTAGAATGAGCACTGGACGGCCATGGGCAGCGCCGAAGCGGCGATATTCGACGCATTGATCATCATTCGGCAGAGAAATGCGGCGCGAGGCATTTTCATCCTCTGCCACGAGGACATGCGGCGGCTCGGAGCGCAGGTCCAAAGCTTGCGAGATTTCCACCGTCATCGCGATGGTTTCGGTGAGGCTGTTGCATTGAAGCTTGCTGTTCAGTCGCGCGACATGTGTTCGAACCGTGTTGAGCTTAATCCCGCGCAGGTCTGCAACCTGTTCAAGCCGGTGGCGCCGTAGAACGAGCTCCAGAATCTCTAACTCGCTTGTGGTAAGTCCAAATTGGCGGGTGAGATGGGTGCGGACGGCGTCTGACAAACGATACAGAAAGACCTGGCCGGTATAGCCAGCCAACATGCCGTCGGTCAGTTTAGGATAGACTTTAATCTGCCGAGAGATCCCTGATTTATCGGGGCGTTCGATCAGCAATCCGGACATGGATATGTCTGGCGTGCTTCCGGGGCGCAGAGATGGGTGCAGCAGGTCGCCAATCTTCAAGTCCAGTTGCGCGCCGAGATCTTTTGGCACGCTTGAAATTTTGCCCTTCGCATCGAGCGTGAATGTATCGGCCGGAGAAGGGGCTTCACTGGGCCAGCGGACTGGTATTGCCTCGATATCATTCGGTTCGGCCGTCAGCATCGATAGGACAGACCGAAACTCAGGCAGGCTTTCGACATCATCTGACAGGCGCGCCCAATCCCGGCAAGCTTGCGCGAATTTTTCGGGGTCTTCGCCGGCACGGGCCAGGGACCGGAGCAGAGCGAGCGCTGCTTCTGCTCGGGATTTCTCAATAATTTCAGTGTGTTCGCGCTGGTCTGCCACTCTGACTTTTACCGCCCTAGGTCCTCGTAGTTACTCAACGACAAGTTTCAAAATCTCGCAAGAGCGGCGATGCGCAGAAATTTGTACTAAATTTTGACTATTTCTCCCCGATGCTCATCGGCATACGTAGGATGGTGACGAATACGTCATAATGACATCGCACGTACCCACACAGCGTAGATGTCTAAAGCCCGTCAGCCATTCCCCTTTGTGTGCTGGCGGGCTTTTTAATGTTGCAATTTGCAAATATTGAGTAGGGCGGGCTTAGCGGCCCAGCTCTTTCATCGCGCCGTCCAGGCCTTCGAGCGTCATCTCGAACATCCGATCTGGACCGATCAATTCGCGGATCAATTGGATCGATCCGGTATATTCCCAGGCGCCGGATTTAACCGGATTGAGCCAGGCGAAATTCGGGAACTGTTCGACAAATCTCTGAATCCAGAGGCCGCCTGGTTCTTCGTTCCAATGCTCAACCGAGCCGCCAGCATAAGTGATTTCGTATGGGCTCATCGTTGCGTCGCCAACGACGATGACTTTGTACTCACTCGGATATTTGTGCAGCACGTCCCAGGTTGGGATGACGTCATTGCGGCGGCGGCGATTGTCTTTCCAGAGGCCTTCATAGGGGCAGTTGTGGAAGTAATAATATTCGAGGTTTTTGATCTCAGCCCGGGCGGCGGAGAACAGCTCTTCCATGACCTTCACGTGCGGATCCATCGAACCGCCAACATCCATCAGCAGCAGGACAGACACCGTGTTGCGGCGCTCCGGGCGCATTTCGATATCGAGATAGCCTTGGCGCGCAGTGTTCTTGATCGTGGCATCAAGGTCGAGCTCGTCAGGTGCGCCATTGCGAGCCCATTTGCGCAAGCGCTTCAGCGCGACCTTGATGTTTCGCGTGCCAAGTTCAACGCTGTCATCATAGTTTTTGAACTCGCGCTTATCCCAGACTTTGGTGGCGCGGCGGTGGCGTGACTTGTCCTGGCCAATCCGGATGCCTTCAGGATTGTAGCCATTGGCGCCAAATGGAGAGGTTCCGCCTGTGCCGATCCACTTATTTCCGCCTTCATGGCGTTTCTTCTGTTCTTCGAGCCGCTTTTTCAGCGTTTCCATAAGCTTTTCAAAACCGCCCATGGATTCGATCTCTGCCATCTCTTCCGGGGTCAGGAACTTTTCGGTCATCTTGCGCAACCATTCCTCAGGAAGGTCTTGCGCCTCGACCGCATCTCCCAGGCTATCCAGGCCTTTGAAGACATGGCCGAACACTTTGTCGAACTTGTCGATATTGCGCTCATCTTTCACCAGAGCGGCGCGTGCTAGGTAGTAAAAGTCCTCCACGTCACGATCGATCACGCCCTTATCCATGGCTTCCATCAGCGCCAGATACTCTTTCAAAGTCACCGGGACTTTGGCGGCGCGAAGTTCGTTAAAGAAGTTGAGGAACATTGGGCACTCCTGACGTTCACGTTAAAGGTAACCCGCGTCAGGCCAATTTCCAAGGGTGTCGTGGCGAGAAGCCTATGAAAGTGTTGTGATCTTATCGTTCGCGGCGGAGTTTGGGAAAGGTCTGATAGGTGAGCGCCCGCCACAGCCATTCGGCCGGCCCATAAGCGAAGGCTCTGAGCCAAACATGGCTGACCACCACTTGCAGCGCGAAAAATCCGAGCGAGAGCAAGAGGTAAGCCGTGCTCCCGGCCTGGCCAGCGAGCCCTAAGCCTGGGCCGGCTTTTGTCAGAACCAACAGAATGAAGGGGCTTTGGATGAGGTAATTGGTCAGCGCCATCTGCCCAACCGGGGCAAACAGACGGGCCAGCCAAGACAGAAGGGCGCTATGAAGCATCCAAATCAAGGCGCAGACATAGCCCGCCGCGATCAGCGGGGTGGCGGCATCGTGCATGATCTCGAGCCAGAGCGGGGGTGCTTCAAGCGCGGCGATGGTCGGCTTGCTCGCGAGCAATTGCGCGACGGCCTGCAGGCAAAGGCCGTTGAGCAAGAGCAGGATGGTCAGTGATTTAACCTGAGCGAGATGCGCGCCCGCATTTTGCAGCCAGCCTTTCCGGGCGATCCAGGCGCCGATGTAAAACCGGCCAAGGCCATACGCAAACCAGGCGACAAAGGTCCCGCCCAGGATCCAGTCGAACCAGATGTGAAGGTTCATCTGCCCGACAAAAGCAAAGAAATCTCCAGACAGAGCGGCGTCATGGCGCGCGAGGATTGCGGCCTCAGAATAGGCGATGTCGAGGCCGACTTGCGTCCATCCAAGCTCTGCCCCAGCCCAGATCAGCACGCGCTTTCCAAAGATGAGCAGCGCGCCGCCGAGCCAGAACAGGATGCGGTCTGGCAGGTCGCGGGAGACATACAAGACAAAGGCCAGCAGCCCATACAGGTGGAGAATATCCCAAGAGAACCAGCCGAGCAGGTGGATCAGGCCAAATGTAGTGAGGATGGTAATCCGGCGCAGATAAATGCTGCCAAACGCGACGCCTCGTGCGGTGAGGCGGTCCATCTGTATCCAGAACCCGATCCCGAACAGAACGGCAAACAGCGTGTTGGCCTTGTCATAGACGAACAGCTCAAGCGCCCATTTAACAGACTCATCGATCCCGGCACTTGAAAGCGCAGCAAGTTGCTCCGTGGTGGCGGTCATGCCTTCGCCGCCGAGTTCATCAAGATTTGCGATCAAAACGCCCAGCAGCGCAAAGCCCCGCAATATGTCGAGGATAAGATATCGTTCAGGCGAAGAAGTGGGCGCTGCAGCGCGCGAAGCGTCAGTCATTCATCGCCTCAGCCAACCCGACGCAGTTCGAGCGGAAGTTCAAAAAGTCCCTTGGCGTGAGCTTTAGAAGCGTTCTCAGCGGGTATCAAGCGCGCGGATTAAACCCTACATGCTGCGGATCGGGCCTTCGATGTCTGCGACCGGCTTCCCGGCGCCTTTGCCGTAGCCATACTTTTTGAGCAGGCCGCGGAACTGGTGATAGCTCAGGCCCAGCGTCTTGGCAGCTTTGCCTTGGTGGCCCTCGTGCGCGGAGAGGGCCGTGTCGATCAAGCTGGTTTCAAACAGGCGGATTTGATCTTCAAATGGAATGTCGAGGACAGGTGGGGGCGGTGCTGCTGGCGACGTCGTGTAGGTGTCTTTAGGCGGCTGAGGAGCTTTTAGGTCCGCGGCCGGTCGCCAAGGTGAGGCGAAGGGGTCGAGCGCGGCCGGATCAAACTGCACGGGATCAGTCAGGTGTTCTGCGATCGCGCGATAGGTGATCCGCTGCGCAAAGTTGCGAAGCTCGCGCACATTGCCGGGCCAGTCATGCGCTTCCATCGCGGCGATGGCGGAGGGGGCAAAGCCAGGAAAGTCTTCGGCCATCTCTCGGGCCATTCGGCGGGCGAAGAAATCTGCGAGCAGGGAAATGTCGGCGGGACGGGCCCGTAGCGGCGGCAGGGTGACAACGTCGAACGCGAGGCGATCAAGCAAGTCGGCGCGGAAGTCTCCGCTCGCCGCCTTGCTCGGCAGGTCGACATTGGTGGCAGCCACCACGCGGACATTGGTGGTCAGCACTTTTTCGCCGCCAAGACGCTGAAACTCGCCATACTCAACCACGCGGAGCAGCTTTTCTTGAACCTGCATTGAGGCCGTCGCGATCTCATCCAAGAAGAGCGTGCCGCCATTTGCCAGTTCAAACCGGCCGAGGCGTCGCTCAGTTGCGCCGGTAAAGGCGCCGCGTTCATGCCCGAACAGCTCACTGTCGAGGAGTTGTTCTGACAGGGCGGCGCAGTTCACTTTCACAAATGGGCCTTCCCAGCGCCGGGAGAGGAAGTGCATCCGCTCCCCGATCAGTTCTTTACCAGTGCCGCGTTCGCCAATGATGAGGCATGGCCGGTCCAACGGCGCCAGGCGCGAGACATGCTCCTGGGCTTCCAGCCAGCTCGGGTCTTCGCCGATCAATTGGGGGCTTTGATTGCCAATCATGAGGTCAATTTAGCAAAATGTATTGGCTAAAACAACCAAAAAGATAAGCGTAATTCACTAAATTGGGTTAAGTTGATCTCGCCAAAAAATAAAAATAACGCATAAAAACAGTGTGTTATGAATTTAATTCAAAACTGGCACGGTCCTTGAAATCAATCTGGCATGGCGGCCAGTGGGGTCGCTCGCAAGAAGGATAGAAAAACAATGACTGAGCGCTCTTACGAAAATGGCTATGGCGACCGTTACGACCAAGCCCGCCGTGAGAGTGGCCGCTTTGGCCGCTACCTCTCCACACGTTCACCAGAGACATGGATGTTCTTTGTCGCTGGTGTCTTCCTCGGCGGCTTCTTCTTCTAAGAGCTGAAAACAGCCAAAAGAAACCGCGTTTCCTCCCCCCCCCTTTGAACCCCAAAAGATACAAGGAAAAAATATCATGGGAATGTTCTCTCGCCTCGGCGACATCATCAATTCCAACATCAACGCGATGCTGGACAATGCTGAAAACCCAGAAAAGATCGCCCGTCTAATGATCCAAGAGATGGAAGACACTCTTGTCGAGGTCCGCACCGCTGCGGCCCGTGCGATGGCGGACAAGAAAGAAATGGAGCGCGAGATTGCGCACTATTCTGAAATCCGCGCTGACTGGGAGCAAAAAGCTGGCCTCGCCATTGATAAAGGTCGCGAAGACCTGGCACGCGGCGCGCTGATCGCCAAAAAGAAAGCCGAACAAGAAATCACACGCCGCAAAGAAGCGATGGATTTGGCTGATGAGGCGTTTCACAAGCGTCAGGACGACCTGACCCGCCTGCAAGCGAAACTTGATGAAGCCAAAGCAAAGCACCGCGCCTTGATGATGCGCCGCGACGCTGCAGAGCAACGCATTCGGGTTCGTGAGCAGACTTATGACACCCGCGTTGATGATGCCCTGGCTCGCTACTCGCAAGTTGAGCGCAAAGTTGATGAGCTTGAAGCATATGCTGAGACCATTCGCGGCGCCGAGCCAACACTCGAGCAAGAGTTTGCTGCCCTTGAGCGCAATGATGCGATCGAAGAAGAGCTGAAAGCTCTGAAGAAGGCGCGCACCAAGTCGACTCCAAAAGCTGCGAAGACAGCTGAAAAGAAGGAGGCCTAATCTATGTTAGTCCCGTTTGTAATTCTTGCTGGCTTTATGACCGCAATCACCGCGCCGGGCTTGATCGCCCTGCATCTTGAAGACCGCCGCAAGGCAAAAGCTGAGGGTGCCAACTGATGGAAGGACCAGAGTTTGTCATTGCCATTGTTGCAATCACGTCGATCTTCGTCGTCTTGCCGGGCATGATCTTCCACTACATTACCCTGTGGCGAAAGCAGAAGACCCTAATGCCGGACGATGAGCGAATGCTCGAAGATCTATGGCGCTCAGCAAAATCGATAGAGCGTCGAATTGAAACGATTGAAGAGATCATGGACGCTCAGGACGAGGCTCCCCAAAGTCGCCGTCCGCTCTCGCCCCGCCGGTTCGAGGATTAGACCATGAGACATAGAAGAAGACATCGCCGTCCGCTTAGAGACGATCACTATACAAGCAGAGAAGAAGACCAAATGTTCCACTCCCCCAACCCAAAACGTTTTTACCGCTCACGGACAGACCGTGTTTGGCTGGGCGTGTGCGGCGGGATCGCGGAGCGCTTTGGTTGGGAGCCGACGCTGGTTAGAATCCTGTTCGTGCTCAGTATTTTCTTCATGGCCGGACCGTTTTCGATCTTCGCATATATCATCGCCGCGATGATTACGCCGAAAGAACCGAGAGGCCGTCGTAATTTGCCCCCAGAGGAAGAGCAGTTTTGGCGCAATGTGTCAGACCGGCCTCGGGTCACCGCATCCGGACTGAAATACACATTCATGGACCTTGAAGAGCGGCTGCGGAATATTGAACGCAGTGTCACCAGCGAAGAGTGGCGTCTGAAAAAAGCGTTCAAGGATCTAGAACAAAATTAGGGATTGGGTTACAAGTGTAACCAGGGATCAGGAAAGATTAGGATAGAGAGGGGTATACCCATGACACGCAAGGCCATCAGAAGCGGGATCCAAACCGGACTGCTCGTCGCTGCTGCCCTTTCACTCGCCGCCTTTGCGAGCGTCGAAGGCGACGGGTTCCAGCTTCAAACCGGCGGTGTTGAAATGACCGTTACGGCGTCGCTGGACAAAGGATTGATGATCAATTTCATCGCACCTGAATAAGGGCGAAAAACAAAATTCTGATCCTGTTCGAATTCTCTCTCTCCCTGAACGCACATCTGAGAGAACTGGATCAGAAACCCCGCAAAGTTGGGGGGAAGTCTCGCACATCTCTGCGGGACTTCCGGCGTAGAAAACAGGGCGGTTTTGAACGCACCAGATGAGCTGAAAACATGCTATCTTTGCCGTTCAGACGCAGATCTCTTAACCAAAAATGTGAAACTCACGCATCTGTGTGGTCGTTTTTTCATTTGTTTTGTGTCACATGGCCCGGAAGTGGCATAAGTGTGTGGCATGTCAGATAAGCGTATTCTTCTGATCATCGGTGGCGGGATTGCTGCCTACAAGTCTCTCGAGCTGATCCGAGAGCTGTCGCGGCGCGGTATTGCGAGCCGTTGCATTGTCACAAAGGGCGGGCAGGAATTTGTCACCCCGCTTTCAGTCTCGGCGCTGTCGGGCGAGAAAGTGTTCACCGAATTGTTTGATTTGGATGATGAGGCCGATATGGGCCACATCCAGCTGTCGCGTTCCGCTGATCTCGTTGTTGTTTGTCCGGCGACCGCTGACCTGATGGCGAAAGCCGCGAATGGTTTGGCCAATGATCTGGCGTCCACAACGCTGCTCGCAACCGATAAACCAGTTCTGATGGTCCCGGCGATGAATGTCCGGATGTGGGAGCACGCAGCGACGCAGCGCAATGTCGAGACGCTTCGCGGCGACGGTGTCACTGTCATGGATCCAGATGAAGGCGCCATGGCGTGCGGCGAATTTGGACCGGGCCGCCTGCCTGAGCCACTCGAAATTGCCAACCGCATTGAGGCGCTGCTGAACGATGGACCAGTGCTGTACGGACTTGATCCGAAACCGCTGGCCGGTCGCCACGCCCTGGTTACGGCTGGTCCGACCCGCGAGCCGCTTGATCCGGTGCGGTTCTTGTCAAACCATTCCAGCGGCAAACAAGGCTATGCGATTGCCGGCGCCCTCGCCAAGGCTGGCGCGCGGGTAACGCTGGTGTCTGGCCCGGTGGCCTTGCAAGTGCCCGATGGTGTCGACCACGTGCCGGTCGAGACCGCACGCGAAATGCTCGATGCGTGCCAGGATGCTTTGCCGTCGGACGTATTTATCTCCGTGGCCGCGGTTGCCGATTGGCGCCCAAGCCGCGCCGCGGCAAAAAAGATGAAGCTCAAAGAAGGTGACGGAGATCCGCATCCAACTCTGGAACTGTCGGAAAACCCGGACATTCTCGCGACGCTGTCACGTAAGAAGAAAAACCGCCCGGAGCTGGTCATCGGGTTTGCAGCTGAGACCCATGATGTCGACGCGCTCGCCATTGCCAAGCTGAAGCGCAAACGCTGTGACTGGATCGTTTCCAACGATGTTAGCGGCGATGTTATGGGCGGTGAAATGAATGAAGTCGCGCTTGTCACGCGCGAAGGTATTGAAGTGCGCTGGCCGCGCATGACCAAACAGGATGTAGCGACACGCTTGGTCGAGCGGATCGTGGAAGAGTTTGGCGATGAAGCGGATAAGATTGCGGCGCAATAAGCAGCGCGTCTGACGCTTGACTCAGCCCCCCGACTCCGGCGCTTTGCGTTCTCATGACTGAGATTACTGTTGCTGTGCGGCCTTTGCCGCATTTTGAGGGGCTGGAACTGCCAGCATATGAAACCCTGGGCGCGGCGGGCATGGATGTCCGAGCCGCGGTGGCGCAAGACGAGCCACTTGTCCTAAATCCGGGCGAAAAAACCATGGTGCCGACAGGGCTGAGCGTCGCTATTCCGCAGGGCTATGAAATCCAGATGCGGCCGCGATCAGGCCTCGCTGCGAAACACGGCATTACCTGCCTAAACTCACCAGGCACAATCGACAGCGATTATCGCGGCGAACTGAAAGTGATCCTGATCAATCACGGCCAGGAAGCGTTCACGATTGCGCGCGGTGAGCGGATCGGACAGATGCTGCTCGCGCCGGTGACGCGACTGGTTTGGAATCAAGTCGAAGAGCTCGATGATACTGATCGCGGCGCAGGTGGATTTGGGTCTACGGGCAGATAAAACCTTGCGTCACACGCCTAACGTGCTATATATCGAATAACGATAAGAGTCAGGATAGCAAGTTATGGATATCGACAGCCCTTTCACCATGGTTGTGCTGATCGTGTTGATCGCGGTCGGCGCTGGGGTCGTAAAGACCTGGATTGAAACGCGCGCGAACTCGGAAATGGATCAAGAAACGAAGCTGCGTATGGAAGATCTGGAGCGCGAAGTGCTCCGCCTGCGCGATCGTGTGAAAGTGCTCGAGAAGATCACCACGGACGGCGACAAACGCCTGAGCGAAGAGATTTCGCGCCTGGCTTAATCGCTATCATTTTGATTTGAAAAGCCTTTGCTGATGACATGGGCGGCATACCCAGAGACCGCGAATCCAACGATGCCGAGGCCGGCAGCATAAAGCGCGGCGACATTTGAATTGCAGGTCGGTCCACCCTCGACGCAACTGCCAAAGTTAAGCGAATAATACATGTAAATGGCCGTGAGCGCTGAGAACAATGCGAGCGCGAACATGGCACGCGCCATCCACTTTAGGGCGAGACTGATCATTCCGGACTCCTGATGATTGATGGCTGACCGGACGCTCGCACCTTGCTCGCCCGACGTCAAATATGACCTGCTTTCGGCAGCTCCTCAGCAAGGATATCGTAGACAACCCGGATGCGTTTGCTGGTGTGTAGCTCGCGATGGGTGACCAACCAAACCGGGATCGGAATGAAGAACTTTTCCGGCAAGATGGCTTCGATGGAGGGGCTATAGGTTTCGATGTCTTTGGTCAGGATGCTGACGCCAAGCCCTTGGTTCACCAGCTCATACAGGACATGCCCGCTTGGAGAATTGAATTTAAACTGGTCGCGCGTGAGATTGAGACCGAACTCTTGCATCGCGCCAATCATCTCATCGGTGCGGTCGAGCCCGATAAATGTCGCTTGCTCGAGCATTTTCAGATCCGTGACCGGGCCGATCTTCTCGAGATACTCACGCGATGCGTAGAGATGCGCTTTCGTTTCCAGAATCAGCTTTGCGATTAAATCCGGCTGCTCCGGCCGGGCATGACGGATTGAGATATCTGCCTCGCGGCGCGTGAGGTCCTGCACTTCGTTGGAGGGCAGGATGTCAATCTCAAGATTTGGCGCCACGGCATGAATTTTCTTGAGGATAGGCGGCAATTGCCGCGTCGCGAGGTTTTCCGTTGCAGTGATGACTACTTTTCCTGCCACAGTCTGTGACTGACCTGATGCGGAGAGTGAAATCCGATTGGCCGCATCGGCCATGACGCGAACATGTTCGAGCAAGTCCGCCCCAGCCGTTGTGAGCGCCATGGCGCGGCCAGCGCGTTCAAACAGCGTGACGCCCAACTCTTCCTCAAGCGCCGCGACTTGCCGGCTTAGCGTCGGTTGAGTTTGGCCCAGTGCCCGTGCCGCCGCCGAAAGCGAACCTTCTTCCGCGGTTGCGAGAAACGCACGGACCTGGTTCCAGTCAAAGGAGATTGCCTGCCAATTCATAGGTTTTCGTATAGGTCTCTTCGAAATTTAGGCAATTTCTATCTGATATTTGAATGGATAGGTAGGGTGTATCCAAATTGATCGTACATTCATCCCGCATGTGGCGGGGCGTCGGAAGGAGGCAGAAATGCCGGATAAAGCAAAATTCTGGGACAAGATTGCCGAGAAATACTCAAAGCAACCCATCGCCAATCAGAAGGCCTATGAGATTAAGCTCGACCTGACCCGCGAATATTTCACGCCGGACTCCAAGGTCTTGGAATTTGGCTGTGGAACCGGATCGACGGCGATCCTGCATGCGCCGTTTGTGAAGCATATTGATGCCCTTGACGTGTCTCCAGAGATGATCCGCATTGCGCGTGACAAGATCGCGCCAGCGGAGGTGACCAATGTCGCGTTCTCCGTCGCAGATATGGACAGTTTCCAAGCCCAGCCCGGATCTTACGATGCCGCGCTTGGCCTGAATATTCTTCATTTGCTCGACAATCGCATGGCGGCAATGGGCCGGGTCTATGAAGCATTGAAGCCGGGGGGGTACTTCATCTCGAGCACCGCTTGCATACGTGAGAAATGGTATATGCGCCTGCTCGATCCGATGTTCCCGCTGATGAATATGTTCGGCCAGTGGCCCCGGGTCAGCCGGATGACAGCAAAACAACTGCAAGCCGACATCGAGTCGATTGGCTTCAAGACCGTGCATTACTGGCAACCTGGAGGCGGTATGGTCTTGTTCATGGTCGGGCAAAAACCAGAACAGGCTTGATTTGTAGCGACCGCTACATTATTGGAGGGGTAAACGCTGGAGGCCCCCTGATGACCCTGTTACGACTTTACGCCATTGTCTTTTTGATCGTCTTGACCGTGTACACACTGATCGTGATGGCCAATCACGGTCCGACACTGGTGCCGGTTTTCTTCAATGATATCGCGGCCATGGCCTGGCCCGGACAGTTCAATCTCGACTTTATGGGCTTTCTGATCCTATCAGCGCTCTGGGTTGGTTGGCGTCACGAATATAGCCTGACCGGCTGGATTCTGACGCCGCTGGCCCTCACAGGCGGCATGATGTTCCTGACCATCTATCTCTTAGTCATGAGCTTTCGTGTGAACGGTAATCTGATCGCGCTGTTAATTGGTGAGCGGCGGGCTGCCGCCTAGAGTAGCGCATCGTCTTCGCGCGCAAACTTCGCCAATAGATAGGCGTCATTGTCTTCGATCGGATCGAGTTTTCCGAACGCGAAAGCGTTGCGGTCCATGACCAAGTCTCGCGGGCGCAGGGCGCGAGAGATTTCGAGGCCTTCAAGGTTTCGCGCCCTCGAAAACGCCACATAGGCTTGGCCATGGGCGAACATGCCCCGATCGAGATCGATATAGACTTTATCGAGGGTTAGCCCCTGGGCTTTGTGAATGGTCACGGCATAAGCCAAGCGAACCGGAACCTGTTTGAACGTTCCGACCACTTCGCGAGACACCTTTTTGGTCTCTGGATCGAGCGAGTATTTGTACTTTTCCCAGGCCGCAGGTTCGATCTCATACTCGTGGCCATCAAGCTCAACCAAGACACTGCGACCCGACCACCCGGCCACGATCGCGAGTGAGCCGTTGACCCAGCGACCCTCTGGATCATTCTTGATCAACATGACCCGCGCGCCTTCTTTCAGCTCGAGATCGGCTTCAGTCGGATAGGTCTTTTCATCAAAGTCGCCTTGGACGCGCGCTTCGAAGACTTTTTCAGGACCTGGCAGGTCTTCAAGCCGGGCCTGATTGATCCGAAATGCGTTGGCATTGTTCGGGGTCAGCACAATGTGGGTTTCACTCGCCTCGACCGCGTCTCTGTCGGCGACAACGCTCTGCAGCACGCTTTGATCGGCCGGAGTCAGTCGCCCCTGCCGCATAGCGCCGAGCAAAGCGAGAAAGCGCGGATCTTCCTGGCGGAATACATGTTTCAGGGCGAGCAGGGCGAATTCGGCTTCTTTGAAGGCGGGGGCATTGAAGAAATAGTGCCCGCCATAGCGCTCTTTCAGGATGGGATCTTCGTCGCCCCGCACGACCGGCGGCAATTGGTGCAGATCGCCCGACAAGATCATGCGCACCCCGCCAAACGGGCGTTTCGAGCCCCGATTGAGCTTCAGGCTGCGATCAATGGCGTCCAGCATATCGGCGCGCACCATCGAGATCTCATCAATGATTATTGTCTCGGCCGCTTTCATCAGACGTGCGGTGCGCAGGCGTTTCACATCTTGTGGTTCGATCAGGCGCGGCGGGAATTTGAAAAAGGAATGCAGGGTCTGACCGCCCGCATTCATCGCTGCAACCCCTGTTGGGGCCAGCACGATTGCGGTGTCTCCGGCCTCTGCCATGAACTTTCGGAGCAGGGTGGTTTTGCCCGTACCGGCACGACCCGTAAGGAACAGATTGCCTTGCGCACCGGCCCCGCTCGCAACCCATGCGGCGGGTTTGGCGTACATTGTATCTGGCGGCGTTGCGCCAGCAGGGACAGGCAAATCAGTCATAAGCGCCAAGCCATAGCGAGCTTTGCGAGGCTAGGGAACATTCTCGCACTGAACGGCTGCTGTTACGCGGCAAAGGCCTTCCAAGGACTCCGAGGAGACTTTGATCCTCGAGGCGAGAATTCCGCCGCGGTCAAAACATTCAAGTTTGGCGCGCTCACTGACCAGAATGGCGGTGGCCTCTAGGTCCTCGGGACACCCATTTTCCTGTTCGAGCTCCTCCATCTGGCTGATGGGAAAGGCTCGCAATTGGCGCTGAAGCACCGGCACAGCATAGGCTTCCGGCAGTCCCTGGTGCGCGATCATGAAGTTTCGTAGCAGCTGCGTTGGGTCCCCGAGTTCGCGCAATCTTGGCTCGACATAACATGTCCCCAGGGTTTGGAAGGCATAGGCCTCTTCCCCGCGCGCCAGGGCGACACTGAACGCGCGCTCGGCAGCGAGACGGCGTTGGTGAAAGTCCGCGCTGAACACGCCTTGATGGGCTTTCAGATCAATATTGAGCCAGTGCTGCCAATGGGCGCTGGCGGTGGCTTCGGTGAAATCAGGGTGCAGTTTTTTCAGCGTGTCTGCGTGTTCAATGGTGCGGCCCGCCAGATACGACCAGGCTGTCATGCAGCGCATCGGTGTGGCGAGATTTTCAACCGGCACGACAACCGCAGGCGCATCTGCACCATTCTCTGCCTCATAAGAGGCAAGCGGCAAGGTGACGTCGCTTTGATTGTCTTCGTAGAGCTGTCCGGCATTGCTTGGAAAAGCAAATTGCGCGTCGACGCTTTCTTGTGCGATCGCCCCGAAAGGCAGAATCAGGCACGCGAGCGTAAAATGACGCAGTTTGGCTCCCAGCATGGCGACCTTTATTGTGAAACTCTACACTCCCGCATAAGTGGTAGGCTTGATTGTTGCGGGGCTCAAGACCCCAGCGCCGTTAAGGGAAGTTAACCTTCAGTATGACCGATATTCATGTCGCCGTAGACGCGTATTTGGAAGAAAACTTGCTGAAAACAGACCCGATTCTGGATGAAATTGCCCGGGAAAGTGAAGCGGCGGGTTTGGTGCCACATGCTGTTACACCGCTGCAAGCTGAGTTTTTGGCGCTTTTGATCAAACTTTGCGGGGCCAAACGCGTCTTAGAGATTGGCTGCCTCGGCGGATACTCTGCGGTGGCAATGGCGCGCGCACTGCCCGAAGACGGACAGCTGATCACCACCGAGATCGACACGCGCACGGCCAAGATCGCTCAACAGAACATTGATGGATCTGGTTTTGGAGACCGAATTGATCTGCGCGTGGGGCCTGCCATGGACGTCCTCGATACCGAAATTTCACAAGGCGGAAGCTTTGATTTCGTCTTCATCGACGCCGACAAAGTGAACCATAAAAACTACCTGGAACGAGCGTTGAAGCTCACCAGGCCCGGCGGGGTGATTGTTGCTGATAATGTTGTACGCGGCGGGGCTGTGATCGAAGCTGATAGCCAAGAAAACAGCATCAAGGGCGTGCGCGCGATGATGGCTTACGCCGCAACGTTGACGGGCGTCGACATGACGGCGCTGCAAACCGTCGGTGCCAAAGGTTATGATGGGATGGCGATTTTCCGCGTCTCTTAGAGATCGCGCCAGGTCACATCGACGCCGAGTTCTCGAAAGATTTGATCCCAATACGCCTTCAGGGCGCCGCGCTGCATGTCGACATAGCGTTGCCGCGGGATCAATCGAACTTCCAGCGATACGCCGTCCAAGCTGTTGCCGAAGCGACGCATCGTGGTGTCAGCGACAGTGATTGCGTCCGGCATATTGGCAGGCATCGCGCCGCCGCCGCCATAGGCAGTAAACGCGTCAGAGTTCTGCAGCATGTCAGAGATGATCACGATGCGGCGCTGCGGTGCTCGATCGGAAAAAGCCTCGGTCTGACCCAAGCGTGCCATCGCTTCCAAGACGGGGCTGTTCGGGGCTTCTTTCGGCACCACCAGATCTTCCAGAACGGTCTGGAGCGGCCGGTCAAATTTCTCATTGAAGCGCTCTTCAATCCGCTCCGGGTTTCGGAACAGGGCGTTCACCTGATCGCCCCGCCCGGGATTACACAGCGAAAACTCACCGCGCGGATCGAACTGCCCATACTGGTCCAACTCGAACAGCGTGAAACGTTCGCCAACGTCCAGACGATCGCGCGAACGCCGAATAACGGCGGCGATGAGGTCCGCTTGTTGTTCGCTATACTCATCGGTCTTATCGATGATGATCGCCGTATGCGCGGGCAGCTCATCAGAGAGCTCACATAAAGTCATTTCATCATAAGGCTCTGGCTGCAGCGCGAAAAACGAAAAGCCAATGATCGCGACAGCGAGGCCAGCAAGAACAAAGTTCAAGATGGCCTGATTGCGTTGCTTCTTTTGCCTGGTTCGCCGACGCCGCGCCATTAGCTCTCTGCCTTCACTCGGAACTGATCGATGATATCATGCTCGAGACCAAACTCGTCTGACAAGCCGTCATCGGTCGTTCGAAGGAGCTTTTGATACGGCGCGACCATTTCCTGCATGGTGCGGTGGATGATCATTTTCTCCTGAGCACTCAGGTCTTTGCCTTCCATCTCTTCAGGGCCGTACTTCACTTCCAAAACCAGCTCTTTGATATCTTCATAGCTGTCTTCGAAATCATACAAAGCGTCCTGAAGGTCAGAGCGGGCGCGTTCCAGACCGCGCGCAGAGTCCGAGAAGCCAGGGAAGGGCGAATCGAGGCGGCGTCCCTCAAAAGCGGCAAAGGCGGCGATGGCCAATCCAAGCGCGAACAGAACCATTGCGTCCAGTGAATGCAGCGCAAATGGGCGGCACATTGCATTGGTGGCGGCGCTGCCGATGGTTTCGCCCAGGGGCGAGCTCAGGATTTTCTCACAGACGGCTGGATCAACAATGAAATGAGGGAGCACTTTGGTCGGCAAATCAGCTGGAAGTTCTTGCCCCAGCGCCTGCATATCCAGAATATTTCGATAGTGCGCGGCGGAGAGGTTGACCAAGAAGACCAGTGACAAACCAACGATAATCGCCACCAATCCCATCACCACATAGAGGTTTCGGCGACTGAAAATATTGTCGATATCAAATGGCATGGAGATGTGGCGCATCCCCCAATAGCCGACAATAAAGAAGGCGGTCGCGACGTTTGCCAGCGACACGGCTGCGGCCTGGAAGATGCCGCCCGCGAGGCCGAATTCGCTCTCTTTGGCGAAGAAATAGGCGTTGGCGGCGCTTTCAAAAATGATCATCAAGGCGATGATCGACATTTGCAGCATCGGCACTTTTGGATGGCTGGAAATGTAATGCACGCCGCGACCCGTGTTCTGGCCGAGTTTCAGCTTGGCATGACGCGGATTCTGTTCGGAGTTTTCGCCGGCCGAATCAGCTTCGACCTCTCTCTTACGGCGTTTCGCGGGCAGATGATAATCCCCGCCCAATTGGCGAAACCGGTAAAAGCTTAGCGCGGCGCGTGTGGTGTAGTCGGCTTGCAGGATGACTTGGTTATACGCATCGCTCGGGCGTTTCGTCAGATCGACGATATCGTCTTTTGTCAGCGTGCTCGCCATGTTTGGCGTTTCGTCGCTCATCAGCCTTCCTCCCAAAGGAACCCTACTCATCTGTTAACCTTTTAGTAAGGACTTGTGGCAGGCGTTTGATGAAAAATGATCAAATATGACAGCGCTGTGGCGATATCTGGCGTGTGGTGTTCTCACTCGCCACACTTTGTTCTGATCTATAAAGAGGAGGCATGGCTCTCACTGCAGAACAGCTCGACCGGCATAAACGCCACCTTCTCCTCAAAGAGATTGGGGGCCCCGGCGTGCAGAAACTTCGCGCCGCTAAAGTCACAATCATCGGGGCTGGCGCGCTGGGCGGGCCGTGTGCGCTGTATCTCGCAGCGGCGGGCGTCGGTGAGATCGAAATCTGGGATGATGATGTTGTTGACCGCTCAAACCTGCAGCGGCAGGTTCAATTTACCGAGGCCGATATCGATCGCAGCAAAGCCGAGATTCTCGGGGACCGGCTACAAGCGCTCAATCCAGATGTGAAGGTGAGCGTTCAGACGCAACGGTTTGCACCGGGCGCAGATCTGCTCGGGGCCATCCTGATCGATGCGACGGATAATTTCGAAACGCGCTTTGCTTTGAACGCGTTGGCGCATGAGAGCGGCCGATACCTTGTCTCGGGCGCGGCGAGCCGCTGGACGGGGCAGATCTCAGTCTACGCGTCGGGAGTTGATACCGACGCGCCTTGCTATGCTTGCTTTGTGCCGGAGCTCCCGCCGGAGGCGGAGGCATGTGACGATGTCGGGGTTGTCGGCGCGCTGACTGGCATGGTTGGAACACGTATGGCCTTAGAGGCGATAAAAATTGTTGCCGGTGCTGGAAAACCACTGATCGGGCGATTGCTCATCATTGATGGGCTATCGGGTGAAAGCCGTGTCCTAAAACTTCGTCCGAACCCGGATTGTTCTGTGTGTTCGCGATGAATCTTTTCTTTGACATCGTTAATTTTTGACGGTTTTACGACAGTGGGCCGAAGTGGAGTACCTGTTTGATGCGCAGAATGCTTGCCGTCAGTCTCACCATTGTCGCCGTGCTTGCTGCAGGATGGTTGGCGCTCAGAAGAGCGGACATTCCGTACGACACGCTAGAGACCGCTTATTCGGTCCCGGACACGCAATTCATGACCTTAGATGATGGGCTGAAAGTCCATTATACGGATACCGGTCCGCAGGATCGCGCCGCGCTTGTGCTGGTGCATGGGTTTTCCGCGTCTTTGCATACCTGGGAGGCCTGGAAAACGGCGCTTGAGCTGGATTACCGCGTGATCACGCTTGATCTGCCGGGGCATGGCTTGACCCGGGCCGAAGACCCGAGCCAAGCGAAGATTGAGCGGTTTGCTGACGTGGTGCATGAAGTCACTCAAGACCTCGGCGTGGAGCGGTTCACGCTGGCCGGAAACTCGATGGGCGGCAATACAGCCTGGTCTTATGCGCTTGCCTACCCTGAAACCCTGGACGGTTTGATCCTCGTTGCCGCGTCTGGATGGCCAGAAGAAGAAGGCGAGGGCGATGGGTCTCCGTTTATTTTCACGCTGCTATCGAACCCGATCGCGCGGTCGATCGTTAAAGACCTGGACATGACCTCTCTGACCCGGTCAGGACTAGAGGATTCCTATTCCGACCCGTCTTTCGTGACCGACGCCCTGGTGGAACGATATGTCTCGCTCTCGCGTGCGCCAGGGCATCGGGAAACACTGCTCGCAATTATGGCGGGCGACCGCGTTGAGGCATCTGCCGAGAAGCTTTCAGCGATCAATGTGCCGACGCTGGTGATGTGGGGCACAGAGGACAATTTGGTGCCTGTCTCGGGCGCGCAAAAGTTTGCGGACGCGATTCCGAACAGCACCCTAGCCGTGTATGAAAATATCGGACACTTGCCCCAAGAAGAAAACGCGGACCAATCGATTGCCGACGTCCGCGCTTTCATGATGGATGTTGAGTGGAGCACCGTCGAGGAGGAAGTCATCATCCCCGCCGGTGACCCTCGATTGACTGAGAATGTCGACTAGGCTGGCGCCTATTCGGTTGCCGCTTCAGTCTCGGTTTCAGGTTCAGTGGCCTGGCTCAGATCCGCATAGATCAGGCGTGTGAAGCGGGCTTCATCGATGAAGCCCCAAGCCCAATCTTCAACCCATGGTGTCAGCGGCGCGGCGTCCAAAACCCCTTCGATGTCCTTGCCAGCATCGATTTCAGCTTGCACAGCGGCGGTTGTGCCGTCGAGCATCTCAACAATCGCCGTGATATCCGATTTGGTTGAAAGCGGACCGTGGCCAGGAATGATGCGGGTGTCATCTGAGATCATATCCGCCATGGCTTGCGATGCGGCTGAGAAGCCTGCGAAGCTGCCACCTGATGTGATGTCGACAAACGGGAACATGCCGCTGAACATGAGGTCGCCCGTATGCAGAATGTCTGCTTCTTCAAAATAGATGAACGTGTCGCCATCCGTGTGGGCCACAGGCGCGTGGATCAGGCGAACGGTTTGACCATTCAGATACAGCGTCATCTCATCATTAAAGGTGATCACCGGCCATGCTGAGGTCGGAAGCGCTGGAGTCGTTGAGTCTTGACCGAAAAAATCACGGGTCACATCGACGGTGACGCGTTCGCGGACGCCTTCATGTGCGATAATTGTGGCACCGGCATCGCCGAGAATGGCATTCCCGCCGGCATGGTCGCCGTGCCAGTGTGTGTTCACCAAATAGCGCGGCGCTTCGCCCGCGATCTCATCAATCGCGCTCAGGATGCCCGGTGCCATATCCGCATATTGGCTATCGATGACAAACACCCCGTCTTCGCCTGCGAGCACGCCGATATTCCCGCCGCGGCCCTGTAGCATATACAGGCCATCGCCAAGATCAGTGGTGGTGACGGGGGTGGGTTGAGCTTGCTGTGTCAGCGGAACATGGGGACCGTGCGCGAAGGCCACAGGACTCAAAATCAGCCCGAGCGCTGTCAGGCTAGCAATCGTTTTCATGAATATGTCTCCTCAAGTACAAGGAGATATAAGTTGAGCCGCGAAAATCGCCAATCACGTTCCGTTTAAGCGGCGCTTTCTGCCATGGCTTGCGGGCAAAGCAGGGCCAATAGACCGTCCTGATCGGATGCTTCGCGCAAGGCTGTGCGAAGATCCGCATTGCGGAAGGCGCGGCTGACCTGTGCCAAGGCACGCAAGTGATCTGCGCCCGCTGCGTTCGGGGCCAGCAACATGAAGATCAGGTCGCATGGACGACCGTCAATCGCATCGAAGTCGACCCCTTCATGCAAGCGCACAAAGGCGCCAACAGGGGCTTTCAATTGCGGAATGCGGGCATGCGGGATGGCAACGCCTTCGCCAACACTGGTCGAGCCAAGGTTTTCGCGTTCGATCACGGCATCGAACACATCACGGCCGTCTATGCCGTGCTTTGCGCCGATCGCGTCCGCAAGTGTTCTGAGAATCTGTTTGCGACTCTCACTAGATTGCGGACCAAGAATAACACCCTCCGCGAGGAGGCTTGTGAGATCATTTGCCATTTTACTCAGACCTGTCGGTTCAGCCGGTGGAAGAATGTCCAGCCGGGTCAACCCACCCAATATTGCCGTCTTCACGCCGGTACACCATATTCAGGCCGCTGTGTTTCACATTTCGGAACAAAACGGCAGGGGTGTCTGACAGTTCGAGCTGCATAACAGCTTCTGAGACGGACATTGTTTTCACATCTGATGCAGATTCCGCAACGATAAGTGGTGCTTCGCCCTTATCTTCGGGCGCTTCGCCATCGTCCCCGCCCTTTAGAACAAAGGCATTTGCGGGTTCACTTGGAAGCGGAGTGCGCTTGTGGTGATCCTTGAGACGACGATGATAGCGGCGAACCCGCTTTTCCATCTTCTCAAGCGAATCCTCTAATGAGGCATAGGGATCACTCGCGGTCCCCGTTGACTGCAGCACAATCCCGGATGGGAGATGGACATTGCAGTCGGTGATAACCTCGTGTCCGCGTTTTTCCACGGTGACACTGGCATCAAAACTTCTATCGAAATACTTGGTGACAGCGGCCTCAAGACCATCAGAGATACGCTCGCTGAGCGCTTCTCCAACATCCATATGTCTGCCTGCAATTTTTATCGTCACGGAGAACTCCGTCTGTTAAGCGCCCACTATAGCGGGCATTTCTCGCAAATCGAGCCCCATCCTCAATAAAAGGGTGGATAAGTCTTTGAATGCAAGTCCGATTCCGATGACGTCTCTGTCACACTCGCGCGATTAGTCGCGTAAAAGCTCGTTAATACCGGTTTTAGAGCGTGTCCGCTCATCCACCGTTTTAATGATGATCGCCGCGGCGAGGGCTGGCCCGCCATTCTCTCCCGGCAGGCTGCCAGGTACGACAACAGAATAAGGCGGCACTTCGCCATAGCGGATTTCGCCGGATTGGCGGTCAACGATCTTGGTCGACTGGGACAAGAACACGCCCATGGCTAGGACGGAGCCTTCTCTGACAATCACGCCCTCTGCGACTTCAGCGCGGGCACCGATGAAGCAATTGTCTTCAATAATCACCGGGCTTGCCTGCAATGGCTCGAGCACACCGCCAATCCCGGCGCCGCCGGAAATATGGACATTCTTGCCGATCTGCGCGCACGAACCGACAGTTGCCCATGTGTCGACCATGGTGCCGCTATCAACATAAGCGCCGATATTCACAAAAGACGGCATCAAGACAGCGCCTGGCGCGATGTAAGAGCCGCGGCGAACGGTGGCCGGTGGTACGGCGCGAAAGCCGGCGGCTTCAAATTCAGATGCGCCCCAGCCTTCGAACTTGCTTGGAACCTTGTCCCACCATGTGCCGCGATGACCAGGGCCACCTTCCATGATCACGTTCTGATTCAGACGAAAAGAAAGCAGAACCGCTTTCTTCAGCCATTCATTGACGACCCAACCACCATTTCCATCAGGGGCTGCGACGCGAACCTCTCCGCTGTCCAGGAGCGACAGGGATGCTTCTACGGCTTCGCGAATTTCGCCTGTCGTTTCAGTGTTTAAATCGGCGCGGTCTTCCCAGGCAGCGTTGATCAGAGCGGCTAAGCGATCAGGCATCTTCTTATCTGTCTTTCTGCTTCATTTTTGCATTATCGAACGGACGAACGCCGTTAGGTCGCGCGTCACATAGTCGATATGTAGGGGGAGGTCATCCCCTATTCCAGCCGGGCGCGCTGCCGCAGGCTCATGACTCCAGTCTTTTTCAGACTGAACCAAGACGGTTGCGAACCCCATCTCTTTTGCTGGCGCGAGATTTCGCGCAAGATCTTCAAAGAAAACAGAGGTTCGCGGGTCGAGGTCGAACCGGCTGAGAAATGCGTCATAAGACGCTTGGTTTGGTTTTGGGATGAATTGGCTATCTTCGATCGCGAACTGGCCATCGAACACATCCCCAAGTCCCATATAGTCCGTTACGCGCTTGGCGTGCCCGCGCGAGCCATTGGTGTAGACGAATTTGCGTCCAGGAAGCGCGCGAATGGCGTCGGCGAGCTCTGGCGTCCGGGGCAGCGGTGACAGGTCAATCTCGTGCACATGCGCAAGAAACTCATCTGGCGCCATGCCATGCATCGACATCAAGCCGTTCAATGTGGTGCCGTGTTCTGCGTAATAGCGCTTTTGCGTGGCCCGGGCTTCGTCGCGCGGCAGCCGCAAAAAACGCGACACGAAATCGGTCATGCGCTGATCGATCTCTGCAAACAGGTCGCATTCAGCCGGGTAGAGCGTATTGTCCAAGTCAAAGACCCAGGCGCGGCGGTCTTGTAGATCCAAGTTGCCGCCTTCAGTGTCAGCTGGCATCGACGGGATCCCCAAAGTCGCGGTCGAAGAATTCGAACACCAGGCGGCGATTCACCGGTGCTGGGGTCGCAACGAACTGGCCGGTTCGGTATGCGGCCTCTTCGCAGGCTTCATTCCCTGAGATGGCAAACTTTGACTTTGAGACACAAAATTCGTCGCTGCCGCGCGTGAGCGTTCGGATGTCGCCGTCGCCGGTCTCCATTTCGGCATATGCAAACAGACCAGCTTGCAGCAGCGGCTCATCAATCACGCGGGCACAACCGCCCGCTTCCAACAACCACCAGCCGCGACTTTCCCAGCCTTCGCCGCGCCGCCGCGCCATCGCGCTCCAAATTCGGTTATTGGTGCGATTACAGAAGGTTAGACCAACGTTTCGCGCCCGTTCGATAGCTGTTTGTTCGAGGATATCCATCAAATCGGCATCAGACGTATTGGCGTTCAAGCCTTTCGATTTCAGGAAGTCGCCAATCGCGGCGCGGGTTTTCCGGCCAAGATAGCCATCAATTTGGCCGGAATAGACGCCTGCATTGTCGAGCAGGCGCTGCACCCCTGCGGCGCTCGCTTGTTCCAAATTGCGTTTCTCTGTCTCGGTGAAGCTGGTTCGCCAGCGCTTGTCGTCTTCCACCAGGACAGGGCGAAACTCGCGCTGTTCGAGGCCCATAACGGCGCAGTCTGGAATGTTCTCGACGGCGAAGCTGCCGGTTGGATCGATACAGAGCTTGCTCTTGCCGCCCCAAACTTTGCGTCCGCCGCGATGAGCGGTCGAGGAGCGCCCAAACAAATAGTAGATGCCAGGCTGTAGGACGCCTTCAATTACCTTTGCGCAGGCGCCGGGGCGCAGCCGCGTCCAACCTTCGACCACAACGCCCTGACCATCATATCGCCCGGTTGCGGCTTCAATGATGTAACTGGTCTCGTTACACACATCCCAGCCATTTGAATTGCCCTGCGCCGCAGCTTTCGCGGGTAAAGCCAAGGTTAATGCGAACGCGAAAATTCCGAGGATAAGTTTAATAGACAAAGGTACCTGCGCCATGTTCGGTGAAGAGCTCCATTAGCAGCGCGTGACGTTCGCGCCCGTCCAGAATAACTGCCCCGCCAACTCCCATGTTGACGGCTTTCGCGGCGGTTTCAAGCTTTGGTATCATGCCACCACTAATCGTTCCGTCCTGCATCAGGCCATCAACTTGATCGCGCCGGATCTCACGCATCAGGCTGCCTTGTTTGTCGAGCACACCTGCCACATCGGTCAGCAGCAATAACCGCTTCGCCTGAAGAGCCGTGGCCACCGCGCCCGCAGCGGTATCAGCATTGACATTGTAACGGCGATCATCGTCGCCGACCCCCACCGGTGCGATCACCGGAATAATGGCTTTCTCGCTCTGCATCAGGGCTTTCAGGACGGAGATGTCAATTTTGTCAGGTTCGCCAACATAGCCGAGATCGACCACTTTCTCGATCTCGCTGCTGGCGTCGCGCTGGGTGCGGGTGGCTTTGGTGACGCGCATCAAGTCACCATCTGAGCCAGACAGGCCAACCGCTTTGCCGCCGGCTGCGTTAATCGCCCGGACGATCGATTTATTGATTGGCCCGGAGAGGACCATCTCAACCGCTTCCATGGTTGCATCATCTGTCACGCGGAGGCCGTCGCGAAATTCTGATTGAATGCCGAGCCGTTCGAGCAATTTCGCGATCTGAGGCCCGCCGCCATGAACAATAACGGGATTGGCGCCGAGATGTTTGAGCAGGACCACATCGCGCGCAAACGCATCTGATAGGGCCTCATCCACCATGGCATGACCGCCAAATTTGATCACAATTGTCCGCCCGGCATAGCGCTGAATATAGGGCAAGGCCTCTGACAGGGTTTCAGCGGTAAGTTGGGCGGGGGGCAGAGGCGTCTCAGTCATGGCGCTGGCTCTTAGCCGGATTTGGCGGCCAAAGGAATGGTGCTTAGAGCGCCAACGTCATAAACACGCTGTGCGGGTCTTCGACATAGTCGCCAAAGGGCGGGCAAATTTCGAAGCCGCAGCTCTGATACAGCCTTCGGGAGGGCAGAAATCCGTCTACGCTGCCGGTCTCGAGGCTGAGCCGCTGATACCTTCTGGAGCGCGCTTCATTCATCACGTGATCGAGCATTTTACGGCCAAGTCCGGCGCCGCGTTTGGCCGATAGGGTGTGCATGGATTTGATCTCGCCATGCGTCGAGGACAGCTCTTTCAAGCCGCCGCAGCCGACAAGTTCATCGCCATCGCGCATTTCCCAAACGGTGACGGCTGGGTCGCGCAGACCCTCCATAGGCAAGAAATGACAACTTCCAGGCGGCGAAAGGCTGAGCATAAGGTCTGCGTGGGTGTCGATCAAAGCTGCAAATTCCGGGGTATCGAGATTGGCGCTTAAGATTTCAATCGACATTTAGACCTCCGCGATTTGTCCGATCTCTGCTCTTAGTTCCGGGATACCAAAGCCTTTTTCCGAAGATGTCACGCGAACAATCGGGTGTGCGGCTGGATTTTTTTTCAACGTGGTCTGAATTTTTTTCGTTTCGGCCTCGAGTGCCGACTTTTTGATCTTATCGGCCTTGGTCAAAACAATCTGATAGGTGACCGCGGCGGTGTTCAGCATGGCCATGGTTTCAAGATCGGTGTCCATCAGCCCGCGGCGGCTATCTACGAGCAAAAAGACGCGGCGCAAGTTCGCCCGGCCGCGGAGATAGCGCTTGGTCAGTTGCACCCATTTGGCCTGCTGTTCGCGCGAGACCTTCGCATAGCCAAATCCCGGCAAGTCCACGAGCCAGAGCTTGCCGTCACCGACATCAAAATAATTGAGCTCGCGCGTTTTGCCTGGCTCAGCCGATGAACGCGCCATGTTCTTGCGATTGAGCACGGCATTGATCAGGGAAGACTTGCCGACATTTGAGCGCCCGGCAAAGGCGATTTCCGGTCGGTTGCCATCCGGGAGTTGGCTGAGGCTTGCCGCACCGAGCACAAACTCAACCGGCCCCATGCAGAGCCTACGGCCTGCCTCCAGCGTTTCTTCAGAGAAGGCAGGCAGGTCGCTCATCTATTCAGCTGGGGTGGAAGAACCCCGTCCGAGCAATCGTTTTATCAATTTGTCGAGTTCGGTTTCGACGCCGTTGCGGCGCATGATGAAATATTGCTGCCCGAGTGACAGAATGTTTGACCAGACCCAGTACAGGACGAGCCCCGCAGCAAACCCGCCAAACACGAACATGAACACGAATGGCAAGGCCATCATGATGGTGCGCTGGGTTGGGTCTGGCGGCGGTGGTGACAGAGATTGGATCCCGGCCATGGTGACGCCGTACAGGATTGGCAGAATACCGATACCGATCACGAATCCGAGGATTGGAATCGCTTTCACGTCTGCTGCCGCCCAGGGCAGAAGCCCAAACAGGTTGCCGATCGCGGTCGGATCCGGCGCGGACAGGTCATTGATGAACCCGAATGGCGTATGGCGCATTTCAATCGTCACATACAGGGTCTTATAGAGCGCGATGAAGATTGGGATGGTCAGCAGGATGGGCACACAGCCGGCAAGCGGGTTCGCTTTTTCGCGCTGATAGAGTTTCATCACCTCTTGCTGGCGGCGCTGAGGGTCGGCCTTGAAGCGTTCGGAAATCTCTTTCATCGGCTCGGCCAGCTTTTTCATCTTGGCCATCGATTTGTAGCTCTGATTGTAGAGCGGTACGAGCGGCAGTTTGACCAGGACCACAAGGCCGATAATCGCCCAGCCGAATGATCCAAGGATGCCTTGTAACCAGTTCAAGACGAAGAACAGGCCTTTGGTCAGGTAGTAGAGGATGTTGCCCCAGTCGATCGCATCGCCGAAGCGTGGAATGCCAGCTTCCTGGTATGCGTTGACGACATCATATTCTTTGGCGCCAGCAAACACCTGATTGGTCACAGTTTGGGTC
The DNA here is from genome assembly GCA_027019605.1 of Henriciella sp. Classification (GTDB taxonomy): domain Bacteria; phylum Pseudomonadota; class Alphaproteobacteria; order Caulobacterales; family Hyphomonadaceae; genus Henriciella. Next base: position 60,063 of record JALUWJ010000043.1, on the reverse strand, counting down.
GCGCCGGGTGCGAGTTCAAGCGAAGCGCCTTGCACCAGGACTTCCAAATGGTTTTCAAGATTGCGAACACGCGCGCGGAAGCCTTCGCCTTGCTGCGGGATCAGCGCGGCCATCCAGTACATGTCGGTCAAGCCGAGCCAACCGCCGGTTTCCGCAACCCGAATGCCGTCTTCAGCTTTCTTGATGCCGCGTCCTTTGAACAGGTTGTTATAGCTGCGCCAGGTCAGAGCGCTGTCGAAGCTGCCCATCAGGCCTTGGTGTGCAAAGCCTGTTTTGCGGGATGAACCCGGGTCTGTGGCGTCGACGAATTCTTTCCATCCGCCATAGCGGCGCACTGTGCCGATTGGGATCAGGGTCCGTGTCTCTGTGCCAAGATTGGTGACTGAGTCCTGGAACGAGAACATGTAATTCTCGTCTACACTGATCGTGCGTTCAAACCGCAATCCGTCCTTTTCGAGGCGGAGTGTGGTCGTATTGTCGTCGCCAAATGTCTCTTCGGTCGCTGTCCAATTGTCGCGATAGCCCGCAATTGCGTCGCGGCCATCAAACCAGTTCCAGCCGACCGTATAGCCGCTCGGCGCGTTGGCCGGGCGCAGGAGACGCAGCTCTTCGGTGCGCTCAACCGTGCGATAATGGTCTTTCAAATTCAGATCATCGATCACCGCGCCGCTGAGATTGATCGATCCGTCGACGCGATTGGCGTCAAAACCGACGCGTGAGGTTTCGCTCAGCGCTTCGTCGACCGATTTGATGACCTGTTGCAAAGGTTCTGGCGTCGCTGCTTCGACCGGCGTTTCGAGCCCGGCTTCGGCTTGCGCGGCTTCGCGCGCTTCATTTGCGCGTTTGGCTTGTGGCTCGAGGACGAAGAACTGATAGCCAAACACAAAGACAATCATCAGCGCCATTGCGATGATGAAATTGCGCTGGTCCTGAGGGTCCATACCGTTTTGTTGATTAGGCAGCATGAGCGATGCGTATCCTGATATAAAAAGAGGGGTCAGGCCGGACCTGTCCCCGCTGAAAAATCTTTGGCGAGGCTTATCAGTGCGCTTTCCATATCGTCAAGCAGCCGCTGCCAGCCAATCGTCGCAGTATCCATTCGGGCAATAAACACATAGTCAGCGCCGGCCACGCCGTGAAGGGGTAGTAGTTGACGGGACGCTTCTTTCAGGCGGCGCTTGGCGCGATTGCGAATAACCGCATTCCCGATCTTTTTGGTGGCGGTAAACCCGGCGCCAATGGTGTCAGAGCCATTTCGCGGGCGGGCTTGGACGACGAGCGATTTGCGCCGCTCGGACTTGCCCGATCGTACAAAAAGAAACTGGGGCCGTGTCTTCAGACGGACGACCCCAGATTCGGAAGCTTTAGATTTTGCCATGGGACCAGTCCCCGGGCAGGCCTGTCTTAAGCAGACAGAACCTTACGGCCTTTCGCGCGGCGGCGGGCCAAAACCTTACGGCCATTCTTGGTTGCCATGCGAGAGCGGAAACCGTGTGTACGGGCGCGCTTCAGGCGGCTTGGCTGGAATGTGCGTTTCATGGGCGTCTCGCCTCAATAGAAATTAGTTAAACTCGAAAGCGCGGCTATTACGGCTGCGAGCCGGAGAGGTCAAGAGAAATCGCGCAGGTTTTCCGCGTCAAATACAGCCGTCACATCCCGCTCACGCATCGGTGATGGTTTGGGACCATACCGTTACGTGCATCTTTACCGCCCCCTGCGTATATCCGGCTCGAACAAAGTTTCTAAAAGGGATGCGAAATCTATGCTACGCAAAATGCTGACGGTTGGAGCTATTGCCATGACGATTGCTGCGGGAACTGCCTCGGCTGACGATACCGAGCTGCACCAGGCTTGGGACGACATCCTGGGCACATATGTGGTGGAGAGTGATGATGGCGTGAATCGCTTTGATTATGGCGCCCTCCAAGCCAATACCGAAGACTCTGCCAAACTCGACGCATATCTGGAGAGTTTCGAAAATCTCGATTTCGATACACTGTCGGAAGACGAGCAATTCGCAGCCTATTCGAACATTTATAACGCCCTGACCATCCAACACATTGTCGGTCGCTATCCGACAAAATCGATCCGATCTGGCTATATAGTCGGGCCGTGGAAGCGTGTTTTCACTGTGGTTGACGGCGAGAAAGTCAGCCTGGATGACCTTGAGCATGGCATTCTACGGGTTCAGTTCAGCGACCCGCGGGTCCACTATGCTGTGAACTGTGCCTCATTCGGATGCCCAAATCTGCGCACGGATGCTTGGTTTGGCGCAACGCTTGACGAAGAGCTGGATGACGCGGCGCGTGACTATATCAACAATCCACGCGGTGTGACTGTTCGACGGAATGGCACGCTGCAGGTTTCAACCATCTATAAATGGTTCCGTGAGGATTTTGGCGGCTCGAATGATGGGGTGATCGATCACCTGCTGGAACATGCCGAGCCAGAACTGGCTGAGAAAATCCAAGCGAAACGAAAAATTACCAAACACGAATATGACTGGTCTCTCAACGACGTCGAATAGGCGCTTAGAGACGGCAAGAAGGAAGACACCCATGACGGACACTGTCGAAACGAAACAAGGCTCGATCCTCATCAAGCTATGGCCGGTCTATTTGATCGCAGCGGTAATGGTCGGCGCATGGCAGCTTGGCTTGTTCCAGTATCTTTCTTTGGACACGCTGCGCGAGCAACAAGAGGTTCTCCAGAGCTTTGTCTCGGAAAACCTTATCCTGGCGGTCGCGATCTTCATCGGTATTTACGCCGCTGCAACTCTGTTCATGATCCCAGGGGCTTTGTGGATTACGATCGCAGGTGGCTTCCTGTTCGGCCTGGTCGGCGGTTCGATTGCGACGATTGCCGGGGCAACGCTCGGTGCGAGTATGCTCTTCTTTGCCGCGAAAACCTCAATCGGCAGCGCTCTGCGGGACCGCGCGGGGCCATTCATGGCGAAAATGGAAGCCGGGTTTAACGAGAACCCATTCTCTTACATGTTTGCTCTGCGTCTGTTGCCTGTCGTTCCATTCCCAGTGGCGAATATTGCGCCAGCCTTGCTCGGTGCGAAATACCGTGAATATGCCATCACCACGGCTGTCGGAATCATTCCGGGTGTCGTTGCCTATACGTGGGTTGGATCTGGCCTTGGCGCGACCTTTGCTGCGGGTGAAGATCCAAATCTGGCGATTATCGCAAAGAATATGCTACCAGCCCTCGCGGCCCTCGGTATCGTTGCTTTGATCCCTGTTATTTATAAGAAAATCACAGGCCGTAAGCCTGAAACTGCGGAGGCGTAAATGTCTGACGCGATTGCAAGTCCAACAGCCCGCATGGCTGAAACTGACCCTTTGGAGACAAAAACAATGACCAATACTCCAGTGGAAACGGGCGCGAAGCGAAAGCTGAAAGCCGATCTGATTGTTATCGGCGGCGGGTCAGGTGGCCTTTCAGCTGCGGCGGGGGCGGCGATGCTTGGCCTCAATGTCATTCTCTATGAGAAAGCCGAAATGGGCGGCGATTGCTTGAACTATGGCTGTGTGCCGTCCAAGGCGCTGCTGACGACTGCGAAATATGCTCAAACGGCGCGCGAAAGCGCGAAATATGGCGTGTCCGTGTCTGAGCCAACCGTGGATTGGGAACTTGTCAAAGCGCACGTTCGTAAAGCGATTGATACAATCGCTCCGGTCGACAGCCAGGAACGGTTCGAAGGCCTCGGCGTCACTGTGATCCGCGAGCATGCAAGTTTTGCCGACCCGAAAACCATTGTCTCAGCGACGACAGAAGCGACCGCGCGTCGAATCATTGTCTCAACCGGTTCAACCGCGTTCATCCCGCCAATCCCGGGCCTGGAAGAGACCCCATACATCACCAATGAGACGGTGTTCTCGCTGCCAGAGCAGCCAAAGCACCTGATCGTGCTCGGCGGCGGACCGATCGGCATGGAAATGGCGCAAGCCTTTCACCGGCTGGGCACCGAAGTGACCGTCATCGAGATGGGCCGTGCGATGGCGCGTGCGGACGCTGACCATGCCAAGATCGCGGTCGATGCGATTCGCGAAGAAGGGGTGACAATCCTCGAAGGCCATAAGGCCGTGAAAGTCACCGGCGAGACCGGTGCGATTTCCGTCGACACGGAAAGCGAGGATGGCACGCAAACAATTACCGGCACGCACATCCTGGTTGCGGTCGGCCGCCGAGCCATGCTGGACGGGCTGAATTTGGAAGCTGGGAAAGTGACGTTTGATCGCCGCGGCATTCAAGTTGGCGACAAATTGCGTTCAGTTTCCAATTCACGCGTTTGGGCGCTCGGCGATATTGCCGGACAAGGACAATTCACCCATTTGGCGGGCTGGCATGCCAGTGTCTTCACGCGCCGTGCGTTTTTCAAACAAGGCAGCAAAGCAAGTGATCTGCCTTTGCCATCCGTGACCTATGTCGCGCCAGAAGTGGCGCAAGTTGGCCTGACGGAAGCGGAAGCCCGTGAGCAATATGGCGACAGTGTCACCACTTCATCCTTCCCATTCCACGAGAATGACCGGGCAATTGCCGAAGGCAAAACCCTCGGCGAGGCGAAGCTGGTGATCCGCAAAGGTAAAATTCTTGGCGCGTCCGTGGTCGGCGACGGTGCGGGCGATATTATCCAAATTGTTGGCTATGGCATGTCGAACAAACTCGGCGTTCAGTCCTTGACGAATTTCATCTCACCTTACCCAACACGGGCCGAGGTCGTGAAACGCGCAGCCAGTGCGCACTTCACCCCAGCTGTGTTTGGTAAAGCGTCAAGAACGCTCGTTGGGTTGCTGCAACGCATTCCATAGAGTACCAGCATCGCGTGAGCGAACCACAATCTTCGGTTGCGACGGGACCTAGTCTACGTTGGCGGGACAGCTTGTCTTTCAGGCTGTTTCTGATTGCGATCTCAACGGTGCTGATCGTTGAAGCTCTGATCTTTGTGCCGAGTGCGACCAATTACAGAAACATTTGGCTGAAAGATCAGATCGAGGCGGGCCGCCTGGCAGCTCTGGCCTTGGAGGCTGCGCCATCGCGGATGGTATCGGAAGAGCTGGAGCAGGATCTGCTCTCCAGCGCGATGGTCTTGGCGGTTGCAGAACTCTATGATGAGCGCCGCGATATGATCCTCAATCCGGGCGAAGAGATTTGCTGTGTCGGCGAGATTGTCTTGTTTGATGAGACGCCTGATATCTCAGAGGTCGGCGATACGATGGCGACGTTTTTTGCGCCGAATGACCGGTTCCTGATCATTCGCGCCGCGGGATCGCAACCTGGGCGTGTGATTGAAGTCGTTGCGGATGAGTCTGCGCTCCGCAAGGGGCTTGCGCAATATGGCCGGAATATTCTGGTCCTGTCTTTGATCATTTCAATCGTGACTGGCGGCCTGATCTATCTGATGCTGTTGCTAACGGTGGTTCGCCCGATCCGGCGCGTGACGCGGTCTGTTGTGCAGATCAAAGAAGACCCTGGCAGTTGGCGGCGGCGCCTCTCTCCAACCGTGCGGACTGATGAGATTGGCCGCGCCCAAAACGCGCTGTCTGACATGGAAGAGGCGGTGTCGAATGCTTTCCGTCAGCAAGAACGCCTGGCGCAGCTCGGGGAAGCGGTTGCAAAGATCAACCATGACCTGCGCAACTCGCTCGCGACGGCTCAACTCGTCTCGGATTCGCTGTCGCGCTCTGAAGATCCGCGCGTCGCGAAGAGCTTGCCGCGTCTCGAACGGGCCTTGGAGCGCGCGATCAATTTGGCGAGCGATACGCTAAAATATGGCCGCTCCTCGACGCCGGACACGAAGGTCCAATCGGTCCGCCTGTATGACATTGTCGAAGAAGCCTCGGCTGAAGCACTTGCGGCCTTTGGTGAGGTCGAGTTTTCAAATGCCGTGGTCGAGGACGCGAATGCGCAGGCTGATCCAGATCATTTGCATCGCATCTGCGCCAACCTGATCCGCAACGCTGCCGAAGCGATGGACGGCAAAGGCACGATTTCTGTCGGGTTCGATGGCGCAGCTTTGAGCGTGCTCGACACAGGTCCAGGCCTACCCAATCAGGCCAAAACCAATCTGTTTAAGCCGTTCGCAGGCTCAACCCGGCGCGATGGAACAGGGCTCGGTTTGGCGCTGTCGCGAGACCTCGCGCGGGCCATGGGCGGTGATCTCGAGCTCGGGGAAACGAGCGAGAGTGGGACCCGTTTTGTAATCTTCCTACCAACGGGCGATTAAGGCGCGTAGACCACCGCGACCACGGCTGCCGCCAAGCCTAGAATAAATCCGAGCCATCCCCACCATGGCGCAAAGCGTTCGCGCGGCAGCGGCTCAGGATCTGGAGCGGTCAGTTTGGCTTCAACCTGATCCATCACCTCTGGCAGGCGTTTCAGTCGGTCGGCAACTTCTTTGACATTCTGCGCGACGATTTTTGCAGCGCCGGCAGGGCCAAGGTTCTGCGTGATCCAGTCTTTGACGATCGGTTCCGCGGCGCCCCAAATATCATGATTAGGATCAATCGCTCTGGCCACGCCTTCGACTTGAACCATGGTCTTTTGCAAGAGCACCAATTCCGGGCGCAGCTGCATGCCAAATGTATGGGTGAAATCCAGAAGCTGCAGCAAGAGGCGGCCCATGGAAACGTCGCTGGCCGACTTACCATGAATCGGCTCGCCTACGCTGCGCAAAGCCTGCGCAAAATCGCCAACGGACTTGTCTGCGGGCACATATCCGGCTTCGAAATGGACCTCGGCGACGCGGTGATAGTCACGGCGCAAAAAGCCCCACAGAATCTCCGCCAAGAAGCGGCGCTCATTCATTCCGATGCGGCCGATAATCCCGAAATCGACCAGAGTCAGGCGCCCGTCCGGCGTGACGATCATATTGCCTTCATGCATGTCCGCATGGAACACGCCGTGATGGATCGCATGATCCAGAAAGCCGCGCGTCACGGTATTGGCGAGGGTTTCCGGATCGATCCCGTGCGTTTTGATAGCTTCGGGATCGGTGAGCGGTTTGCCCTCAATCCACTCGGTCGTCAGCACACGTTTGCCAGAGCGCTCCCAGTCGACCTCGGGCACATAATAGTAACCAGCCTTGAATGAGAGCTCGCGCATCTCATCCCCGCCGCCAGCTTCCAGGCGCAGGTCGAGTTCTTTCTCCATGGAGGCGGCAACCGTCTCGGTGAATGCGACGGGCTTTAGCCGGCGGCTTTCCACGTTGACGCGTTCGACCGTTCGAGCGGCGCGCTTCATCGCGCGGAGCTCTCGATCAATAAGTTTCTCAACACCGGGGCGAAGGATTTTGACTGCTTTTGCGCCGTCTGGCGTCTGTAGGCGATGAACTTGCGCCAGCGAGGCCGCTGCAATGGGATCAGAGAGTTCCGGGAAAAGTTGCCCCGCTTCGTCTTCCCCAAATTCTTCCGCCAATGCTTTTTGTGCGGCTTTCATCGAGAAAGGTGGCAGCTTGTCTTTCAGGCGTGACAGGTCTGTTGTGGTCTCAACCCCGAACACGTCGGGCCGCGTCGCCAGAAACTGCCCGAGCTTGATATAGGCGGGCCCCAGTTTTTCGAGTGCCGTCGCCAGGCGTTCCCCTGAACGCCCCCTGGCGCCGCCGCCAAAGATGCGAAGCGTCTTTCCTGCGAGCTTGGCCGGGAAGGGGAGGCGCGAGTGATATTCGCCCGGCAAAATAACATCATGGCGCGCCAGCGCCGTGCCTGCACGCAAAAGCCGAGCGTAGTCTGCGAGCGCTTTCAACATCGACTAGATCGCCCACCCGAAGTGTAGCGCCGCAATGCCGCCCGAGAAATTGGTGACTGAGACATTGGAGAAGCCCGCCGACTCCACCTCTGCTTTAAACGTTTCTTGATCTGGAAACTGTCGAATACTCTCGACCAGGTATTGATAGCTGTCACGATCCCCGGTGACGAGATTGCCGACCGCCGGGATCACGTTGAAGCTGTACGTGTCATAAGCTTGTTGAAGCATCGGCGCGGTCATCTGGCTGAATTCCAGCACAGCCAGGCGCCCGCCCGGCTTCAACACGCGGCGAAACTCTTTCAATCCAGCGACCCGATCGGCGAAATTGCGGATGCCGAAACTGATGGTCAAAGCGTCGAAGCTGCGATCAGGATAGGGCAGGGCTGTACCATCGGCGCAGACCCAGTTCAGACGATCGCCCCATTCGGCATTGTCGGCGCGGGCTTTGCCGGCTTCCAGCATCGCATCATTGATGTCGCAAACAATCGCCGTGGCTTGCCTTTTGTCGCCGCGCCGTTTGCCGGCCGCGTCAGCCAAAGTGAGGAAGGCGCGAGCAAGTTCACCTGTGCCGCCGGCGACATCCAGATGGGCTTCGCCAGGCTGCGGGTTCACGCGGTTCATCGTGTCATGTTTCCATAGCCGGTGGATGCCCACAGACATGAAATCATTCATCAGATCATATTTCGACGCCACGGAGCGAAAGACGCCCTTAACCCGGTCGACTTTCTCGTCCGGCGTGACGCTCTCAAACCCAAAGGAAACAGTATCTTGCTCGCTCATAATGCCCATCTAAGCCGAGAAGCGTTAAAGGGCTATGGGCGTGTGTGTCGCGGATTTGTAAAACCCGCGCCCTATTTCGCCCGCATTTGGTGTGTTACCTCGCAAATATGGGAGCGAGGACGCAGGTTGCAGGTCTATTCAAGGCCATAAACAGGGATGCCAGACATTGGCAGATCCTGGCCCTCTCAGGCCTGTTTACAATGTCTCTCACAACCAGCGATTTTGGCGCGCAGCCTCTTGCGCTGATCGCAGCCATTTCCGGCGCAATGCTCGCCCAGGCTGCCGGAACCGTTTGGGTGAATGCCAGAAAAGAAGCGCGCCGCGCCGAGTCCGGTTCGTATTGGCGAGGCTCGCCTTTGGTCGCGGGTATTGTCGGCTGGTTTGCAGGCTTTCAATGGAAGTCAGCCCTGATCACATCGCTATCGCTATCCATCCTCTTGCGCGCCAATTCGCTATGGTTCTGGCTCGCCGCCGGGATGATTGGTGTGTCTGCAAAATTCCTTATCCGCTATCGCGGCAAGCATATTTTTAACCCGGCCTGTATCGGTATTGTGGTGGTCAGCCTGCTCGGTGGTAGCGCGGCTTGGGTGTCGCCAGGCCAATGGGGACAGGCGCCCCTGTTTGCAGCCTTCGCGATTGGCTTTGCAGCCCTGGTACTGTCCAGCGCCAAACGGCTTGATATCGCGCTCGGTTTTTTGGCTGGGTTTGCGGTCATGTTGTTTGGCCGCGCGCTGTATCTCGGCGATCCGATGGCGATCCCGATCCATCAATTGCAATCCGGCGCGCTGCTCGTCTTTGCGTTTTTCATGATCACCGATCCGCGCTCAACTCCTGACTCTCGCCTTGCGCGTTTGATCTTTGCTTTCGCAGTTGCGGCCTTCGCAGCTTGGCTCAGCTGGGAATATCACATTCGCGGGGCGATGCTCTATGCGCTCGCCAGCCTCGCACTTCTATCGCCCATTCTTGACCGCTTGCTGCCAGCAAGTCGGTTTGAATGGACATCCACAAAGGGACCTCGAAATGAACTTAAAACACCTCGCGGGGGCGTGCGCCCTCGGCCTCACATCGTTCGCGCTTAGCGCGCCAGCTGCTTCGGCGTTTTGCGGGTTCTATGTCGCGAAAGCAGACACGGATCTGTTTAACGATGCCTCGAAAGTCGTGCTCGTCCGAGATGATGAGCGGACCGTGATCACGATGGCCTCAGACTATCGCGGAGAAGCGAGTGAGTTTGCGATGGTGGTGCCGGTCGTCGATGTGCCCGAGCGCGAACAGATCAATGTCGCCAATCCAGGCTTGGTGGACCATCTGGATGAATATACGGCCCCGCGGCTGGTTGAGTATCATGACGAAAACCCGTGCATGCTCGATCGAAGATTGAAGAGCGTGACAGTGACCTCATCAGCGATCCCTGAGATGGCCATGTCTGCGCCGCCAATGGAAGCAGAAGATCTCGGCGTCACAATCGAAGCCGAATACGAAGTCGGTGAGTATGACATCCTGATCCTCTCAGCCGAGGAAAGCGACGGTCTCATCACTTGGCTCAACCAGGAAAACTACCGCATTCCTGACGGCGCTGAAGAGGTCGTGGGGGCGTATCTCAAACGCGGGATGAAATTCTTCGTCGCTAAGGTGAACCTGGAACGCCATAGCGGCTCTTCAGTGCTGCGCCCCATTCAAGTGGCGTATGAAGACGAGAATTTCATGCTGCCCATCCGCCTCGGCACGGTGAACGCTGAGGGCAAACAGGAATTGTTCGTGTTTGCGATCACCCGCGAAGGGCGGGTTGAAACGACCAACTACAAGACTGTGAAACTGCCTTCGAACATGGATGTTCCGATCTTCGTCAAAGATGAGTTTGGCGAATTTTACAAAGCCATGTTTGAGCATCAGACCGAGAAAGAAAACGGCAAGGCCGTCTTCATGGAATATGCGTGGGACATGTCTTGGTGCGACCCTTGCGCGGCCAATCCATTGTCTGAATCAGAGCTGAGAGAGCTGGGCGTCATGTGGCTGGATGAACGTCCTCAGGACGATATTCGCCCCATGCCACGCCCTGGCTTTGGTGGGCCGCAGCCAGTGGATGCGTTCGTCACGCGTTTGCACGTGCGATATGATGGCAAGACCTTCCCTGAGGATCTGAACTTCCAAGTCACGGGTGACCGCGAGAATTATCAGGGTCGCTATGTCCTGCGCCATCCGTGGCGAGGCGATTATGGACAGTGCGAAGCGGCGGGTGAGTATGCTGAGTCGCTTGTCGAGCGCTGGGATACCGAAGCTGACAGTCTCGCAAAGCTGACCGGCTGGGAGCTCGATGAGATCAAGCAGAAAATGGCTGAGGGTGGTTTTTCTGCGGCGGCGATCGGTGTCTCGGAGCCAAAACCAAAGCGCAAATGGTGGCACCGCCTTTGGGGAAACTAGACGCGTATAGTTTGATATAAATCGGAGATTGCGCGGCGTTTTCTAAAAACAGTAGGTCTTTCGTAAGTTCTTTATTGTAAACAAGTTTGCAAAGGGAACGTTAGATTGTTGACACGCCGCGCACTTCTGTTTGGAGCGCCGCGCCCAGAACCGGGCGAGGTCGCTTCTGATTTGCGTTATTCAGTAGATGGCGCGGCGGCGGTTGAGTATGGTTTGATCGCCGGACTAATCGGGGTTGTTCTCGTTGGTGCCGTGAACCGGGTCGGGCGCCGCAAACGTAAAAACTTGAATTGCGTCAAACGGGCGATGAAAGGGCGTAAAGCCAACCGATTTTGTCGGCGTAGAGGCGCTTAGCGCTGGCATGTCCCGCAAAAGAAGCTTGAACGGCCTGATTGCACGATCCGCTTGATCTGCGCGCCGCAGGTTTCACACGGCGCATCTTCGCGGTCATAAACCGAGAACTGTTTTTGGAAGTAACCGAGCTCGCCGCTCGCACTGGCAAAGTCTGAAATTGATGAGCCGCCCGCGGCGATGGCTTCTGCGATCACCTCATTGATCGCCGGTGCCAGGCGCTCATTGCGTTTGCCGACAACGCTTGCGGCCTTGCGCCGGGGGCTGATCCCAGAGCGGAACAAGGCCTCGCACACATAAATATTGCCGAGCCCGGCCACCACGGCTTGATCCAGCAAGGCGGCCTTGATCGGTGCCGCTTTGCCACGCAGCGCTTCATCCAGATAGGCAGCATTGAAATGGTTCGAGAGTGGCTCTGGCCCAAGATCTTTGATCCGTGGATAATTGGCGAGATCATCGGTTGCCCACAATTCCATAAAGCCGAACCGGCGCGGGTCATTATAGGTGATCGTCGCGCCGCCCTGCATATGAAAGACGACATGATCGTGCGCGGGATTGGTGCCAGGGTCGTGGTGAAATTCAGCGGTCGCGGAATTGTTCACGGTGTAGCGCCCCGACATGCCGAGATGCATGATCAAAGCTTCCCCAGTCGACAATTCGGTCACGAGAAATTTCGCGCGTCGGCCCATCCGCGTGATGGTTGCGCCTTCAACACGGGCCTTGAAGCCATCTGGAAACGGGAATCTCAGATTTGGGCGGTTCACATCCAAACGCTCAATGATCTTGCCTTCCATTTCAGGAGAAAGACCACGGCGCACCGTCTCGACTTCAGGTAATTCAGGCATGCCGAGGAGGTAGGGGCCTTTTTGATCAGGAGCAAGCGGGCTTGATGACGGAATGTGTCAACAAGCCCGCAAGCTGTTTAAACGGTTACCACAACCTTGCCGAGGGCTTTGCGGTCGATCAGGTATTGGATCGCCTCGCCGCCGCGCTCGAGCGGGAAGGTTTCAGAGACGTGCGGCTTGATCTTGCCGTCTTGATACATCGCGAACATCTCAGCCAGGTTTTGCTGATTGGCCGCTGGATCGCGCGCGACGGCAGCGCCCCAGAACACGCCGCGAATGTCGCAAGACTTCAGCAGAGTGAGGTTCAACGGAATTTTCGGGATGCCGGCTGGGAAGCCGATGACCAGGTAGCGTCCTTCCCAGTTCATGGCGCGCACAGACGGCTCTGCATAATTGCCGCCGACCGCATCATAAATGATGTCGACACCGCCGCCGCTGACCTCTTTGATCTGGTTTGAGAAGGCTTTTTGTTGGGCCCGATCAAGCTCACCTTTTTCATAGACAAGGCCTTTATCGGCGCCCTTGGAGAGGCAGAAATCAACCTTCTCCTGGGTAGAGCAAGCGGCGATGACTTCCAGGCCCATCGCTTTTCCGAGCTCAACCGCCGCAATGCCAACGCCGCCAGCCGCGCCGAGCACGAGTAGTTTCTCGCCGGGTTTCGGGTCCGCGCGGTCTTTCAGGGCGTAATAAGACGTACCGTAAGTCATAACGAAGGCGGCGGCTTCATCAAATGGGACGCTGTCTGGGATTGGAATGCAGCGTCCGGCTTCGAGCGTCATTTCTTCGCGCATGCCGCCCCAACCGCAGGAACCGATGACGCGCTGACCGACCTGCAGGTTTGAGACACCTTCACCAAGCGCAGTGACAATGCCGGACACCTCGCCACCAGGGCTGAACGGGCGTTCGGGCTTAAACTGATACAGATCTTGGATAATCAGCGTATCAGGAAAGTTCACGCCGATGGCTTTGACTTGGATGACCACCTCGCCCTTGCCTGGGGTTGGGCTTTCAATCTCTTCCAGAACCAAAGTATCTGTGCCGCCTGGGGCTTTCGAGAGCAGGGCTTTCATCTTGGGATTCCTCATCTCATTCGTTGACGTCAGCTTCGTAGCCATGGCAACCGGCGCTGTGAAGGTCTGACGTAGCGGAGATGTGCGCTTGGCGAAAATTGTGATTTTCTGGATCCTGCTCGGCAGCTTGGGCTTTGCCTTCGCTTTGGCCGTGCAAATGCGCATGATGATCGCGCTGGTCTTGCGCCGTGCGCTGAAGGCGTGGCGCCCTGAGTTTGAGGATCGCGTGAAAGCCAACACAGCTGTGGTTTGGGCCGCCGGTGAGAAACCCATTCCAGATGAAATGCGGGCTTGGTTGACGGATGCTGTCGAGCATTTGCGTACGACGTATCCCAATCCACTCTCGCATTTGCGCACGGCGCGGCGTTATAGCGTGGTGATGCCGGTCTTGTTGTTCGCTGTGCTCGTTTTGGGCCGAACCGTATTAGGAGTGATCTGATGAAGGGCTATTTCGCGATCGGCGCTGAGGGCATTTCGAAGCCGATGAATCTGGGGGCGTTGATGCGCACCGCCAATGCGTTTGGCGCGAGCTTTGTGTTCTCAGTTGAGGCGGCTGACCGCACCAAGATCGCCAATCTCGCCGATACGTCTCGGACGTTTAAAAACGTGCCTTATTATGCCTGGGACTCGATGGATGAGATGGTGTTCCCGAAAGGCTGTCAGCTGGTGGGGATTGAGCTGACGGACGATGCGGTCGAGTTGCCGGAGTTTAAGCATCCGCGCATGGCCGCTTATGTGCTCGGCCCGGAACGCGGGAACCTTTCCGATGAAATGGTCGCGCGCTGTGATCACATCGTGAAAATCCCCACCAAGTTCTGCATCAATGTCAGTCTGGCGGGTGCGTTGGTCATGTATGACCGGGTGCGCAGCATGGGCGCCTGGCGCGACCGCCCGATCATGCCGGGCGGCCCGCGGTCTTAGAGCTTTTCAGGTTTGCTTAGATGCGGCTCTGCACCGTGCTCAGAACACGCTCAAAATCACCGCTTCTGGCTTGATGCTGCAGCTCGCCCAAGAGACGAGATTTCGTGTCTGCAGGCAGACCGTTCACAGCGGCCAGCAGATCTGAGCCAAGGCCGCAGAAATTCATCGTCATGGCGGCGCGTTTCTGTTCTTCTTCAGAGCGGCCTTGCAGCTGCATCAAACGCGCGACTTGAGGATTATTCATCATCTTCATCATCGTTTTCTGCAGCGCCATTTGGTCGCCAGAGTTCAGTCTCTGATACTTTTGAGGATTATCGCGGCCGCTCTCAATCGCTTCCAGGGTAACCACGTTGAAACGCAGCACCCAGTTATATGCCTCTGAACCGTATCCAAACAGGCTGGACATTTCGTTGGCGATTTCCTGCGGCTCCATGTGGGTGTATTGTAGGTAGCTCGCTGGGCGGCAGTATTTCGGAGCTTTGCTCGACAGGGTCGACAGGCCGCGCTGAGACATTTGCAACATTTTGTCGAAGTGTTTCACATCGGCGCTCACCAGATGTTTGACATCCTCTTCGACGGCGGTGCTGTAGGTTTCCAGGATCAGCGCGGCAAGCTCATTATTGCCAGCGCCGTCAGCAATCGCTGCATCGGCGCGCTCATTCAAGCGTTTGGCGACATTCGGTTTCACCCGGTGCAGCGCGGTCAGATATTTATGAGTTTCTGGATCATTCAAAGCTTGGGTCAGCGGCGTGTCGGGAAGGTCGCTGTTGACGACTTTGATTGGATCTCCGCTTGGCCACATCACGATCGCCGTGAAAAGACCAACCGCGAGAAACGCCACCAGGACGGCAAATAAGTTTCCGGATGAATTCGCTGAGCTGTAGCGCGCCATGTAAACCCCAATCCTTTGCAGGCGGGCAGACTCGCAAATTTGTTTTTAGATCGAGTTATGGAACTTGGTTGAATTCTTAGTGAAGTCCCAAGCTTAGGTTTAGATTTGCGCTATCCCGCGAACAGGGGAGTGCTCGGCGCGAACGCGACCATAAACAGGGTCAGAGCGGTAACCCCGGTGAAAAGGAGCGTCAGGCTGCGGGAAAAGATGTGATTGTTGCTCATCGTCTTGCTTTCGTCTTCTGGCGATCTCGCCGTTGTCTTTCGTTAACGACCAGATGGGGACGAACGTCCTTGATGAACACTGTGTATACCGAATAGGGGCTATGCGTATTTTGAATAGGGCGATTTGATGATCACCGCCCGCTAGCGAATGAGCCCGGCATCCTTGGCTTTGTTGCGATAGCTGCGTGAGACCGGGACTTCGGTGCCAGAGGGCAAGACCAACAGGCTGCGGCCATCGACGCGTTTCTCTTCGGTGACGCCGGATTTCGCCACCCACCAAGAGCGGTGCACTTGCAGCCCATCGGCGCCGGACAGTTCGCGCACGGCATCTGCGAGCCGCATCAGGATCAATTCTTCGCCGAGACTGGTATGCACACGCAGATAGTGATCTTCAGACGAAATGGCATGCAATTCAGCCGTTCGGAACTTCACTGGCAATCGGTCCAAGAAGGTGGTGACGGGGGTCTCGCCGCTCTCCGGTGCCTCTGACTTATTGATCATCGCATCGCGAACATAAGCACCAGTCGTAACGATCAGTGAGATCACCAGAACATAGGCATACTGCATCACATATGTGGAAAGACTCCAGGGATCGATGCTGAAGAACAGCATAAGCGTGAGGGTCACCGGAACTGAGATGATCGCCGCTGCGATTCCAATTTTAAAGATCGCAGGGACGTCTTCGAAGCGCGGACCCCAAACAAATGGCGAGACGAGCACCGAAGTTCCCGCACCAACCGCCATGGTCGACGTCCAAAAGACAAAACTCTGATAGAAAGGCAGCCGCCCGGTATTGTAGACGCCGAGCCAGGCGAAAATCAGTCCAAGCCCAATAACGATGGCACAAAATCGGACGATGTCACTCGCGATACGCAAACTGCAGAGCCCCTTTATTCACGTTTCGCGAATGACAATGGCGGCATTTCGCGAAGGATTCCAGTCCTCAGACGTAGAATGCGATGCCGCGCCTCTCAATCCCTGACATGTCTCTTCTCACAGCAGGCAAATCTGCTCGAACTAACTCAAACCGGAGACACAATATGACCCGCACCGCTTCTTTCGCCGCTCTGCTCGCCGCCAGCATGATTGCCACCCCGATCGCTTTGGCTGCGGATCTCACTGTCAACGTAGACAGTATCGCCAAGACGCAAGGCACAATCGTCCTCGGTCTGTTTGATGAGGGGACCTATAGCGGCGATGGCGCCGTGGATGGTGCCAATCTGAAAGTCGAGGGCAACACTGTCTCGGTCACCTTTGAGGGGCTGGAGCCCGGCGAGTATGCCGTCAAACTGTATCATGACGTCAATGATGATGGCGAAATGAACACCAATCCTTTTGGGATGCCGACCGAACCTTTCGCGTTTTCAAATGACGCCAAAGGCCGATTTGGACCTGCGAAATGGGACGCGGCAAAATTCTCCGTCGGTGCCGATGGCACGGTGCACACAATCACACTGAACTAATCGTACACGACCAGCTGGAGGAAGAAAAATGAACCTGTCACGTCGTCATTTTATGGAAGCGGGTCTGGGCGCAGGTATTGCCGGGGCAGTCGGTACGAGTTTTGGCCTCAGCGCGATGGCTGATCCAAACACGATGCCCGCTTGGCATCTGGGTTATCAGAACGCACCGGCATCTGGGTTCGAACCTTCGCCGATGAAGCTGGTTTTTGGCAAAGCCCCTGCTGACCTGAAAGGCAGCTTGTATCGCAACGGCCCGGCGCAGCTGAGCTATGGCGATCAATATGCCAGCCATTGGTTCGACGGTGACGGGCTGATCCACCGGATAGCGATCGAAGATGGTCAAGCGGTGCACCAGGCGCGCTTTGTTGAGACCCGAAAGCGCCGAGAAGAACAAGCGGCGCAGGCTTTCCTTGCCCCTGGCTTCGGTACATTGGGAGATGAAAGCTATTCGGTTCAGGGGCCTGACGACACGAACGCGGCGAACACATCGGTCCTGGTGGTCAATGGCGAGTTGCTGGCGCTTTGGGAAGCCGGATCGGCGTTTTCCATGGATGCCGAGACACTGGAAACCAAAGGTCCGAAAACTTGGCGCGATGACTTGAAAGGCATGCCATTCCTGGCGCACCCGAAAGTCGAGCCAGACGGCCGGGTTTGGAACCTTGCAGTCGGCGGATCGCGGGTCGGGATCTATCGCATCGGCGCCAATGGAGCGCTCGAAGATTTCGGCATGGTCGACATTGGCCGGGCCGCCTACATCCACGATTGGACGATGAGCGAGCGCCACCTGATCATTCTGGTGCAGCCTTGGGTCAATGAAAATCTACGCCCGCCGGTTGTTGCTGGCTTTGAGTGGCAGCCACAGCATGGCTTGCAAATGTTGATCGTCAACAAGGACGATTTCTCAAACCAACGCTGGGTCCAGGCGCCGCCGCGTATGTTCTACCATACAGGATCAGCCTGGGAGGAAAGCGACGGAACCATCAAGTTCGATGCGGCTTTCTATAAAGAGCCCGTGCTGGGCGTGGATGGTGGCACCGCTGAGATCCGCGGCGAGTGGACGGGCGAATACGCAACCGAGGAAGGCGTCCTCACGCTGGTTGAGATCCCGCCACAAGGTGACGCCAAACTGACTGAGACGGCGCTCATCGGCGAATTCCCGCAGGTTGATCCGCGCTATCGCGGCAAACATCGTAATTTGGTGGCTTTGGCGAGCGGCGCATCCGCAAACCGTCCGGGCAGCACCGCGCTTGCGGTCCATAATTGGACCAGTGGTGAGAGCCAGTCCTTCATGTTTGGTGATAACCGCATGGTTGAGGAGTTTTTGTTCGTTCCGAAAGCTGGCGGCCAATCGGATTTAGACTCTTGGCTGGTCGGCCCGGTCTTGAACATCAAAGCCGGCGTCCGAGAGATCTGCGTCTTTGACGCGGCAAATGTCAGCGATGGACCAGTCTGCATTTGGCAGGCTGACTATGCCTGGCCACTGGGGTTCCACGGCACTTGGGCGTGAGGAGAGGGATAATGACAATAAAAACAGCGTTTCCTCCAACTCTCTCTCTTCGCGCTCTTGTTCAGGCCACGCCTTGGTGGGCGTGGCAGCTCGGGGCTGCTTTCGCCATCTATCTGGTTGTGAGCTATTTCATCCTCGCGGCAGAGCCGAATGTGGATCCACATTTCCGGATTGATTTCACGCCGCTTCTGGAAGCGCCGCTGCAAATCAAAATTCATGTTGCCGGGGCTTTGAGTGCGTTTTGCATCGGCCTTGTTCTGCTGTCGGCCCCGAAGGGCTTTCGGTTTCACAAGACACTGGGCTGGACCTGGATTGTCGCCATGACCGTGACGGCCGTTTCGTCATTTTTCATCACCGGCCTGTTTCAGAACGCCTACAGTCCAATCCATGCGCTATCTGCTTGGACCCTGATTGGACTGCCATTTGGCGTGGCGGCTATCCGGCGCCGGGACGTGCGCAAACACCGCCACACCATGACCGGCATGTTCCTGGGCGGGATGGCGATTGCGGGCCTGTTCACGTTTTTGCCTGGCCGATTGATGTGGAACTTATTTGTCGGGGTTTAATCGGCGCGACTCTTGTTACATTCCTGTCGTCCTTCCTGCATAAGGAAGCACAATTGGTTCTTATTAGGAGATGGGTATGAAGCAGGTATTTTTGGCGGGCGCTGCTTTGCTGGCACTAACGGGATGCACAACGCAGAGCGGAGGGATCAGTCTGTTCACACCCGCTCCGCAAACAGTCGAAGATGCGCTCGACTATTATTATGACACAATTCCGGACAGCGCTCTGCCTAAGGCATCGGCCGGGATGTCTCTGCCTGCTTCAGATGCTGTTCTGACAAAGATTTTGATTGGCTCTTGCCTCGACGAAGAAAAAGGCCCTTCGGCAGCGATGATGAGCTTGCCAGCGGAAGAGGCGGATCTTTTCCTGATGGTTGGCGATAATGTGTATGGCGACCGCGATGGCCGCGCCTATGTCAACAATCAGCCGCTCTTGGATGAAGTGCGGGAATCCTTTGCCGACCTCGCGGCGCGCGAGGACTTTCAAAAAGTGCGTGAAACCACGCCGATGATGGTGTCTTGGGATGACCATGACTATGGCGCCAACGATGCCGGCAGCGAGTTTGCGTTCCGCCGTATGGCTGAGCGCATTCATGAGGTCTTCTGGGGCTTGGAAGATCAGGATGTCGGGCAGTGGCCAGGGACTTATTACGCTCGCAGCTTCGGACCAGAAGGTAAGCGCACCCAGGTGATTATGCTGGATACGCGCTTTTTCCGGTCGGGTTTGACCCCCACGGACGAATGGGGCGCGAAAGGCAAGGAGCGTTACATGCCAGCGCCAGACGGCAGCATGCAGGACATGCTCGGCGCGGCGCAGTGGACGTGGCTCGAAAACCAGTTGCAGCAACCCGCTGACATTCGCCTGATCGCCTCCTCGATCCAGGTCATGCCAACCGCGCATGGATGGGAAGCTTGGGCGGCAATGCCAGCTGAACGCCAACGTCTGTTTGATCTTATCAAAAAGACAGAGGCAAGCGGCGTCGTTTTCTTGTCGGGTGATCGCCACACCGCTTTCATCTACGAAGAAGACGGCGTTCTTCCATATGAAGCCAACGAGCTGACAGCCTCATCGCTCAACGTCTCTTTCGCGACCGAATCAGAAGAGATGGATGCGCGCCAAGTTGGGGCAGGTTTTGCGCCTGAAAACTATGGCTCTGTCGAGATCGACTGGGAGGCAAAATCCCTGTCGCTCAAAGTCAAAGACAATTCAGGGGTTACCGTCCGCGAAAACACCGTCTCATTTGACGATATTGGTGTAAAATAAATCGGCAGCACTCGTATAACGAGTATACAGGGTAGCCTGGGTTTCTACTATGAACCCAGGCTCACGATTTCCAGCTACAGACGGTTGTCACGGCGGGTGGCGATGCTATAA
The DNA here is from genome assembly GCA_027019605.1 of Henriciella sp. Classification (GTDB taxonomy): domain Bacteria; phylum Pseudomonadota; class Alphaproteobacteria; order Caulobacterales; family Hyphomonadaceae; genus Henriciella. The sequence continues at coordinate 39,902 of JALUWJ010000043.1, read as the reverse complement.
GGCGCGCGACTTTTGGGGACATACTTGCGTGTCCCTGTCCGTTGCAAAAGGCTGATACCCTCATGAACATTCACGAATACCAAGCCAAGGCTGTCCTGAAAGAATTCGGTGCACCTGTGGCTGACGGCGTCCCAATTCTTACGCTCGACGATGTGCAGACCGCTGTTGATACATTACCGGGGCCACTTTGGGTTGTGAAAAGCCAAATCCACGCAGGTGGACGCGGTAAGGGTAAATTCGTTGAGGCCGCAGCAGGCGAAAAAGGCGGTGTTCGCCTCGCTTTCTCGAAAGAGGAAGTCATGGATCACGCCAAAGCGATGCTGGGTAACCATCTTGTGACGGCGCAAACGAGCGCTGAAGGCAAGCAGGTTAATCGCCTTTATGTCGAAGATGGCGCAGACATCGCGACGGAGCTTTACCTCTCTTTGCTGGTTGATCGCGAAACCGGTCGTCCGGCCTTTGTGGCGTCTACAGAAGGCGGCATGGACATCGAAGCGGTTGCGCACGACACGCCTGAGAAAATCCTGACTTTGCCAATCGATCCGGCAGAAGGCGTCACCGAAGCCGCTGCCTCACAACTTTGTGATGCACTCGCCCTCGACGGTGCGGCGCGCGAAGATGGCATGAAGCTGTTCCCGATCCTCTACAAAGCGTTCACCGAAAAAGACATGTCGATGCTGGAGATCAATCCGCTGATCGTCATGGAAAGCGGCAATCTGCGCGTGCTCGATGCCAAAGTGAGCTTTGATGGCAACGCCCTGTTCCGTCACCCAGACATTATGGAACTGCGCGACACGACCGAAGAAGACGAAAAAGAGATTGAAGCGTCTGAATGGGACCTGGCTTATATCGCGCTCGACGGCACGATTGGCTGTATGGTCAACGGCGCAGGCCTCGCCATGGCGACGATGGACATCATCAAGCTGTATGGCGAAGAGCCAGCAAACTTCTGTGATGTTGGCGGCGGCGCCAATGCAGAGAAAGTCGCCGCGGCGTTCAAGATCATCATGAAAGACCCGGCGGTGAAGGGCATTCTGGTCAACATCTTTGGTGGCATCATGAAATGTGACGTGATCGCCGAAGGTGTGATTCAGGCGGTGAAAGAGACCTCTCTCGCTGTGCCGCTTGTTGTGCGCCTCGAAGGTACAAATGTTGACCAAGGCAAGGCCATTCTGGCCGATAGCGGGATGAACATCATTCCTGCTGATGACCTTGATGACGCCGCCCAGAAAATTGTTGCAGCCGTGAAAGGCGCGTAAGACCCATGTCTATTCTTATCGATTCAAACACAAAAGTTATTGTGCAGGGCCTTACAGGTAAAACCGGCTCTTTCCACACCAATCAAGCGCTCGAATATTACGGCACGCAAATGGTGGCGGGCACGCACCCACGTAAAGCTGGCGAAAGCTGGACCGCCGATAATGGCGCTTCTCTGCCGATCTTCGCGAATGCAGCAGACGCAAAAGACGCGACCGGTGCAGACGCAACTGTGATCTATGTGCCGCCAGCCGGCGCTGCCGCAGCGATCGAAGAAGCGATTGATGCTGAGATCCCGCTGATCGTGTGTATCACTGAAGGTGTGCCAGTGCTCGACATGGTTCGCGTGAAGGCGAAACTCGACAAATCCAATTCCCGCCTGATCGGGCCAAACTGCCCAGGTCTTTTGACCCCAGAGGCGTGTAAGATTGGCATTATGCCGGGCAAGATCTTCAAGAAGGGCTCTGTCGGTGTGGTCTCTCGTTCAGGCACACTGACCTATGAAGCAGTTTACCAAACCTCTGTCGAAGGCCTCGGCCAGACTTCTGCGGTCGGCATTGGCGGCGACCCGGTCAAAGGCACCGAGTTTATCGACGTGTTGGAAATGTTCCTTGCAGATGACGAGACAGAAAGCATCGTCATGATTGGTGAAATTGGCGGCTCAGCTGAAGAAGAAGCCGCTCAGTTCCTGATCGATGAGGCCAAGAAAGGTCGCAAGAAGCCAATGGTAGGCTTCATCGCGGGCCGCACAGCGCCAAAAGGCCGAACCATGGGACACGCAGGTGCCATCGTTTCGGGCGGTAAAGGCGACGCTGAGTCCAAAATCGCAGCTATGGAAGCGGCCGGAATCAAAGTATCTCCAAGTCCTGCCCGTTTGGGCACGACCATGGTCGAGGTATTAAAAGGTTAACACGCCGCACTATATAAAAAGGCAAAGGGCGGCCAGACGAGGCCATTATTGACCCCGCCGGGCCGTCTATACAAAGGACGGTAAGACATGGCAGACGACGGATCCCCGGTCGACGGTGGTCGCAGCGCACAAAACGCTGCGATGCTAGACACTTTGTTTTTGTATGGGGGAAGCGCGGTCTGGATCGAACAGATGCAGGCCCAGTATGCCGAGAATCCAAACTCGGTTCCTGAGAGTTGGCGCGCCTTCTTCGAAGAAGTTGGCGATGGCAGCGCGGACGCGACTCGCAATGCGGATGGCGCCAGCTGGAAACGTACGGCTTGGCCGAAACCTGCGTCTCCTGAAGAGACCGCAGCCTTTGATGGCAATTGGACTCTGCTGGAGCCAAAGCTAGAGAAGAAGATCAAATCGTCTGCCCCAGCGGCGTCGGACGCTGACATTTCGCAGGCCGTGAAAGATTCGGTCAAAGCGCTGATGATGATCCGCGCCTATCGGATGCGGGGCCACTTGCAGGCCATGCTCGATCCGCTCGGCCTCGAAAAACCAGACTATCAGCCAGAACTCGACCCGAAGAGTTATGGATTTGAAGAAGCCGACCTTGATCGCGACATCTTTATCGATGGTGTGCTGGGTTTGGAGCGCGCCAGCGTGCGTCAAATCCTCGAAATTGTCCGGCGGACATATTGCTCAACGCTCGGCATTGAATTCCAGCACATCTCCGATCCGGAAGAGAAAAGCTGGCTGCAAGAACGCATCGAAGGGCCTGATAAAGGCGTTGCGTTTACGCCAGAGGGCAAGAAAGCCATTCTGTCGAAACTGATCGAAGCGGAAACCTTTGAGCGTTTTCTCCACAAGCGCTATCCCGGAACCAAGCGGTTCGGCCTGGATGGGGGTGAAGCGGCTGTCCCGGCTCTGGAACAGATCATCAAGCGCGGCGGCGCACTTGGCGTTGACGAAATCGTTGTCGGCATGCCGCACCGCGGGCGTCTGAACATGCTGGCCGCTGTCATGGGCAAAGACTATGAGAAGATCTTCCATGAATTCATGGGCGGCTCGACTCAAGGTGCAGGCGAGTTCGGATCAGGTGACGTAAAATACCATTTGGGGGCATCATCGGACCGCGAGTTCGATGGCAACCATGTCCACCTGACAATGAATGCCAACCCGTCTCACCTGGAAGCCGTAGATCCAGTGGTGCTCGGCCGCGTTCGAGCCAAGCAATTCATGCAATATGAAGAGCGTGGAAATCTGGACCGATCTAAGAAGCTGCCGCTCCTCTTGCACGGTGATGCGGCCTTTGCTGGACAAGGCGTCGTGGCAGAGTGTTTCGCGCTTTCTGGCCTGCAAGGCTACCGGACGGGCGGCACCATCCACTTCATCATCAACAACCAGATTGGTTTCACGACGAGCCCGATGTATTCGCGCTCATCGCCATACCCATCTGATGTCGCTTTGATGGTCCAGGCTCCAATCTTCCACGTCAACGGAGATGATCCTGAAGCGGTCGTCTATGCCGCTAAGGTCGCGACGGAGTATCGCCAGAAATTTGGCAAAGACGTTGTCATCGACATGTTCTGCTACCGCCGGTTTGGACACAATGAGGGCGATGAGCCCATGTTTACCCAGCCGGTCATGTACACGACCATCAAGTCTCACAAATCGACCCGCGAACTGTACAGTGAACGCCTCGTTTCTGAAGGCTTGCTGACGGCTGAAGCGGTCAATGCTGAAGTCAAAGCGTTTGAAGCGTTCTTGGACAAAGCGTTTGAAGACGGAAAGACCGTCAAAACAAACAAGGCTGATTGGCTGCAAGGCGAATGGGAAGGCCTCGGCCTGCCAGAGGATGATGATCGCCGCGGTAAGACTGGCGTGTCCAAAGCGAAACTGAAAGAACTGGGTGAGAAAATCACCACGGTTCCAGATGGCGTCAACATTCACCGGACGCTTGGCCGCGTGATCAAAGGACGGGCAGACGCAGTTTCGACCGGCAAAGGTCTGGACTGGGCAACGGCTGAACATCTGGCATTTGCAACGCTTCTCGACGAAGGCTTCCATGTTCGCTTGTCAGGCCAGGATTGCGGGCGAGGCACATTCTCGCAGCGCCACAGCCATATGGTCGATCAGAATACCGGCGATCGCTACACCGCGCTCAACCACCTTCGCGAAGGCCAGGCTGAGTATGAAGTGATCGATTCCCTTCTCTCTGAAGAAGCGGTGCTGGGCTATGAGTATGGCTACTCGCTGGCCAATCCAAATGCGCTTGTCATGTGGGAAGCACAATTTGGAGACTTCTCGAACGGCGCGCAGGTCTTCTTCGATCAGTTTATTTCCTCGGCCGAACGCAAATGGTTGCGGATGTCGGGTCTGACCATGCTCTTGCCTCACGGCTATGAAGGGCAGGGACCAGAGCACTCATCTGCCAGACTTGAGCGCTTCTTGCAGATGTGCGCTGAAGACAATTGGCAAGTCTGTAATCTGACGACGCCAGCGAACTATTTCCACGCCCTGCGCCGCCAGATCCATCGTGACTTCCGCAAGCCACTGGTGATCATGACGCCGAAATCATTGCTGCGTCACAAACTGGCAACCAGCAATTTTGATGACATGAACACCAAGTCGTCTTTCCACCGTGTCCTCTGGGATGATGCGGAAACACCGGGCCGTCAGGGCAAGGTGAAACTGGTGGATGATGAGAAGATCCGCCGCGTCGTCGTTTGCTCGGGCAAGGTCTATTACGACCTGTTCGAAGCGCGCGAAGAGAGCGGTGCCGACGATGTTTATCTGCTCCGCGTGGAACAATTCTACCCTGTTCCGCGTAAAGCTCTTATGGAAGAGTTGAAACGGTTCCCGCAGGCTGAACTGGTTTGGTGCCAGGAAGAGCCTCGGAACATGGGGGGCTGGACATTTATTCGTGATGAGCTGGAATGGGCTGCAAACCGGGTTGGGTTTGAGAATTCTCGTCCTAAATATACAGGGCGCCCACCCGCTGCTGCAACGGCGACGGGCTTGCTCTCAACCCACAATCGAGAGAAAGATGCTTTCATCTCAGCCGCCCTTGGCGACAAGCCTGTAGAAGACAGTCTGGTCACCTAATCAATTAAGAACAAGACGAAGACAGAGACCAAATATGACCGATATCGTAGTCCCAACATTGGGCGAAAGCGTTACCGAAGCGACGGTTGGAAAATGGCTGAAATCTGCCGGTGAGACGGTCGCGAAGGATGATGTCCTTGTCGAGCTGGAAACCGACAAGGTTGCCGTAGAAGTGTCCGCGGAAGCCGCTGGAACCTTGAGCGAAATCGTCGCCAATGAAGGCGACACGGTAGAGATTGGCGCCTTGCTTGGCCGTCTAGGCGGGGCCAATGGCGCGGCCGCCTCGGCCCCTGCTGCAGCGCCAGAAGCTGCCCCTGCTCCAGCTGCAGCACCTGCTGCGAGTTCTGGCGGTGCGAGCGTAGACGTGACCGTGCCAAGCATGGGCGAAAGCGTTGCCGAAGGCACGATTGCATCTTTCCTCAAACAGGTTGGCGAGAGCGTTTCCAAAGACGAGACAATCGCCGAAATCGAGACCGACAAGGTGGCCCTGGAAGTTCCTGCGACCGCAGATGGCGTGATCGCTGAATGGCTTGTCGCTGAAGGCGATGGCGTGACCCCTGGCGCTGTCATCGCGCGGATCGCAGCCGGAGCAGGCGCCAGTGCTGCACCAGCCCCTGCCGCTCCAGCACCGGCTCCTGCAGCAGCGCCTGCTGCGACAGGCGATCGCCCGGTTGCGCCGTCTGTTCGCCGTATCTCTGCTGAAGCGGGCGTAAATCCTGCCAGCATTCCTGGAACAGGCCGGGACGGGCGCGCCACAAAAGCTGATGCGCTTGCCTATGTGAACGCACCAAAAGCGGCCAGCGCGCCAGCTGAAGCGAAAGCCCCGCGCGATCTCGGACCGCGCGAAGAGCGTGTGCGCATGACCCGCTTGCGCCAGACCATCGCGCGCCGCTTGAAAGAAGCCCAAGACACAGCGGCCATGCTGACCACATTTAATGATGTGGACATGAGCGCTGTTATGGAGCTTCGCAAAGCCTATAAGGATGCGTTCTTTGAAAAGCATGGCGTGAAGCTTGGTTTCATGGGCTTCTTCACCAAGGCGGTTGTTTCTGCGCTGAAAGAAATCCCGGCGGTGAACGCAGAAATCGATGGCACCGACATCATCTACAAGAACCACTATGACATTGGCATGGCGGTTGGCACCGACCGCGGCTTGGTTGTGCCGGTGCTGCGCGATTGTGATGAATTGTCGATTGCTGGCATTGAGGCCGAGCTTGGCAATGTCGCCAAGAAAGCCCGTGATGGCACGCTTTCAATCGCCGACATGCAGGGCGGTACATTCACGATTACAAATGGCGGGGTCTATGGCTCGCTGATGTCGACCCCGATCTTGAATCCTCCGCAGTCGGGTGTGCTCGGCATGCACCGGATCGAGCAACGCCCAGTGGCGGTCGATGGCCAAGTTGTTATCCGTCCGATGATGTATCTGGCGCTGTCTTATGATCACCGTATCGTCGATGGCAAAGAAGCGGTGACCTTCCTTGTCCGCGTGAAGGAAGCGCTGGAAGATCCAGAGCGCTTGTTGCTCGACGTTTAACGGTCGCTGATTGTTTCTGAAGGACGCCTCGCTTTCACAGCGGGGCGTTTTTCGTTTCTGAACCGTAAACAGCGAACCTGAAATCTCCCGATCAGTCTCAACAGTTCTGTTCCAAAATTCGCCTATTCTATCTCCCTAGCGTCTGAGTGGGTTTAGGGACATGCAAACGGCTAAGACACCTTCTTTGGGATACATGAACCTCTCATCGGGCAAGAAAGACATCCAACAAGCGCGCGAAATTGCGCTTGTGTCTTTGGTCGCACCGGTCCTGTTCATGGCGAGTCTGGTGACCGCTGCCGTCCTGTTTATGACTGACATCACAGAGAATGGCGTCTTCGACTTTTGGTTGTCGGCGCATGTGTTGCTTTGTGGCGCACTGTTCTTGCTGAGCACGCGCGAGCGAGCGGAAGTGTTTGAAAGTGACGGCGAGGGTAATATTGCCACGCTGACCAAGAGTTTTTCTTTTGTCGTGTTGTGCGTGACGTGGAGCGTCGTGCCTGGCGTCTTGGCGCTCATTTCACCTTCAGAAGCGCATCTGGTTTTCGGCGCAATTCTCTCCGGATCGACGCTCGCGGCTGCGGTTTTGCTGCAATATATGCCTCAGCTTGGCCGGATCATTCTGGCTGCCACGGTTGGCGGCTTTCTGGCTAATACGCTGTTGCAGCCAGAGCTTGGAGCATCGCTCGTTTCGATGGTGATCCTGGCCTATTTTAGTGGCCTCGCGATTTGCGCGCGCTGGTATTTTTCGCGCTACAATAAACAGCTCACCGAGATCGAAACTGCGGCCGAGCGGACGCGTGAAATCAATAGCGTTCTACGCGACGTTGGGTTCGCGACGGATACATTCTTCTGGTCGACCAGTGCTGAAGGTGAATTGGTCGAGATCAGCAATGATGAGCTGCTCGGTGCGCAGTTGCGCGCTTTTTTGCAAGGCAAAGATTGGCTGTCTGTGTTTGCGCCTTCGCCAGAGCGAGAGCTTCTGCGGGCGAGAGTGGCGCGTGGATCTGAAGTGGTCGCGCTTGAACTCGAGCTTGCTGATACGGTCGAGTCAGAATCCCGGTTTTGGAAAGTGTCCGCACGGCCCGTGTTTGAAGATGGAAAATATGCCGGATATCGGGGCTCAGCGACGGACATTTCTCAGCTGCGTTTGAGCGAAGAACGCGCTGCGTTTTTGACCGAGTACGACCCTCTGACAGGTTTGCTCAATCGCACCTCTTTCAAGGAAGCTCTGAAAGCCCATCTTGCAAGCGCGATCCGCGACACTGCAGAGAGCGCTCTGATTTGGATTGATCTGGACAATTTCAAATGGACGAATGACACATTTGGCCAGACCGGCGGTGATGAGATCCTCAAATTGGTTGCTAAGCGCCTTGAACTGCTGTGCGAACCGATGGATTTGCTTTGCCGGTTTGGCGGCGATGAGTTCGCACTCTTGATTTCCCGAACCAAAAAGCGCGGTCAAGTAATGAAATTTGTCGAAGAGTTGCTGAATGCGCTTCAGCAACCGTTTCATTATGCCAATACCGACGTCCAATGCGGCGCGAGCATTGGCGTTCGCGCGATAGAACTGGATGCTTCAGATGTCGATCGATTGATGAATGAAGCTGATCTTGCATTGCTGGCGGCGAAATCAAGCGGTGGCGGGTGCTGGAAGGAATACTCTGAAGCATTTAAGGCCCGCGTGCGCAGTCAGCGCGAATTGGCGCAAGACTTGGTTAGCGCGATCGACGCTGATAATCTCGACATGCAGTTCCAGCCAATCGTCGACGCGAAATCGAATGCGATTGTCGGCGTGGAGGCCCTATCGCGCTGGTATCATCCTGTCCGAGGCACCGTCTCGCCCTCAGAATTCATTCCGGTTGCAGAGAATAATGGCATCATCATCGCGCTCGGTGATCTTGTGGTCGAAAACGCGATTGATGCGGCGCTGGACATGCCAGGAAACACGAAGGTCGGGATCAATGTCTCGCCATTGCAGCTGCACAGCTCGCGCCTGCTCTCGCTGATCACCCGCAAGCTCGATGAAACCCGAATTGATCCAAGTCGGATTGAGCTTGAGATTACCGAGAGTGTTTTTCTGTCGGACAATGCCTTTATCTTGGACCGTCTGCGCAAACTGAAGGAGCTCGGTCTGCGCATCGCGATGGATGATTTCGGTACGGGCTTCTCATCGCTGGCTTACTTGCAGCGCTTTCCCTTCGACAAGCTGAAGCTCGACCAGGCCTTCGTCCGCGGACTGGAGACCAGCGAGCAAAGCCGCGCAATCGCTCGGGCGACGATCTCTATGGCGCACGCCTTGAACCTTACCGTCACTGCAGAAGGCGTCGAGAGCGAAGCTCAAGCGCGTTTCTTGCGAGAGCAAGGCTGTGATGAATTACAAGGCTATCATTTTAGCCGCCCGCAGGACCGCGCCGCGTTGATCCCTTATCTGAGAAGCATGGAACTCGTCCAAACTTCGAAAACCGGGACCACTGGCAATGTGGTTGAGATGAAACGCTAAGCGAGACGCTGTCTCACGTCAGTGGGTCATTGCACGCGCGATATGCGCTACCGTTTCGTCAGTCTGCTCGGTCAGGATCAAATAGCGATGGTTTCCTGCCGGGGTGACAGACCATGTGCCGCGTCCATCTTCATCAACCGTCAACTCGCCAGCTTCGCTTAACGTCCAATATTGATCCTCGCCCCCAATTGCGGCGACCATAACGGCAGTTTGGTCAAATGAGGCATTGTCCAAAACCGCGCCAACATAATCCTGCTTCATCCAGGGCGCGTGCTCGCTGAAATATTTGTAGCCGACATAAAGTGGGGTGTCCTTCGGGTGCTCATTCAGCGCCGACCCGTATTTCAATGCCTCGCCGACTTCGTATCCACTAAATATGATTGGGCGTCTGATCGAGGCCAGAACCTCGGCCGTTACCCCTTTCATATTGCCATCAAAATTCCATTCTGGGCCGTGCGCAGTGATCCCATCGGGGAACTGTCCGCCCATGATGATGAAACGGTCGACCTTAAGATCAACCAATGCGGCACCGCCGAGATCAGAGTGCTCGTCTGGATCTGATCTGAGTAGGTTTTGAATGTTCGCCAGTGGTCCGACGGTAATCACCGTAATCGAATTGGGCGCCGCGTTTGCCAGCAACTGACGATACATCGATACGGCGGATTGGGCGGTTTGCACGGCCTCGGGGTCATGCGGAAACTGATCCGCGATCACTTTCGTGTAGTTCCAATCTGTCCGCCATGGTTCAGTTTTACGAACGCCGAGTGCGAGTTTTGGCCGTCCGTAATACTGGTTCACCGCAGCGAGAGCCTGCAAGGCATATGTCTCGTTCGACCAACTGGCGATCGCGAGGAAGTCGATCTCCCCGCGGTCCGCGTAGTAATGCAGCATTGCAAGGGCGCCGAGATCATCCGCATCGCCGCCAAAATCGGTATCAAGGATAACTTTTGCGGGCGCGCGCGGTGAGGGCTGTTCGAGCGAAGAGCAGGCCGAGCCTAAGAGGCACAACCCAACGACACAGACGACATAGGCAGAACGCAGCAAACAAATCTCCCGCAGCAACCAAGGATAATCCTAATCGCGTAAGGAACGGATCGTCTACAATTTATCCGGGATGAGTTTCGTAAGCGATGTAACGCTTTCAGGCAGCGGAATAGCCTTGTTGCCAAACCGATTTCGGTTGCATGGCCTCCATCGGCTCATCCAAAAAACCGGTAATCTCACTGACCGTTTCTTCGGCCTGTGTGACCAAGAATAGATGACCTCCATCCTTAACCACATGAAGCCGCGAGTTTGGCAGGGCGAAATTCAGAATATGCGCATTGGCCATCGGAACAATCGCATCGCGGTCGCCGGCCATCACTAAGGTCGGCATCCGTAGGAAGCGGATGAAAGGCAAGGAGGACCAGCCGAGAAAGGCTGTCAGCTGATAGACATAGCCCATTGGTGCCGGTGGGCGCAGATTTTCAATATGCTCACCGGCCCCTTCATCAGCGGCTTCACCATAGAGCTTTTGGAAATTCTCGCGCATGTACTCAGGGTCTGTGTACCGGCGCGCATCTGCCATTTTGGAGATTGCGCTGATCTTGCCCGGCACCATGGTCATTCCAGCCGTGGTTGCACACAGGATCAGCTTGCCGACAGAATTGCGGTACTGAAAGGCAAATTGCTGCGCCATCGCGCCGCCCCAGGAGACGCCCATGACGTCGACATCGCCCATGCCAAACTGATCACACAGTTTGCGCGCAAGGCGGGCCATCATCCATGGACGATACGGGAATTTCGCCGGCGGGCTCTCGCCGACGCCTGGCATATCAAAGGTGATGATCTCGCGGTCTCGGATCCATTCACCGAGCCCGAAGGCGAGTTCCATATTCGCGCCAATGCCGTTGAAAAAGAGGAGCGGGCGCTTGTCAGACGGCTGTTCGCTTGGCCAATACCCGACACGAACCGTGTGAGCACCAATCGTTTCCATCGAAATCTCTGGCAGGCGCGGAGTTGCGTTGCCGGCAGTCTTTCTGGTGGCCATGGGGCCTCCTTTTCCTGTCAGTGCTGCGCCAAGGTCTTGTCGCCTTTAGTCGAACACATATTTCCCCGGCGAGTCATAGAGCGCTGGGAATTGCTCAGATCCGCCTTCTTTCGGCGCTGGTTTCATGTCACCACCGCGTTCGTGCAGCCACTCTGCCCAACGAGTCCACCAAGAGCCAGCAACTTCTTCAGCTCCCGCAGCCCATTCATCAGCCGTCGCCTCAATACTCGCATTACGAAAGTACTTGGCTTTTGGATTAACGGGTGGGTTGAGGAGGGATTGGATGTGCCCGGAATTCGAGAGGATGAACTCCATATTTTTTGAGCCCAGAAGCTTGGTCGAGCGATAGGCGGCTTTCCACGGTGTGATGTGGTCAGTGACGCCGGCGACGATAAACGTATCGACATCGACTTTTGTCAGGTCAGCCATATGGCCAGCGACCTCGACCGTGCCTGGATTTGAAAACGGCTTTTGGATGCCGAAGTCCAGGTAATCAGAATGCAGCTGCGCTGGCAGGTTGGTCGTATCATCGTTCCAGAACAGAACATTGTATGGCGGTGGATCTTCGCCCATCAGGTAATTGTTGACGACATAGTTCCAGATCAAGTCGTTCGGACGCATCCAGGCAAACATGCGCGCCAAGTCATCGCCCTTGAGGATGCCTTTGCGACGTGAATAACGACGGGCAATTTCCAGGCTACGCTCAGACACCATCTGGCCGAGCTCACTATCGTCATGCTCTGGATCGAGCACACAGACCTGGAGGGTCAAAGAGTTGATGCGATCGTCGCCAGCTGCAGCGAGCAGGCTTGCGAATGTCGCGGTCGTGATGCCGCCAGAGCAGGCACCAGAGATATTGATCTTGTCGGACTCGGTGATCTGTTTGATCACTTCAGTGCACTGGATCAGGCTGTCGACATAGTCACTAAGCCCCCAATCCCGGTGCTCCTCGGTTGGGTTGCGCCAAGAGATGATGAAGGTCTGGAAGCCTTCTTTCAGCAAGAACTGGACGATGCTGGTGATCGGGTCCAAGTCGCTGGCGTAGAATTTATTGATCTGTGGTGGAATATTGAGGAAGGGAATTTCCCGAACCTCTTCTGTGGTCGGCGTATATTGAATGAGTTCCATCATCTCATTCTTCCAGACCACTTTACCGGGTGTGATCGCGACGTTTTCGCCAACCACAAACGGCTTTTTGTCGACGCGGCTCGGCATGCCGCCATTCTTGGTCAAATCTTCGTAAGCGTTCTGAAGGCCCTTGATCAGCGAGAGGCCGCCGCTATCAATAGCCCGCTTTTTGGCTGCTGGGTTGGTTGCGAAGGCGTTGGTTGGGGCAAGCGCGTCGGTGATCATATTCATCACGAAGGCGGCGCGCGCATGTTCCATCTCGCCAAGCTTGAGGTCGCCGACCCAGTCCTCGAGATGTTCTTGCATCGCGAGATAGGTCTGCAAACCGCGCTTATAGAACGGATTGTTCGCCCAAGCGGGGTCTTTGAAGCGCTTGTCTTTTCGATCTGGCGCGCGCTCTGATTTGCCCAAGGCGATGTCATAGCCTTCTTTGGCCATCTTGCCGGCAAATTTCGCATTCGCCATCGGAGAGATGCTGGTCCGCCTCAGCATCATGGCAACCGAGCCTAATAACTCTTGTCGGTTTAACCCCCCGAGTAATGGGTTGAGCGCATTGGTGGAGTCCGCTGCTGCTGCACCAATGTAATCTGCGGTCTTGCTCATAAATGCCTCCGATAACCTCCCAGAACGAGGGGCCCCTCGTCCGGCACAAGGCTTGCTCTTATGGTTAAGAGTCTAAATTAGAATAACCTTGGCCGATCAAATTCGTTCCATATTGACCTTTTACTGTCAAATGTACTCTCGAAACAGCAAATTCGGCTGAGACGCGAACTGGATAAGATGAAGACACGCGATCGTATTCTTGATGTGAGCTTGAACCTCTTCAATTCCGAAGGGGAAGCCAAACAGACGGCTGTCGATATTGCCAATGCGCTCGATATGTCACCGGGCAATCTGTACTATCATTTCAAAGGCAAAGAGCCGATTATTGAGGCACTGTTCGACCGTTTCGAAGAAGAGATGCAAATCATCCTTGGCGGGTCACATGGCGCGGTAACGTCGATCGAAGACAATTGGGTCTTTATCTACATCATCTTAGAAGAGATTTACGATTTCCGCTTCTTCTACCGCAATGTCGGCGACATGATGGAGCGGTATCCAGCTCTGGCGAGCCGGTTTCGAAAAGTCTTGGCGATGAAGCGGCAAGCGATTGAGAATGTTCTAAATCAACTCGAAAAGCGGGATTTGATTGAACTGGATCGCCGGTTGCGGGGGCCTCTGCTGCAGCAAATGCTGTCCACGCTCACCTTTTGGCTCAGCCACGATTTAATCGAAGGCGGAGAGCGCGACGGACCTACGCTCATCCACGATACGGTTTTGCAATTCATGCTCTTGGCGGTGCCTTATATGGGCGCTGCGGGGGATGAAGCGCTGCGCGGTATGTTGGAACGTCGCCGCGAGCTCAGCGACGCCTAAGCGCAATCAAGGGCGCGCCAACCTATTCCGGTAGATCACTGACCGGCTGACCCGTTTCCTCGCGGGTTGCAAACCGTCCTTCAAAGGCGACGATAAGACAGGCGGCGATAATCACCAATGCGCCGACCCAGGTCTGCCATCCTGGATACTCCCCAAAGAAGATCGAGCCGAACAGGCCGCTCCAGATCAGGGCGGAATATTCCAATGGCGCTAGGCGCTGCGCCGGTGCGCGGGCATAAGCCAGCGTCATCAGATACCAGGTCGCGAAGCCCAGAATCCCGAACATCAAGAAAAGTGGGATGTCATTCCAGTCTGGCGATCCAAACAGGCCAAAAGTAATCGGGAGCAATGCAATGGCGGGCACAACATTGGTAAACATTGCAATCGTGGTTGCATCCTCATGCGTGGCTCGCATCCGCAACAAGACGAGCCCGAACGCGTACAGGAATGCGGACAGAAAACAGCTGACGACACCGTACATCCAAAGCTCGCTGGCTTCGCCGCTTTGCGGGCGCCCCATGACGGCAAGCACTGCGCCAGCAAACCCAATCAGGGTTGCGATGAGGGCCAAACGGGTGACCTGCTCGCCGAGCAAAACCCTTGCGACGAAGGGCACCATCAAGGCGGCGGTAAATCCGATAATTGTCGCCACCGCCAAAGGCAGATGGATCAGGGCGAAAAAGAAGGTAAACGCACAGGCCAGCTGGATCAGGCCGCGCATCGTATGAAACCGGATCGATGACCAACTTGGAACCGGACGTTTTTGCGCGCGAAACACCGCGAGTGCGATCAAGCCACCAAACAAGAACCGCCATGCCAGGAGGTGATGCAAGCCTGCATTCGGCGCGATGGCTTTGACCAAAGCATCAATGCTCGAGCCCATCGCGATGGCGAATATGGCAATCAATATCGGTGCGAATGAGGGCCAAGAAGACATCGCCGCGCTGTAGAGCGTCTCGGTGAAATTGACCAGTCTGAATTGCGACGGGTGAGTCAGTCGGAGATGTCGCTTTTCGAAGTCTTGAGCGAAGATACGACTGAATCAGAGACGCCGCGGGTCATTTCAAACGGTCCGCTCCATTCGTTCGGCCAGCCGAAATACCATTTGCCGGAAACGCTGCGACCGTCTTCAGACAGCTCACCTTCGAAATAGACCGGCTCATGCTCGAACGCGCTATACGTCTTCAGGAAGACGACTTCGTTTTCATCGACATGACCGCGAATGCTCGCTTCGAGCTCTTCCTTTTTGATCAGGGCAAAAGCGTTCGGTTCGAGCGTCGACCCGGAGAGTTTACCATTCTTCACGGTCATCCAGACCGAAAAAGGCACGCCCTCTCGGTTCTGGTCTTTTAACCAGTAACGACCTGTCCACACAGAATCATTGTTGAAATGATCAGTCTCTATCCCCATTCGCTCATATGTCAGACATTTAAAGCTTTGGACAAGTCTAAAAGTACCGGTTTCTTGCAGCTGCACTGCTAAAACTCACGCAGGCACCAGTAAAATTGCGCATGAATGCTACAGCGTCAGTGGTTTCTGGCGGTTTGATCTTTTTTGGGGTTCAATATTTCGTGAATGACGGATTTCGCAACCAATCGAGCGCGGCGGACCTTGGGGAATGGATCGACAAATCGATTTCGATTCCTATTCTGATTGAGAGACAAAATGCCGTTACTTCGGATGAGGAGCAGAACATGCACTTGGTCAGCGATGATATTTTGGAAGATAATGGCCAGATCGTCCCAAAATATGGGGCGGTCTACCCCTCTCTGGAATCTGATTTCGAGCTCTGGAATCCAAATTCTTGGACGCGCGGCCATCCATACGAATTGTACAGGCAAATGCGCGAAGACGCGCCCGTCATGTGGTCGAAAATGGGGCGTGGCGGCACCCGGTTTTGGTCAGTGTCTCGCTATGATGACATCAAAACGATTGAGCTGAACCCAGACGTGTTCTCGTCGCAGCGCGGTGGGATCAATCTAGCCGTTCCACCCCGTGAGCATTGGAAGCCGGAAATCCTCGTCCGCGCCGCGATGGACAATTTGATCAGCATGGATGAGCCGCAGCATATGCAGATGCGGATCCAGCAAAAGGACTTCTTCATCCCGGCCTATGTCAAAGTTCTGCGTGAGAAGGTCAGTCAAAAGGTTGAGCTGCTTCTGGATGATCTTGAAGCGAACGGACCGGAAGTTGAGTTTGTAAAACTCTTCTCCAATCAGTTGCCGCTTTACACGCTCTGCGAGATGCTTGGGGTCGATGAAGAGGATCGCCAGAAGATCGTCTACTGGATGCACTATCTGGAAATGGCATCGCAATTCATGGCGAACCCATGGCGGACATTTTTGGGCGAGCCGCTCTTCCCATTCCGCTTCAAAAAGGTCGTTGAGGAGATGTTTGCCTATGGCGCGCGCGTGATGGCCGATCGCCGCAAAAATCCCCGCGAAGACCTGCTAACCGTGATTGCGCACTCCAAGTTGAATGATGAGCTTTTGCCGCAAGAATATCTCGATGGCTCCTGGCTCCTGATCATCTTTGCCGGCAATGACACGACGCGCAATTCGCTTTCCGGCACGATCAAACTGATGACCGAATGGCCGGAGCAGCGGGCAATGGTGTTGAACGATATGTCGCTCATTCCGCGCATGTCTGAGGAAGCGCTGCGCATGGTCTCACCTGTGAAACATATGCGCCGCACCGCGCTCGACGATTTCGAGCTGAATGGTCAGCGTATCGCCAAGGATGAGAAAGTCGTGATGTGGTATGGCGCAGGTAACCGCGATCCAAACGTCTTTGAAAACCCGGACGTGTTCGACCTGACGCGCGACAATGTCGACAAGCATATCGCTTTTGGGCATGGCGTACATAAATGTCTCGGCTCACGCGTCGCACAGATGCAGCTGCGGGTCGCTTATGAGCAGATCTTTACGCGCTTCCCCGACATCGAGTTTACCGGTGAGATCAAGTACGGCCCGAATGCGCTCGTGCACGCCATCTCGAAACTCAAAGTCGCGCTTTACGGCAAAGGCAATTCGCGCCCAACCGTCTCGCAAGTCAAAACGCTCGAACCGACTTAGACGTCGACTTCGGCTTCCAGGGCATTGTCCTGAATGAATTGACGGCGTGGCTCAACCACATCGCCCATCAACCGTGAGAACATGTCGCCAGCTTCCAGGGCGTCATCGACTTCCACTTGCAGAAGCGTCCGCGCATTGGCGTCGAGCGTGGTTTCCCAAAGCTGATCCGCGTTCATCTCACCGAGACCCTTATAGCGCTGAATCTTCAGCCCCTTACGGCCAGACGCGAGGACTGCTTCCAGCAGGCTAACTGGGCCCGTTACAGCGATCTCTCCGGCTTTTTCATTCCGGAGAATCGAAGGCTCGACATAGATTGGGCGGATGTTTTGAGCGATGCCGTTCAAGCGCGCCGCATCAGCGCTGCTCAGCAGCTGCGCATCAAGCACGGCCTTCTCTTCAACGCTGCGAACTTCGCGCGACAGGACGAGATCGCCATTCTCGAACCGACCTTCCCATGTGTCTTCGCCTTCTTCAGCGATGATGTTGAGGCGCGCTGCAGCCGCCTTGGCTTCGTCGTCAGAGGCGCCAGGGGCAAGCGCGCCTGCCATGGCCGCTTGCTCGACAATATCGCCTGGCGCACGCAGAGACAGGCGCCACAAGGCTTGCTTGAATTGAGACGCTGCCCGCACGCGTTCCCGCAAATCTTCCGATGCGATCTGGGTGCTGTCGGCCAGGATCAGAACCTCGCCATCTGTACCGGCTTCGATCAGATATGAGTTCAGCTCATCATCATCTTTGAGGTAGCGCTCAGACTTGCCGCGCGAGACCTTATAGAGCGGCGGCTGGGCGATATAGAGATAGCCCTTTTCGATCACTTCGGGCATCTGGCGATAGAAAAAGGTAAGCAGCAACGTCCGGATGTGAGCGCCGTCGACGTCCGCATCGGTCATGATCACAATTTTATGGTAGCGTAATTTTTCGATGTCGAATTCATCGCGCCCGATGCCGGCACCAAGCGCCATGATCAGCGTCCCGACTTGATCCGAAGACAGCATCTTGTCGAAGCGCGCACGCTCCACGTTCAGGATTTTACCCCGCAGCGGCAGGATCGCCTGGTTCGACCGGTCACGGCCCTGTTTGGCCGAACCACCCGCGGAATCACCCTCCACGATGAAGATTTCAGACTTGGCCGGATCCTTTTCCTGACAATCAGCAAGCTTGCCGGGCAGGGAAGTGATATCAAGCGCGGTCTTGCGACGGGTCAGCTCTCGCGCCTTACGGGCGGCTTCGCGGGCCGCTGCTGCCTCGACGATTTTCGTCATCACTTGCTGCGCTTCTTTCGGATGCTCTTCGAACCATTCCGCGAGCTTTTCGTTCATCAAGCTCTCAACCACCGGACGGACTTCAGACGAAACCAGCTTGTCTTTGGTTTGCGAGCTAAATTTCGGATCCGGAACCTTCACAGAGAGAACGCAGGTCAGACCTTCGCGCGCATCGTCGCCCGTAATGTCGACTTTCTCTTTCTTCGCTGCGCCGGTTTCGGTCGCATACTTGTTGATGATCCGCGTCAGTGCGCCCCGGAAGCCCGCCAAGTGGGTTCCGCCATCGCGTTGCGGGATGTTGTTGGTGAAGCAAAGCACGTTCTCATGATACGCGTCGGTCCATTCCAGAGCCGCCTCAACCGTAATTCCGTCTTTCTCGCCAATGACGAAAATCGTTTCTGGGATCAGTGCGTTCTTGGTCTCGTTCAGATGCTGGACGAACGCTGACACGCCGCCCGCATATTCGAGCACCGCTTCATATGGATCGGCTTCGCGCAGGTCTTTGAAGACAATGCGGACGCCTGAATTCAAGAAGGCGAGCTCGCGCAAGCGATGCTCAAGTGTCTTGCGATTGTAGACGGTCATCGTGAACGTCTCAGGGCTGGCCAGGAAACGCACTGCGGTGCCTGTATAGGGCGACCCGTCCTCTTTGGTCGGGCTCGCGCCCACGACTTTCAGAGGCGCTTCAGTGCGGCCGCCATCAACGAAGCGGACTTTGTGCTCAGAACCGTCGCGATGAATGGTCAGATCGAGCCAAACTGAGAGCGCGTTCACAACGGACACGCCAACCCCGTGCAGACCGCCAGACACTTTGTACGAGTTGCTGTCAAACTTACCGCCCGCGTGTAGCTCGGTCATGATAACCTCGGCCGCTGAACGGCCTTCTGTGGCGTGCTGGCCGACCGGAATGCCGCGGCCATTGTCGGTGATTTCGGCAGAGCCATCCGGATGCAGGGTCACGGTTACTTCGTCCGCATGTCCGGCCAAGGCTTCGTCGATCGCGTTGTCGACAACCTCATAAATCATGTGATGGAGACCGGACCCGTCATCGGTGTCGCCGATATACATGCCTGGACGTTTCCGGACTGCTTCGAGGCCCTTCAAGACCTTGATCGAGTCGGCGCCATATTCTGGATTATTATCGGCCGCTTCTGACATCGGGGTAACCCTCGCAAGTGATTCGTCGAATTCCCTGAAAATATACGGGATTTCGGCCCAAAAGGGAAATCCGAAACTGGTATTTTTTCGAGATATAATTGCATTAAAAACAATGTGTTACTGGCTTTTTTGCTGTCACAAGGAATGACCCTGGCCTTGCCCCTGCGAAATGGCATTAAAAAAGCCCCTGAATCAGGGGTTCAGGAGACGAAAATGAAATGGATTATTCGGGGTGTTGGGCTCGTTCTTTTTGCGCTTATCTCGGTCTATCTGATCGCAGACTTGCGGCTTAAACCGATGAATGACGAAGCGCGGGCGAAAGCGCCAGGCGCGTTTATTGAGCTCACCGATGGGCAAGTCCATTATCGCCTTGAAGGCCCGGAAGACGGACCTCTCATCGTCCTGGTACACGGGTTCTCCACGCCCAATTTCATCTATGAGCAGAATGTCGAAGCCCTGAATGCGGCCGGCTTTCGTACGCTCCGATTCGATCATTTCGGACGAGGTTGGTCGGACCGTCCCTCGACGCGATACGATGTCGATTTTTATGATCGGGCTCTAACCGAGCTGCTAGCGGGTTTAGACATTGATGAGCCTTTCGGGCTGGCGGGCCTCTCCATGGGCGGCCCAATCGTTGCGGAGTTTACAGCGCGCCATCCTGAGCGCGTGAACCGTCTCGTCCTCCTGGTGCCAGCCGGTCTCGATACGCCGGGCGCTAGCGGCGTGACCGGGGCCTTGCTGAGCACGTCTCTGATCGGTGACTGGATTTGGCGCATGGTCGGCAAAGGTGTCCTGCTAGGCGACCGACAATATGATGAAAGCCAACGGGCGCCGGAAAACCGCCTGCGCGGGGATGTTGCCGAACAGTTCGAATATCGCGGCTATCTGCAAGCCTTGCTGTCGACGCTTCGTCATATGCCCATGGCGGCGCGCGAAGAGACGTTTCAGCGGCTCGCCGCGACGGGGGTTCCGACGCTCGCAATCTATGGCGACGCTGACGAAACCGTGCTGGTCTCAAGCGCCGCGAAACTGGAGGCGCTGATGCCAGATGCAGATGTGCGGATCGTCGAGGGCGGAGAGCACGGCCTCAACTATCAGATGCACGCGCTCGTCAATCCATGGCTGGTCGATTGGTATTCTGGCGCGGCTCAATAGCGCGAAGCAATCTCGACTAAAGCCGCGTCCATTTCAGCGATGGCTGAGCGGGCGCTCGTTGGCCGGTCATTGGCGAGAATAGAGAAGAGTAATCGCTGGCCACTCTGCGCCACCATCACACCTGACAGCGCATTAGCGCCGTTCAGCGTGCCCGTCTTGGCGAAGATCTTGCCTTCCAATGCGGTGCCGACAAAGCGGCGCTTCAGCGAGCCGTCGACGCCGCCAATCGGTTGATCTTCCAACCAGGCCTCGAACCAGGGCTGCTGCGCGGCAAAGGCGAGGAGCGTGACCATGCTGCGCGGACTGATCCGGTTATAGATCGACATGCCCGACCCACCGTGCACGGCATACCCATGTTCGGGAAGACCCGCTTCGGCCAGAAAGTCTTTCAACGCAGCGACACCATAATCACGCGATCCCGTCCCGTTCAGCAGGCCGAGACGACGCAGGGTGATATCAGCGTGCAGATTTTGGCTGTCTTTCGAAACCTGTTTGAGACTGTCTCTAAGCGGTCCTGCTGGCAGGATGGCGGCGGCAGTCCTTGTTTCCTGGGCGATTGCCAGCGTTGCTGTGCCGACCGTTTCGTCTGGGTCTGGCGCTTCATCGGAGAGGGCGAACGGGCGATGTCGGGTCATCATCTCGCCGACCGAAATACCGCGCTCTTCCAGCAGGTTTTTAAAACGCCAGGCCGCATACTCGGCCGGATTGTCGATGGCGAGGCGATAGGTGCGCTGCGAGGCCGCAACCGGGATCTCACCATAGAAGCGAACGGTCTGCGTGCCCGGGAGGCGCTCGATCCGCATCGCCCAATCGCCGTCTTCGGAAGCCGTCCTCAGCTGATTATCGAGTTGGAAATAAGCGTCCCCAGCCTGCCAGGACACGTTCGCGAGATCGCCGGCTGCATTGCCAGGCGCTACGTCGACCCAAACGACATTATCGTTGATGCTGAGCGCCGATATCGCGGTGCCATAATAGAAGGTGAGGTCTTCTTGGCTCCAGCCTGGTCCCCAACGCTCAAACGGAAAGAGGGTGTCATCTCCAACCACGGCGTTCACCTCTTCTAGGCCCCAAGATGCGACTTGATCAGCCAGGGTCGAGAGGCAAGTCGCTTCGCAATCCGGTGTATCTTGCAGCATCGCATCGCCGCCGCCTTTGAGTACCAGACGGGGCGCTATCCCGTCTGGCATTTCTTCGACAAAGAGCTGCGTTCCCGGATTTTTGGCCGCTGACTCAAGCGCGTCCAGATGATGATACGCTGCCATGGTCGTGAAAATTTTGGTGTTTGAAGCGGGTGTGAAGCGATCATCGGGTTTGAGGGCGAGAAGCTCTTCGCCGTTCATGTCGGCGACCACCAGACCCCAGCGGATACCGGTATGATCGGGGTTAAAGAGTGCCGTCTCGACATCGCGTTGGAGCGTGCTCGCGCACCCAGCGAGCGTTAACAGGGTGAGCCCGATTAGGCTTAGAACAAGTCTCTGCATGTGACGCCTCAATGCTTTAGGCGGTTAACCTATGAGGCGATAATGCCGCTGTCACCAAAGATCTGAGGACGCGTTACGGCGCGTCCGCATCTGCCAGAACCTCGACCCGCTGTGTGCGATCTCCAAACGCTTCGAACAGGAATTCTTCCGTCCCGGTCAGCCAGGCCTGGCCGCCAAGCTCGATCAGCTCGTCGAACAGGGCGGCGCGGCGGTCGCGATCAAGGTGGGCGGCAGCTTCATCGAGAAGGATAAGTGGGCTTGGGCCTGCGCCATCCTCTGATAGCGCGCGGGCACTGGCGAGGATCAAGCCAATCAGGAGCGCCTTTTGTTGGCCGGTTGAGGCCTCTCCGGCCGGGGCACCCGTCGGGCGGTGAATGACGGTAAGGTCGGTGCGATGCGGCCCGGAGAGTGTCCGTCCGGCAGCTTGGTCGCGGTAGCGCCCTTTGGCGAGCGACTCCGCAATCAGATCTTGGATATCGAACAGGCTCGCACCTTCACCTGCGAGTTGCTCAGGTTCGCCTTCAAGCGCCAGATCGCCTTTCGGGAAATAGCCTTCCGGGCGGGCATTGATACCCTCCTGCAAGGCAGTCAGGACGCGCGCGCGGTGGCTTGCGATCAGGGCACCAGCCTCGGCCATACGGCCCTCAATCGCGTCCGCCCATGCCGGGTCGACACGGCCCCGTTCGAGCAGGGCATTGCGCTCCCGCATGGCTTTTTCATAGCGGCTTGAGACGCTGCCATGCCCCGGAATGTGCGCCATAACCTGGCGATCGAAGAACCGACGTCTCTCGCTGGCGCCGCCTCGGAACACGCTGTCCATCGCTGGTGTGAGCCAGACGATCCGGATCAGATCTGCAAGATCTGAAGCTGTCGCGGGGGCGCCGTCGAGGCGGACGGTGCGTTTATTGCCGGTCGCGCCGCGCTCAAGCCCAACGCCAATCTTGCGGTCATCATCAAGTGTCGCGGAAACGGTCCAGCCGGTTTCGCCGCCATGACGCGTCATGTCTGGCAGCGCTGCCGCGCGTAAGCCGCGCCCAGGTCCGAGCTGGCTGATCGCTTCAAGAATGTTGGTTTTGCCGGCGCCGTTCGAGCCCCACAGGCAAACGGGTCGCGCGTCGAGCTTGAGGTCTAGGCTCGCATGGCTGCGAAAGTCGGTCAGTCGAAGGCGGGTGAGGGCGGTCACTAGACCCTGAGCGGCATCAACACGTATTGCGCGCTCTCATCGCCCGGATCGAGGACGAGGGCAGGGGAGGCCGGATCATTGAACAGGAACCGAGCATCTTCCGCTTCGATCTGCGCGGTGACGTCGAGCAGGTATTTCGCGTTGAAGCCAATATCCATTTCGTCATCTTGATAGTCGCACTCAACTTCTTCATGGCCTTGGCCGGTCTCGGCGCTGTTCACGGCCAGTGTGATGCGGCCTTCTGCGAGCGAGAGTTTGATCGAGCGCGAGCGCTCCGCAGAGACGGTTGCGACGCGGTCGACAGCGGCTTCGAACAGTTTGTTGTCGATGATCAGCGCTTTCGCGTTCCCTTTCGGAATGACGCGCGCATAGTCTGGGAATGAGCCATCAATCAGCTTTGAGGTCAGCTGGGCGCGGCCAGACTTGAACACGACTTTCGTGTCAGACACGGATACCGAGACGTCACCATCATCGCTGTCGATCAGGCGGCGAACTTCACCAACCGCTTTGCGCGGTACGATAACGCCTTCGAGGGCCTCAGCGCCTTTCGGAGCGTCGACTTCTGACAGGGCCAGGCGGTGCCCATCTGTCGCCACTGTGCGCAGCTTCTTGCCGCCATCCGTGTCCGCCGTGTGGAGGTAGACACCGTTGAGATAGTAACGGGTTTCTTCAGTTGAGATCGCGAAACGTGTCTTGTCGATGAGGCGACGAAGGTCTGCGGCTTCGAGATCAAACTCAGTTGCATCCTCGTCTGGCGTCATGGTTTGGAAGTCGCCAGCAGGCAGGGTCGGCAGAGAGAAATTGGAGCGGCCGGAGCGGATCGCCAGCTGTCTGTTCTCTGGGTTTAACTCAAGCTCAACGTCAGCGCCGGTGGGCAGTTTGCGGATGACGTCGAACAGGGTTCCGGCTGGGGCCGTGACCGCGCCAGCATCGGCGATCTTGGCATCGGCATGATCGACTGCCTCGATATCCAGGTCAGTCGCGGTGAATTTGACTTCACTGCCGGTCGCATCAATCAGGATGTTCGACAAGATCGGGATCGTATTCCGGCGTTCCACGACATTTTGGACATGTCCAAGCGCATTCAAAAGCGCGCCGCGTTCGATCGTCAGTTTCATCTCATCATCCCTTTGCCGGTTATCCGGTCTTGCCTGCGTGTTTGATCGTCCCGCATAAACGAATCAGCCCGCTCCATTTCGAGAGCGGGCCGCTAAAATCACGAATTTCCAGCTAAAAGCAAGTCCCTGTCAGACTCGCGCTGTGGATCAGGTCTGATCGTGGCCAGCGAGACGATCGAAGACCGCATTTTTGACCCGGTCAATTTCCTCACTCATATCGCGATCGCCCTTATCCAAGGCTTTCTTGATCTTGCGATAGGCGTGCAGAACGGTCGTGTGATCTTTCTTCTTATACGCCGTCGCGATTTGCGGGAAAGATTTGTCCGTCATGACGCGCGAAAGGTACATCGCGACCTGGCGCGGATGGCAAATCGTGCGGACTTTGCTGGAGCTCTCAATGTCAGTCTTAGAGATCCGGTACAGATCCATACAAGTCCGCTTAATATCATCAAGCGTCGGTGTACGTGGCTCGCCCGCGATCCGGCGGATGACGGTTTCCAGCATTTCCGGGGTCGGCGCGAGTTCGCCATAACCGGTTTCGAGCTGCAAACTCCAAAGCACGCCGCACAGTTCACGACCAGCGCCGCGAACGGTTGCGATGATGCGCTCAACCATAGCGTCGGTGAGAGCAAAGTTTGGGGTATCCTTTGCGATCAGATCGACATGGCGGCGAACAATCGCCTTGCGCATCTCATTGTCTGGCATGGCGACTTCAACCGAGGCCGCGCCTTTAATCTCACCGGCAAGCTCTTTGGACAGGCCAACCATGTCGCCTGGAGCAGCATCAGCCGTGATGATCACGTGACCGCCCATTGAAGTGACGGCCCGCAGGGCGCCAAAGAAGGCTTTGTCAGTTTTCGCTTTGCCCGCAATCCAGTGCAGATCGTCGATCAGCAAAAGGTCGTTCTGCTTCACATAGGCTTGTAGCGCGCTGGTATCGCCAGAGCGAGAGTCATTGACGAACCGGGTCATAAACTCTTCAGCCGAGATGTAAGCTAGACGACGCTTGTCGCCGCGCACCTGCGCATCTGCTTCAATAGCTTTTAGAATATGCGTTTTGCCGGTGCCTGGCTGTCCGTAAATAACGATCACGCCAGCCGGAATCGGAGCGCCTTTTGCGAGGCGTTTTCCAAGCCCGACAGCGCGTGCGTTTGAAGGGCCAGAGACCAATGTCGCGAAGGTCATCGCGTGGTCGATATCCAGAGCCTCATACTCGGCCTGAACCTCGTCCGCTTCAACCGTTGCAGCTTCGTCTTCACTCAGCCACGGATCGCCGACAACGTCGCGCACATCTTCTGGGACTCGGCCCCAGAGCTCAAACTTCAAACGGCGGTTCTTCGGATCCAGTTTGCGCCACGCCTGTTGCAGCGGGCGAGCAAAATCCGAGGTGACCCGATCAAGGGTCAGCTGATCCGGTGCCGCGATGACAATAGAATTGTTAACTTCAGCGACAAAGCGAATGGCCGTGAGCCATTGCTGCGCGTTACCCGGTTTTGTGTCTGCTTCAATTGCGTCCAGCGACTTCGACCAGATAGCTTTGGCACCTTGATGAGCAACGGCTTGAACCGTCTCGGGTGCAGCTTTCTGCCCATCAACCCCATGCGTCAGCCCCATCAGATGTTCCTTTCTTTTAATTCTTTTATGTGTTCATCTTGGTGACCGAACGGAACAGACACGCCCTCTGATCAGGTTTGCGAAAACCTGCCCCAAATACGCTGTATGCAGAGGACTTTCCGTCGATGAAGATAGTTAATCAGAGACGGATTTTTCATGCAACTGAAGAAACTTCGCAAACTCCGTCAAACCGCAGGTTGACTCGTCCAAACCCCTTGAAGAATCAGCCAAAAAAAAAGAAAAAAAGTTGCGCTTGACAGGTTTCAATCCCCAATGGTGAAAGCGTATTCAAGCTTTGTTCTGTCAACGCCAAAATTGGCTATTCCTTGTGGAATTTGCAAGGTTAAGACACCCGGATAATTATAGCGAAAATGCCATAGAAAAAGCCCGCATGGCAGGACCAGCGGGCTATGCAATTTCATCTGTTCAAAGACAGAGTTATGTGGGCGTTACGCCATCGCCTTTACGCGTGCTGAGAGACGCGAAACTTTGCGAGATGAGGTGTTTTTATGGATCACACCTTTGCCAGCAGCGCGCATGATTTCAGGTTGCGCAGCTTTCAGGGCTTCAGCGGCAGCCGCCTTGTCACCAGCTTCGATCGCTTCTTCAACTTTACGAACATAAGTGCGCATGCGTGAGCGGCGCGCTTTGTTCACTTCGGTGCGCGTTGCGATCTTGCGCACCATCTTTTTGGCTGATTTCGTGTTCGCCATCTAAAACTCCTTTGGTCGCCCTATCTGGCGAAGAGGCGCTAAGTACAGAATGCACCCCATCGCGTCAACCGCTGCATGCGTTTGTTCGTGTAGAATCTACTGACTCTTTTTCGATCACCCCAATCGGGCACGCCTATTGGTTTTTGAAATGCGCCTGACGTTTCTCAACGAAGGCTTCCATACCTTCTTTCTGATCTTCGGTTGCAAACAGAGAATGGAACAGGCGCCGCTCGAACATAACGCCTTGGCTGAGCGGTGTTTCATAGGCGGCATTCACCATCTCTTTTGTCAGCATCGCAGCGGCGCGCGGCATAGAAGCGATCTTTTTCGCAACGGCCTTGGCCTCTTCGACGAGATCATCCACCGGGACGATGCGTGAGACCAAGCCGCAGCGTTCTGCTTCCTCGGCATCCATCATGCGTCCAGTCAGGCACATTTCCATCGCCTTTGACTTTCCGGCAAAGCGCGTCAGGCGCTGTGTGCCCCCAGCGCCGGGCGAGACGCCAATGGTGATTTCTGGCTGGCCGAACTTTGCTTTCGCGCCGGCCAGGATGAAGTCACACATCATTGCCAGCTCACAGCCGCCGCCGAGCGCATAGCCGTTTACGGCCGCGATCAAGGGCTTGCGAGTGCGTGCAGCCCGCTCCCAATTGCGGGTGATGAAATCATTATAATAGGCTTCCATATAAGAAAGCTCGCGCATTTCCTTAATGTCAGCGCCGGCGGCAAAGGCTTTCTTTGAGCCCGTGATCACGATGCAGCCAATCTCTGGATCTGTGTCGAACCGATCGAGTGCGGCTGTCAGCTCGTCCATCAGTTGATTGTTGAATGCGTTCATCGCATCCGGACGATTCAAAGTGATGACGGCCACCGCGCCATCGACCTCAGTTAAGAGTGTTTCGTAGGCCATGGAAATCCCAGCTATCCTTATTTTGCCCAAGTTCGCCGTCGCTGACGGCTGCCCATTCTGCGCAAGGTGTAGATTATAAAGCGCAAAGCGTCGATAGCGGGTGTCAGAGACGCCAATCCGGCGGGGGAGGGCCCCTTGGCCCCGGCGACGTGGTTAATCGCGATCTGCGGGATTCGCGCGATATCTTTAAAAGCCATGCAACGAAAGGTGGATAATCCAAGCATTCAATTAGAACTAGGACCGACATCAGAATGATACATGCTCCCGACTCTAATTCTGCTCAAACAGGGAAAGTAAAAACCCCGCGTGCTATTTCGTGGGATCATGGGCGAGCGGCATTTAAGCTTATCGTTCAGCATAAGAGCTCTGCCGATCCAAACTCATATGCAGTTTGGTTTGCTTACGCCTCTCAGAGTCATCCTGCGCTCAACACCGATCTCGATGAAGTTCTGGCTGAAAATGGGGGCATCACCGCAGCAGAGATTCAGCAGCTGTTCGACACCTATCTGCGGGACCGGGGCGGCGCCGAGGCAAACCTGGAAACGATTAGCCGCGCGATCGAGGATAAAGTCGCAGGCGCGCAATCTTTGGTGAGCGAAGCCATTTCCAGCACTGACGAATATGTATCATCGCTGGATCGGGCGAAACAGCAGCTACCGGTCGGGTCCACTCGCGAACAAGTCGTCGGCGCGATTGAGGGCATTATCGAACAAGGCGAGGCATCGAAAAAATCAGCCTTGGGTGTTCAATCGGCTTTGCAGACCACCCATAGCGAAATCTCTCAACTCAGCACCAGGGTTGGGAAGGTCCGCGAAACCCTGATGCGAGACTCGGTTACGGAGCTGATCAATCGGCAGAAATTTGTGAGTTTGCTGGAGGAAAAGTCCGCTGAAGCGCTCGCCAATGGTTATTCTTTGACGGTCCTCATCTTGAGTTTGAAAAATGTCCAGGCGCTGAACGATAGCGCTGGTATGGATATCTCAGAGTTCATTGTGAAATCGGTCTCTGAAATCATGACCCGATCGGTTGGAAACAAAGGCGTTTGCGCGCGCTTTTCGGGCAGCGTGTTTGGGATCATTCTGCCGAGGTCAGCCTATGGCGATGCCAGTAAAGTGGCACGAACGATCATTGACGAGCTTGAGATCTTTAAACTGATGAAGCGCCCAAGCGGCACGCTGGTTGGATACATCACATGCAATATTGGCGGCTCTTCACTGCGCCCCGGTATCGCGCCGGATGATCTAATCAAACTGGCGACCGAGCAGGCGCGGCAAGTTAGAGTTGCCGACAAGAGTGCGATCAAGTTCGACCTCAAAAACCAGCAAGCGGCTTAGAGATTGTTCTTCAGGCGATAGATAACGTCGAGTGCGTCGCGTGGGGTCAGGGCGTCCGGATCGATGGTGTCGAGCAAATCGAGAGCGGGGTGCGAGTCCGCATCTTGAGGGACTTCGGCGTCATCCGCGACGGCCGCAAACAAAGGCAGCGTCTCCACCGCGTCAGGGGCGGCTTCGAGCTTCTTAAGCACTTGCTCGGCTCGCCTGACAGCTTTTGCGGGGAGCCCCGCGAGTTTCGCAACCTGAACGCCATAGGAACGATCTGCTGGCCCTGATTGGACGTCATGCAGGAAGACCAGCTCGTCCTTCCACTCTTTTGCGCGCAGCGATAGATTGGTTGCAGCGGCAAGATCGTCTGCGAGACCGGTCAGCTCATGATAGTGAGTGGCGAACAGGGCGCGGCACTTATTGGTATTGTGTAGATGCTCCACCGCCGCCCAGGCGATAGCGAGGCCATCATAGGTTGATGTCCCACGGCCAACCTCGTCCAGGATGACGAAAGACTGTTCCGTCGCCTGGGTCAGGATCGCGGCTGTCTCGACCATTTCGACCATAAAGGTCGAGCGCCCGCGCGATAGGTCATCACTCGCCCCGACGCGCGAGAATACACGATCTGCCAGGCCCATGGTGAGCTGGCGTGCCGGGACATAGAGGCCCGCTTGCGCCAGGATGACCGCCAGGCAGGCTTGCCGCAAATAGGTCGATTTACCGGCCATGTTCGGACCTGTGACGACCGCCAAGCGGGGGCCTTGCGCGCCAGATGCATCCAGCAGCGTATCATTGGCGGTGAAGCCATCACCTTGCTTGCGTAGCGCAGCCTCAACCACAGGGTGGCGCAAGCCTTCTGCGTGAAACACCGGGTCGTTGCTCAGGGTAGGGCGCACAGCCTGGCACTCATGCGCCCATTCCGCATTGGCGCTCGCGGTATCGAGTTCGGCCAGGGCGAGGGCCGCGACGTTCAGGGGCTCAGACAGCGTCTCAATGCGCTGGCAGAAATGGTCGAACACATCGAGCTCGCGGCCTTTCGCAATATCGTCGGCGCGGGAAATTTTTCCGGCAAGCTCCGAAAGTTCTGCGGTTGAGAAGCGGACATTGGATGCCAGGGTTTGGCGATGAATAAACGTCTCCGCCAGAGGCGACTGCATCATCGGGTCGGCATGCCGGGCCGGCACATCGATGAAATAGCCAAGCACATTGTTGAACTTGATTTTCAGCGCGCTGATGCCGGTCTCGTCAGAATATCGTGCTTGCAGTTCGGCGATAATCTGACGGCTGTCTGATTTCAGCGATCGTGCTTCATCAAGCGCGGCGTCCCAGCCATCCGCGACGAACCCGCCATCGCGGGCAAGGGTTGGCAGGTCATCGCTTAGCGCCTGTCCAAGATCTGTGGTCAGCGCGGCAAGCTCGGGTTGATTGGCGAGGGTCAGCGCATCAAGCGCTTGTTCAATCAGAGTGGGGGGATTGGTTTGTGTGCGCGCGGTTTCCGCCACCGCCGCTTCGCCCGCCTTCAAGGCAGTTCCAATCGCGGCGAGGTCACGCGGACCTCCGCGCCCAAGCCGAATACGTGAGCGCGCGCGTTCAAGGTCAGGCGCGCTTTTCAGGCGCGTGCGGATGGCGTCGCGCAAATGCTCATTGGCCAGGAAATACTCGACTGAATCGTATCGCGCGGTGATCGCGCCTTGATCTGTTTCTGGACGCGCCAGTCGAGACGCCAAGAGCCGCGCGCCGGGTGAAGTTAGCGTGCGATCAACCGTATCGAGCAACGTGCCCTGCCGCGAGCCATTCAGCGCTGTATCGATCTCAAGGCTCGCGCGCGTCGCTGGATCAATGCTGAGGGCACTGGTCTTCGCGCTTCGTTTCGGCGGATCAAGCCGGATTTCAGCGCCCGCTTGAGTGAGCGACAGATAGTCCAGCAAGAGACCGCAGGCCCCGAGCTCGCTTTTCGAGAACGCGCCGAACGCATCGAGCGCCGCCACTTTGAAGGCGTCTTTCAGAAGTCGTTCCCCAGATTTGGATGATGCGGCGCTGTTCGGGCGATAGGTGAGCGGCAGTTTCAGCGCTTCATTGGCCATCCCGATCAGCGGACGCTCAGCATCGCGCTCGGTGACCAACAGCTCTCGGATCGGAAAAGCCCCAAGCGTTTCAGACAAGACTTCGGGCGCGAAAGCAAAAACTTCAAAATAGCCGGTCGAAACATCGCAAGCCGCGAGGGCGGCATCGGCGCCGCCTGCGCCAAACACCACTGCCACGAGCGCCTGCGCCTGGCGGGCGGGTAGCAGGCTTTCCTCGGTGATGGTGCCGGGTGTGACGATGCGAACGATTTCACGGTTTACGATCGCTTTCGAGCCGCGCTTTTTGGCTTCTGCGGGGCTTTCGGTTTGTTCGCAAACGGCAACCCGCTCACCGGATTTTATCAATCGCGCGAGATAGCCTTCAGCGGCATGATAGGGCACGCCGGCCATCGGGATTGGTTCGCCATTATGCTCACCGCGGGCGGTCAGCGTGATATCTAGGATTTCTGCGGCGCGCACCGCATCCTCAAAAAACAGTTCGTAAAAGTCGCCCATGCGGAAAAACAGAAGCGCATCTTGGTGCTGCGCCTTGATCGCTAGGTATTGCGCCATGAATGGCGTTGGCGCCTTGGGTTTTTTTACAGGTTGGGCGGTGTCAGGCACTGTTTTGCGAATCCTTCAAGAGGTGTCCCAAATAAAGCAATCACAACGGCTTGTCCCCCCTTGCGGACAGGCTTATGAGGCGGCAGAAATTTGAAAAGCCTTGAAAGGCGACAAGATCATGACCACCAAGCGTCCAAGCTTCACCGATCAAGAAGCGCTCGACTTCCACGCTCGCCCGGTTCCCGGCAAAATTTCGATGATGCCGACCAAGCCCATGCAGACGCAGCGCGATCTGTCTCTGGCTTATAGTCCTGGTGTTGCGGTCCCGGTTGAAGCGATCGGGAAAGACGAAGACCTGGCTTATGATTACACCGCCAAAGGCAATACGGTCGCTGTGATCTCGAATGGAACTGCCATTCTCGGGCTCGGCGATTTGGGCGCTATGGCCTCCAAGCCCGTGATGGAAGGTAAGTCTGTCCTGTTCAAACGGTTCGCCGACATCGACAGCTTTGATGTCGAAGTGCAAACCAAAGACGTCGACGAATTCTGCACCGTCGTGCGTAATATTGGTGCGACGTGGGGCGGCATCAATTTGGAAGATATTGCGTCACCTAGTGCGTTCATCATTGAACAACGGTTGCGCGACGAACTCGACATTCCAGTCTTCCATGATGATCAGCACGGCACAGCGATCATTGCCGCAGCGGGCATCATCAATGCGTGTGCGATTACCGGCCGTAAACTTGAAGATCTCAAAGTTGCGGTGTCTGGCGCCGGGGCTGCGGGCCTCTCTGTGGCTGGCCTTATTCGCCACCTGGGCGTGAAGGCAGAAAACATCCTGATGGCGGATAGTGCGGGCATTTTGTATGAAGGCCGCTCCGAAAAGATGGACCAGTTCAAGTCTGCGTTCACCGTCAAAACCGACAAGCGAACCTTGGCCGAGGCCATGGATGGGGCGGACTGTTTCCTGGGGCTTTCTGTCAAAGGTGCGGTTACTCAAGACATGGTCAAATCCATGGCCAAGGACCCGATCATTTTTGCCATGGCAAACCCCGATCCGGAAATCCGTCCGGAAGAAATCAAAGCTGTTCGCGGCGATGCGATTATAGCAACCGGTCGCTCTGATTATCCGAACCAGGTCAACAATGTGCTCGGATTTCCCTACATTTTCCGCGGCGCGCTCGATGTCCGTGCGCGCAGTATCAACGAGGAAATGAAAGTCGCCGCCGCTCGCGCGCTTGCGGAGCTGGCGCGAGAAGATGTGCCGGACGAGGTTGCCGCCGCCTATCACGGCGCGCGCCCACAATTTGGCCGCGACTATATTATCCCGACGCCATTCGATCCGCGCCTGATCAGCTTCATTCCACCCTTCGTGGCGCAGGCCGCCATGGATACTGGCGTCGCGCGTAAGCCAATCGAGGATATGGAAGAGTATCGCCAGTCTTTGGCGCGCCGCCTCGATCCAACTGCGTCCTTCCTGCAGGGCGTGCAGCTTGCCGTTCGCCGCGATCAAAAACGTATCGTGTTTGCAGAAGGCGAAGAGCCACAAGTTGTTCGCGCTGCCTGGACGTTCAAACAGCAAGGCCTTGGCCATCCTGTCCTGATCGGCCGCGAAGCTCAGGTCGAGCGGACGATGAAACAGATGGGGGTTCCGGAAGGTGCGCTCGAAATCGTCAATGCGCGCCTGTCTGACCGCAATGCCGACTATACAGACTATCTCTATGCTCGCTTACAGCGCCGTGGCTACCTCAAGCGGGATGCGCAGCGCCTGGTCAATCAGGACCGTAACGTGTTCGGGTGCTGTATGCTGGCGCATGGCGACGCAGATGGCATGGTCACGGGCGTGACGCGAAACTATGATGTCTGCCTAACCGATGTCCGCTTGTCGCTGGACCCGCTGCCGGGGGCGGATGTCATCGGCATGTCGATGGTGATCAATCGCGGCAAAACCATCTTCATCGCTGATACCAGCGTCAACGAACTGCCAGATGGCGAACAGCTGGCTGGGATTGCCAAAGAAGCCGCGATGGCGGTGAAACGCCTTGGCTTCACCCCGCGAGTGGCGTTCTTGTCCTATTCGACATTCGGAAACCCAATGGGCGAGCGCGCCGAAAAAGTTCGCGAAGCCGTGGCGATTATGGATGCGTGCGGAGACTGTGACTTTGAGTATGAAGGGGACATCGCCGCGGATGTGGCGTTGAACCCGATGCACAAAGTCATCTACCCATTCTCGCGTCTGTCTGGCGAAGCCAATGTCTTGGTCATGCCGGCCATTCATTCGGCTTCGATCTCGACAAAACTGCTGGAAGGCATGTCACGCGCCACGGTGATTGGACCGGTATTGCTTGGCATGTCCAAGTCAGTGCAGATCGCGTCGCTCGGCGCGACGGTGAACGATATCGTCAATCTGGCAACGCTGGCTGCGTTCGATATTGACCGCGTCGGCTCTTAGTCGCTCGTAGTCGAGATTTGCTCGTTCAGGATCAGGCTTTCACTCGCGGTTTTGCTGCGGGATTGCCTGAGCCATTCGAGGATACACAGCACAACCGCGACGCCGCCGAGCCAGAAGGTGAGCACGAACACATAGTAGAAACCTTCGGACTCCATAAGCTCACCGAGCCAGGCCCGGCCAAGCGTCCCCAACAACATGGTCAGCGAGACGAGTAAGGCATATTGCATGGTCGCGAAGCGCGGATTCACAATGCTGGTGAGGTAGGCGGTGATCGCCACCAGGGCTAAGCCGCCAGCAATGTTCTCTGCGAAGATGGTCAGCATGAGCCGCGCCATGCGCTGGCCTTGATCGGGGGGAATGGAGACCTGCTCTGGCTGCATGACAGCCGCCCACTCTGCAAATGCAATTAAGGGGATATCCAGCCGTGTGAGCGCCAGGAAGGCGTCGACATTGGCGCCGCCGACGGCGAGATCTGCATATAATAGGTTCGTTACCGCTGCGACGATCGCGCCGATGAACAGGATCGGCATGCGGCCCAGTAGCGTAATCAGGGCAGCGCCTAAGAATGCGCCGAAAATTGTTGCAATAACGCCGGAGAATTTCGAGGCGATGGCCACGTCATCCAGGGAATGCCCCAAGGCGCCATAGTTTTCGCCAAGATAGAAGGCGTAGGCCAGGGAACCCCAAACCGCATCGGTAAACCGGTACATCAGCGCCAAGCCGAGGACCAGAATAATGCCCCAGCGCAAGCGGACGAGCAGGTCCATCAAGGGGTCGAAAATCGCCCGAAACAGGACGCCCTGAAAGGCGACTGTCTTGTTCGGTTCGGCGGCACCGATACGGATTGAAGATGGCGTACCGTTTTTCAAGAAAACCAGCCAAGCCGAGGTGAGCGTTGGCACAAGCACAGTCAAAGATACGATCAACCAGCCTTGATTGCGGACAAAGACACGCGCGCTAGAGCCCTCAGGATTGCTGACAAAGGAAATCAAGAAGTTTCCGATCAACGCGAAGGCCACAAGCCAGCTCATCGCGACGACCCAAACGCCGAGGTTTACGGCATTTTGCGGCAAGCTTGGCTGGAAACTAATATGGTCATAGCTGCCATCGTCCGCAGTCTCGGTGGCTTTCGGCTCAGGTGCGAGAAGGCTGCCAATCACGCATAGCGCCATAAACACAGCGATCATCAGATAAACGTTCACCCATCCGATCCGCGCCGCCAGAATGAGGGCGAGAAACCCGCTGACAAAGCCGCCTGCCTTATAGCCAAACTGATACAGGGCCGACATCAAGTCTTTGTCTTCTTCAGATTCCGCGACTTCGATCCGCCATGCATCCAAGATTAAGTCATGGGTCGGCGAGAGCAGGGTGATGACGAATGCAATCACCGTCACCAAGCCAATGTTCTGTGCCGGATTGGAAAAGGCGAGAACCATCAAGGCGATCGATATCGCGGCCTGGAGGAAGAGTAGCCAAGACCGGCGGCCGCCAATCTTCAAGAAGGGCAATTGTTTTGCGCGTTGGAAGCCAGGCGCCCAAAGGTATTTGAACGCATACCCCATTGTCCCGAGACCGATCGCGCCGATCACAGCGGGGCCAACGCCTTCTTCGGTCAGCCATGCGGTCAGAACACCAAGCACCGCGCCATAAGGAAGACTGGCGGCGAAAGACAGAATGACCATGGCGGCCATTTTTCGATCATTTAGCGATTTGAACGCGCGAAGCAACCGGGACTCGGTTGGCTGAGTTGCTGTCGCCGTCTCGCTCACGCCGCGCCCGCCTGAGATTTGAGGCCCACCCACTTATAGGCGAGCTGGCGCAGCGCTTCGGCTTCGAGCGGTTTTGAGGCGACGCCATCGGCGCCAGCACTTCGGGCGCGGCGTTCAATCTCAGGATTAATTTCTGCCGAGACAGCGATCACCGGCGTGTTTATTCCGGCCATGCGCAGGCGGCGGGTCGCTTCAAATCCATCCATGATGGGCATCCTCAAATCCATCAAAATCAAGTCTGGACTGATTTGCTCGACGACGTCGAGGGCCTCTCGCCCAGTCGTTGCAACCGTGACGGTGAATCCTGACGATTCCAAGGCGCGTTGCGCAATCAAAGTGTTAATTGGGTTGTCATCGGCGATGAGGATGCGCCCCTCGCCGGATGGAGTGGCCTCCTCCTGATGCGCATGCTCACCAGAGAGCGCGAGCCCGGCGCGGTTGACCACGGAAGCGGCCCGCAGCGGACGGACGAGCCAACCGAGCGCACCCATTTTTCGGAACCGCGGCATCTCGTTCCGATCTTCCTGTCGCAGCACGACCAGAACCGGAGCCGATTTACAGAGAATTTGGAGCGTCGCCGTCGGCAGGTCGGCGCTTGCCAAGATGAGCCTGGCATCGACCAAGAGTGCTGCTTCGGGCGGCATGATGTTGATCACCGTGGCGCCAGCGCGCGTCAAAGCCTCGGCAACCGCGAGCGTGCTTGCGGTGGGCAGTCCGACCAGAACGATTCGACCTTCAATCGGGTCATTGGCCGCATAGTCCAGGCTGTTCGTTTCCTGCTCGAACGGGATTTGGACGCGGAACCGGGTTCCGACCCCGAGCGCACTGGTGACGGAAATGTCACCGCCGAGCGCATCGCAGATACGTTTCACGATCGCGAGACCGAGGCCAACACCGCCATCTTTCTGTGCATCTTCATGGCTGACTTGCTGGAAGGCTTTGAACAAGTCGGCTTGTCCGCTCTCGGTGATGCCGGGGCCGGTATCGTAAATGTCGAGTATGAGGTGGCCCTGATCATAGGTCAGATCGATCAGGACGCCGCCTGTCTCGGTGAATTTGATAGCATTGCCGACCAAATTGAACAGAATTTGACGGGTCTTTCCGGCATCGCCGCGCAGCGTGAGCGCGTGATCAATCCGGCACCGTAGCGCAATATCCAGGCCGTGCGCATGCGCCTTCGGAGAGAGCAATTCCACCACCTCGCGCGCCAAAGCGCTTGGCCGGAAGGTCTCGTCTGAGAGCGCAATCGAACCGGAATCCAAGCGCGCGAAATCCAACACATTGTTGAGCAAATCGAGCAAACGCTCGCCCGAATTCTGGATCGCGTCCGCATATTCGCGCTGTGCTGGCGACAATTCCGTTTCCATCAGTAAGGAAACGGTTCCAAGAATACCATTCAGCGGCGTTCGGATCTCGTGGCTCGCAGTTGCCAGGAAAGACTGTTCTGGGCTCAGTTTGGCGGATTCATCACTCATCCGGCCACCATGACACAAGCCACTGAGGATTTGCTTAATATCAGGGCTTAATGTGCAAGCGTGTTTGCAGCAGGTGCCTGTGCCTCAATTGTGGGGCGGCGCCGGTATGACAGCGCTTCAGCGACATGGATGCGTTTGACGCCGGTCGACCTGTCGAGATCCGCAATCGTTCGGGCTACCTTTAGGGTGCGGTGATAGGCGCGGGCGGACAAAGACAGTTTCACGGCTGCCTCAGCAATGAGGGCTTGGCCAGCAGCGTCCGGGGCGGCGCAGCGGTCCAAAGTTTTGCCATCGGCATCAACATTAAGCGGCCGGGCATGTTCCTGTGAATTGCACGTGTCATAGCGTTCTGCTTGCGCCTCCCGCGCCGCCGCCACGCGTTTGGCGACATCGGCGCTGCCTTCGCTGCTTTGCGGCAAGGTTAAGTCAATCGCGGTCACAGGCGGGGTGTCGAAGAAAAGATCAATGCGATCGAGGAACGGGCCGGACAGCCGCGCTTGATATTGTTCGACGCAGCGTGGTCCTTTGCGGCAAGTGGTGTCGCCTTGTCCGCCGCCGCATCGGCACGGGTTCATGGCCGCGATTAGTTGAAATCTCGCAGGGTATTTGACGTGCCGGTTGGCCCGCGAAATCGTCACTGTTCCATCTTCCAGCGGTTGGCGCAGGCTATCCAGAACTTGCGCCGAGAATTCCGGCAATTCGTCCAGAAACAGAACGCCGTGATGCGCGAGTGATACTTCGCCCGGGCGCGCGCGCACTCCGCCACCGACGAGGGCTGCCATTGAGGCTGAATGGTGCGGGGCGCGAAACGGGCGTTTGCGCGACAGCTGTCCTCGTTCCAGCAGACCCGAGACAGACTGGATTTGCGACACTTCCAACAGTTCGCGGGCTGATAATGGTGGCAGAAGCCCAGACAGGCGCTTGGCCAGCATGGACTTTCCAGATCCAGGCGGGCCGCAAAAGAGCAAATTATGTCCGCCGGCTGCAGCGATTTCCAAGACGCGTTTGGCGCCATCTTGGCCGCGCACATCGCTGAGATCAGGGCCGGATGCGGAGGCCGGAATCTCACCTGGAGGCGGGCAGGTCAGGGGTGTTCGTCCGGTAAAATGGTTGATCAGGCTGATCAGGTTGGGCGCTGCCAGGTTGCCATCGCCGGCCCAGGCGGCCTCTGACCCGCAAACTTCCGGACAGATCAACCGCAAATTCAAATCCAGGGCTTTGATGGCGGCTGGCAGTATGCCCAAAGTTGGACCGAGCTGGCCGTCGAGTGAAAGTTCACCAAGCGCAGCATGTCCGTCGAGCATATCGGCCGGGAACAGGCCCATCACGGCCATCACCCCGAGCGAAATCGCGAGATCGTAATGGCTGCCTTCTTTGGGGAGGTCGGCGGGGGCGAGATTGACGGTGATACGTTTCGGCGGCAGGGCCAGGCCAATCGCGCTGAAGGCTGCGCGAACGCGTTCTCGGCTTTCTGCGACCGCTTTGTCCGGTAGCCCGACAATCGTGAAGGCAGGCTGATTGCCCCCTGCCATATGAACTTGAACATCGACGGGCTTTGCTTCGATGCCCTCAAAAGAAAAAGTCGTAATGCGCGCAATCATCTGCTCAATCCTTTCTGAATACTCTCGTATCAGAAAGAATAGAACAAATAAAGAACGTTTTTGCTGGCGCTAGTCTAGGCGAATAACTGGCTCGTCGTCAGACGGCTCGGTCTCCAGAACATCAGACAGAGCAGCATCTTCCGACTGCACAATATCTGTTTCGATTTCAGGGAGTTCTGAAAGCCCGCTCGATGCCGAAACATCAGTTGCGAGATTAAACCCGTCTGTGCTCGCTGGCGCGTCGCCAGGTAGAGCGAGGTTGAATTCGCCAGCGTTTGTGGCTGCAGAATTGTCGACCTCTGTGGGCAATCCAAGATTGAAGCTGCCGCCAACATCCGCTGTTTCAGAGCTTGTTTCGGCTGGCGGTGTGTCTTCGGCAGTGGCGTCGGCGTCTTGAGAACAGGCTGCGCCTGAAATCCCAAGCGCGATCAAAGAGGCGATGGAAAGAGCTTTCATGTTCATGGCTCCTATAGTGGCCGGGAGGCTATTTGTTGGCAAGCTTATCCTGCACAACTTGCCAGAACATTGCCGCTGGATCGCGCCCTGTAAAGTCACGAACCTGTTGGACGCCCGTGGGCGAAGTATTGTTCACTTCCGTGAGGCGTCCGCCAATTACATCAATGCCAACCAGGACTTGCCCGCGCGCCTTTAGATCCGGGCCAATCGCATCACAAATCGCTTGGTCCGCAGCGCTCAATTCGCTGGGTTCTGCCGTGCCGCCAACCGCCAGGTTAGAGCGCGCATGGCCCTTCAATGGCACGCGATTGAAGCCGCCAACAGCTTCGCCATCGATCAAAATGATTCGCTTGTCGCCTTCTGAAACCGCCGGGAGGAAAGCTTGCACGATCAGGGGCTCTCGAGTGCGTCCTAAAAACAATTCGACGAGTGCGCCAAAATTGCTGTCATCAGGTTTGACGCGGAACACATCACCACCGCCAAATCCATAAAGCGGCTTGATGATCACATCTTTATGATCGGCGCGAAACGCAGCGATTTCGTCCGTGTCACGCGAGATAAGGGTCGGCGGCATAAATTCTGGGACGAGCAGCGGGTAGAGTTTTTCAGGGCCAGAGCGAACATGCGCTGGATCATTCATGACCAATGTGTCTGGCGCCAAC
>JALUWJ010000042.1 GCA_027019605.1 Henriciella sp. | reverse complement strand
CAGTGCCGCAATAAGTCCCTACAGCCGGTTCACTTGTCGCCATCTGCGGGTCTGCTAAAGCCCCATTTGAATTGAGAATAGGGCCCGAACATGTCAGCGCAGACACAAATCCGGCGGAAAACGGTAAAAGACGTCGCCAAAGCAAAAGGCGGAGACCCATTGGTATGTCTCACCGCCTATGATGCACAAGTCGCAAGCCTGCTCGATTCGCATTGCGATATTCTTTTGGTCGGTGACAGTTTGGGAATGGTTGTACACGGTATGAGTTCGACCGTCGGTGTGACCCTGGAAATGATGATTCTTCACGGACAGGCGGTGATGCGCGGATCGTCCCAAGCCTTTGTCGTCGTGGACATGCCGTTCGGATCTTACGAAACGAATGCCGATCAGGCGTTTTTGAACGCCGCTCGAATTATGCAAGAAACTGGCTGTCAGGCCGTAAAAATCGAGAGCGGAACATATGCCGCGACTCAGATCGCACATTTGGTAGAGCGCGGCATCCCCGTCATGGGGCATGTTGGATTGAGGCCGCAGGCGATCAATGTCGATGGCGGCTTCAGAGCCAAAGGACGAACCAGCGGCGAGTGGGATCGCGCAATCCAGGAAGCGGTTGCTGCCGACCGCGCCGGGGCATTTGCGATTGTCGTTGAAGGCGTCGCCCCAGATCTTGCGGACGAGATTACCGCCGCTGTGTCTTGCCCGACGATTGGCATTGGCGCTTCTGCCGGGTGCGATGGGCAGATCCTCGTCACCAATGATCTGCTCGGCATGACCGATTGGGTTCCGAAATTCGTGAAAAAGAATGCTGACCTCAAGCAGGTGATCAGCGATGCGGCTGAAGCCTATGCGGATGAGGTGCGCGCGCGGGCGTTCCCGGGAGAAGCGCAAACCTATAAAGTGCGGAAATCTGCTGACAGCTAACCTTGTCCGTTGCGGGCGTGGACAGGCGCCGCTAGGGTGAGCGGGATTAAAGTAATTCAAATCATCGGAGACCATATTTGGCCGACATTTTTGAAGAAGTCGAAGAGGGCTTACGCCAGGATCGCCTGACCGGGCTTTGGAAAAAGTATGGGATCTTCGCCTATATCGCTGCGGCGCTCTTGATTGGCGGCGTGGCGTTCAACGAGTATCGACAGGTGCAAGCTGCGAATACGGTTGAAGAGAACGCCTCCCGCTTGGAGGCCGCTCTGGTCGAAGTTGATGCTCGCAATTACGAATCAGCCGCGGCGCAGCTCACCGAATTGATCGATGACGATATCGCGCCAGCAAAGATTGCGGCGCACTATTTGGCAGGCGTTCGATTGGATGGGAATGGCGACGCAGCAGCGGCCGCTGACGTGCTGACAGCTTCCGTCGGCGATCTCGAAGATCCAACCGAAAAACTCGCATTGATCAAGGCCGCCTATCTTCAAGCCGATACGCTGACCCGCAGCGAGCTGGAAGGTATCCTGTCGCCGCTCAAAAGCGGTGATGGTCCATTCGCAGCGCTGGCAACTGAACTGGTCGCGGCGAAAGCCTTGCAAGACGGCGACATTGAGTTTGCGCGCCGTGAGTTCAATTTCCTGCGGCTTGCCCAAAATGCGCCACCAGGCGTGGTTACGAGAGCTCAACAAGCACTCGCAGCGCTTCCACCGATCAGCGCTGAAGTCGAAACAACGCCAGTGGAAGACGCTGCTGACGTACCAACCGAGCCCGTTGCGGACGACACCACCGAGGAGACGCCTGAATGAACGCGCAATCCGTTTTCAGACTGACGCTAGCTTCGATCTCAGTATTGGGACTTTCGGCCTGCTCCATCCTCGATCGCGGCAGTGCGCAGCGAAAAGCTGAAGAAGCGCTCGAAAAAGAAGGGCGCATCACGATGGTGCTCGGCGACGAGCGCTTGCAACCAGATCCGGATCTGGTCTCAGAGATTATTACACTTCCGGCAGCGCGTGAATTGACGGACGGTTGGCCACAAGCTGGAAGCCGCGCCAGCAAGGCGATCGGGCACATCAATGCAGCCAGTGAACTGAACGTCGCTTGGCGCGCCAAGGTCGGCTCAGGCTCTGACCGAAGCTCAGCACTGACAACCCCGCCAGTTGCGTCGCCGGACACGATCTACACGATCGATTCACGGCAAATGATCACCGCGACGGATGCTCGTAATGGCAATCGCCGTTGGAGCGAAAAGCTCGATTCAGGAAGTCGCAGAGACAATCTCGGGATCGGGTCTGGGATTGGCCTCGACGGAAACACGCTTGTGGTCGCAAGCGCCTTTGGCTTCGTTGCAGCTTTGGACGCCAGCAATGGGAACGAGCTTTGGCGAACAGAAACCGAAGCGCCCATGACCGGCTCGCCAACAATCAAAGATGGCCGGATTTTCGTCTCTTCAAACAATAATGAAGTGCTGGCCTTGGATCTTGAAACAGGCGCGGTGATTTGGAGCGATCAAGCGATTGCTGAATCTGCGCGGGTTCTCGGGTCGCCAAGCCCCGCTGCCGTCGAAGACATCGTGGTGGCACCATATTCTTCTGGCGAAGTGATCGCGTATCTTGCCAGCAATGGCCGCCGCCTTTGGGCAGAAGCTCTCGCCAGTGTCGGGCAGTTTACGCCAATTTCGTCGATCAATGATATTGGTGCGCGACCAATTCTCGGGGGCGGGCTGGTTTTTGCAGCCAGCCAATCCGGTGTTTTCGCCGCGATTGATGGCCGAACCGGCAATCGGATCTGGCAGCAACCAATTGGCACGACGCAGGCACCTGCACTGACGGGCGAATACCTCTTCATCATGGGGGTCGATGCTGAGCTCGCTTGTATCAAAGCCGGAACAGGCCAAGTGGTTTGGGTGAAGGACCTTGAAAAGTTCTCCAACAAGAAGAAACAGAAGGGTCGTTTGACCTATGCTGGCCCGATCATCGCATCAGGGCGGGTCTTGGTTGTTTCTTCAAAAGGTGAGCTGATTGCGTTTGATCCGCAGACAGGTGATGAGACTGACCGCTTGAAAATTGGCGATCCTGTCT
Organism: Henriciella sp.; assembly: GCA_027019605.1. Classification (GTDB taxonomy): domain Bacteria; phylum Pseudomonadota; class Alphaproteobacteria; order Caulobacterales; family Hyphomonadaceae; genus Henriciella. The sequence continues at coordinate 860 of JALUWJ010000042.1, read as the reverse complement.
ATATCGAGCCGATTGCTGTTCAGGACAAACTGATCGTCCTGACCGATGATGCACGCTTGGTTGCCATTCGCTAAGGCCACCGCAGCGCGCAATCCGTTTTTCTAAGGGCGCGCGCTATGCCGTTAAAAATTGCTATTGTTGGACGCCCAAATGTTGGGAAGTCGACCCTGTTCAACCGCTTGGCGGGGAAGCAGCTGGCTTTGGTCGATGACCAACCCGGTGTTACTCGTGACCGTAAAGAAGCTGAGGGGCGTCTGGCCGACCTACCGCTGATCCTGATCGATACTGCAGGATATGAAGATGTCGCTGACGACTCGCTTGAGTCGCGGATGCGTGAGCAGACCGAAATCGCCATTCGTGAAGCCGAGCTGGCCTTGTTCCTGATCGATGCGCGCGCCGGCGTGACCGCTATGGATGAACGGTTCGCGCAAGTTTTGCGCCGCGCCGATATGCCGATTGTTCTCGCCGCGAACAAAGCTGAAGGGCGCGCGGGAGAAGCAGGCGTCCTCGAGGCCTGGAACCTCGGGCTCGGTGAGCCGGTAGGTCTTTCTGGCGCGCATGGTGAAGGGCTCTCTGATCTCTACGCGTCCATTCGTGAGGCGCTTGGCGAAGAAGCGTTTGAACGAGCACTGCAAGAAGCGGAAGAAGAAGAACAAGATCGCTTCAACGAAGGTATTCTCGATCAACTCGAAGGGCTCGACGTTGATGATCCATATCTGAACGCGGATAAGTTGACTGCCGCGCTCGAAAAAGCCGGGATCGATGACGAGGCTGAAGGCGCTGCGATCGATGAGGCAAAACAGGCCACGCAAACGCGCCCAATCCGCCTCGCGATTGTTGGACGGCCGAATGCAGGCAAG
>JALUWJ010000041.1 GCA_027019605.1 Henriciella sp. | reverse complement strand
TCACGCCATCGCCCATCATGCCCGTTCAAAAGATGGCGTCTTGTTGCAAGTTGGTCTCGACAAAACGGTTCCGGACGAGCCGTTTAGCGAGGATAAGCGCTACGCCCTGACAGGCATGGGGCCGCGCAAACTGGTCAACGGATACTATGACCTGGTTGATGAACTCGGTCGCCGCGACGGGCGCAAAGACCTGCGCGCCTGGATCGATCTGAAAGCAAGTGACAAGGCCGGCAAGGACGCGTGGAAGACCAACCACCCGACTGACCCGCTCTCGCAAGCGCCGAAACAAAAAGCCGCTGCGCAGGCCCCGGTTGAAGCGGCGCCAATGGCGGCTGCGGCTGCGTCCACGCCCGCAAAACTGGAGGGGCGCACGCCTGCCCCACCTCTGGAAATGAGCCCGCCTACGGTTCCAGAGCAGACGGACGATGTGCTCGGTCCGATCATGCTGGCTGCCGTCGGTGTGATCATTGTCGGCATGCTGATCATGAGCGCAGCCATGAGCACCAAACCAGGCCTGCCCGCGATTGCAGGCGCTGGCAGCACCGCATTGGTTGCGCAATGCCCGGAAGGGCAAATGCCGGCTTATCTCCTGGAGGAAAAGGCCCCAACCGTGCTCGAACCTGGTCCGATCATAGATGATACAGAATAAGCACTAACCAGCCCCCGAAACCGCGCTCCTGACGCAAGTCAGGACCCATGGCGGTCGAGTGTGTCTTCATCCAGCCGCCATGGGTACCAACTTTCGTTGGCAAAGCGGGTTTAGCTTGCTGCTGTCCCGCCGGGAGCCCGTCTACGCCTGTTTCGGATCGTGTTTCGGAGCTGGTGCGAGGCGCATCACTTCGGTTTGGAAGCGCTCATCGCCATGTTCAAACAACATTGGCAGCGCCCGTGAGCAGGCATCGATCATCGCATCGCGCCAAGCTTCATCGGCTTTCGCAAAGTCGGCTAGAACATAAGGCATCACCCGAGACTTATCGCCAGGGTGCCCGACCCCCATCCGAATGCGGCGAACCTCTGCCCCCACATGCGCGATCATTGATCGGATGCCATTATTACCAGAATGACCGCCGCCGCGTTTGACCCGCAGCCGGCCAGGGGCAAGATCGATCTCATCATGGAAGATGGTCACGTCTTCAGCGCTGAGCTTGTAGAATTTGATCGCCGCCTGCGCTGCGCGTCCGGTTTCGTTGTAGTACGTCTCAGGCTTCATCAGCAGCACTTTTTGACCGCCCACGCGGCCTTCGCTGACTTGGCTTTGAAACTTTCCGCGCCATGGGCCAAAGCCATGATCGGAAGCGATCGCATCGAGAACTTGAAACCCGAAATTGTGCCGGTTGCGAAGATATTTCGCGTCTGGATTACCCTGCCCCACCAAGATGTGCATCACGGGATCCTCTTCATTTGGCCCATCAGAATCAATAATGGCGGGACGGCCGCGAAGCCATCCCGCCATTGATTTAAATAGCGTTTTGATCACGCCTATTCTTCGTCGTCGCCAGCCTGCTTGGTGGCTTCAACTTCGTCTGCTTCTGGAGCTTCTGTCTCTTCCTCAGTATCGGCAGAGATACCGCGTCCAACAATCGATGCGATGGTGAAGTCGCGATCGGTAATCGTTGGCTCAGCGCCGTCTGGCAGATTGATGTTCGAGATTTTGACATTGTCACCAATGTCGAGACCGGTCAGGTCAGCGTCCAGAGAATCTGGAATGCTGTCGGCCCGAACGTTGAGCTCAACCGCATAACGCACGATGTTGAGCGCGCCGCCCTTCTTGAGGCCAGGTGAAGCTTCTTCGTTGAGGAAGTTCACAGCAACTTCAACCGTAATGATCTGGTCTTTCTTGACGCGGAACAGATCGACATGCTGCGGCTTGTCTGAAACCGGGTGCATTTGGATCGCCTGCGGGATCACCATTTGCTTTTTACCATCGTGAACCAGTGTGGCTGTTGAAGACAGGAATTGGCCGGTATTGATCGCTTTGATGACCTCGTTTTGCTTGAGGTTGATCGCAACTGGATCTTCGCCGCCACCATAGAGGACGCCTGGAACCATTCCCAAACGACGGGCTTCACGTGCCCCACCTTTACCGGTGCGCTCGCGCACAGTGACGTTAAACGTAATATCTGTAGACATATCTTTTCCTTTCGCCCTGAAGTCCGCCTCGAAATCTGTTCGGGGTGACAGCCTGACAGGTACGGCCTCGCGCCGCCCTTTCTTTAAGGCGCTGCCTATACGGGAAAGGCCCGTGCGCTGCAACACCTGAGTCTCATGTAACTTGACTCCGCCAGCTCTACAGGCGTAGTTTTACAAGTGTAGCGCAAGCTAGGTTGCAAATGAGGAAGTGACATGGCCAACCCAAACCCGTCTGAGCTGGTTATTCTAAAGTATCTCTGGAACAGCGGAGCAAAAACGGCGCGCCAACTGCACGAAGCGGTCGGCCCGTCTCAGGACTGGCAACTGTCAACGACCCGTACGGTATTAGGCCGGATGGAAGCGAAAGGCTGGGTGCAGCGCAATGGCGATGTTGATCCAGTCACATTTGAGCCTTTGCTTGATCGGGTTGAAACCTTAGGCAGCCTTGTTCGCCATCTCGCACGAAAAGTGTTGGACATGGACGGCCCTATTCCAGCCACCATGTTCGCAGAAAGTCCGCATTTGTCGGACAGTGAGCTTGATGAGCTGGATACAATCATCAACGCCGCAGAAGCTAAAGAAAACGGGGAGTAAAGTATGTCAGCCCTCTGGTTCATTGCGTTTTCGCTGATTTGGACCGGGCTTTTGACGGGGGGCGCTCAGATCTTGAGCCGCGAACCCGTGCCAGCCCGTTTTGCGCACACCATTTGGCGCGGCGCTGCCTTTCTCGCATTCCTGCCTTGGGTCATTTACGGCGCCTACGCGCTGTTGCCAGACCCAATGGCGACGCCGATCCCGGACCTGCCATATATTGGCGGCGCCGCCGAAGCCCTATCGACCAATGCTGCGATGCAAGCCGCCAATGAGGCCTCTGCGACACCAATCATTGGGATTGTGTTGATCGCGCTCCTGGTCGCCGGTTGGCTTGGACGGATTGGCATGAATGCGCTTTGCCAGTTCCGCTTGCAAAGCATTAAAGCCCTAGCGAGTGAACATACTGACGTTCGCGCTGATGTTTGGGCGAAAAAGCTGGGTCTGCGTCAGACTCCGGCCACGGCGAGTATCCCGCAGGGGTCCCCTTTCCTCGCGGGTATTCGCCAACGGACGATTTATCTGCCCGAAGCGATTTCGGATCAGAGAGACGCAGACATCATCCTTGCGCACGAGTGCACGCACATTTCGCGCGGCGACTTGATCACCCGCCCGTTTGAGCGCCTCGTCGCCGATGTGTTCTGGTTCTCGCCGTTTGCATGGATGATGCGCCGGGAACTCGATTACTGGCGCGAAGCGGCGTGCGATGAGCAAACCGCAGCCCTGACCGGAGACAATTTTGCCTATGCGCGCGCGCTGGCCAACACTGCACGTGTCACCCGTCCGCAGCCAACCCAGGCGCTTCCAGTCGCGGCGTTCATTCTGCCGCGCCACGAGACCTTGAAGAAGCGTCTGACTCAATTGCTTGAGCGCGATGCGCGCAAACCGCGCCAACGCCTTGCCATCTTAGCACTCGCCGCCGGGCTCGTACTGGCGCCGCTCTCTCTCGCGCAAGCCACCAGTTTTGTCAGCAGCTCAGTCTTTACCCACCCGGTCCTGATGTCCCCGTCCAAGATCTCGGCGCCGTTCGGTGAGGTTTATTATGAGTGGGAAGACGTCAAAAAGTGGCATTACGGCGTTGATCTGAAAGGCAAGCATGGCACCGCGATTTACAGCCCTGCTGACGCGAAAGTCCTGTGGGTCGGGA
>JALUWJ010000040.1 GCA_027019605.1 Henriciella sp. | reverse complement strand
GCGGATGAGCTCTGCTTTCTCGACATCACGGCCAGCCATGAAGGGCGCGGGACCTTGCTCGACATTGTCAGCGCGACGGCAGAACAGTGTTTTATGCCGCTGACCGTTGGCGGCGGTGTGCGCAGCGCTGAGAACATGGTTCAGCTGCTTCGCGCGGGCGCTGACAAGGTCGCCATTAATTCAGCCGCCGTGGCTGATCCTGATGTGGTGTCTCGCTGCGCTGCGAAAGCGGGTAGTCAATGTGTTGTCGTCGCGATTGATGCGCGTAAAACCGGTGACCATTGGGAAATCTTCACCCATGGCGGGCGCAAACCAACCGGGATTGATGCGGTGGAGTTCGCGAAGCTTGCAGAAAGCAAAGGCGCTGGCGAAATCCTGCTGACCAGTATGGACAAGGACGGCACCAAGTCGGGCTTTGACCTTCCTTTGACCAAAGCGATTACTGATGCGGTGTCTATTCCGGTCATCGCCAGCGGCGGCGCGGGCAAAGCCGAAGACCTGGCACCGGCCATCTTGGAAGCGGGCGCGAATGCCGTACTCGCGGCTTCGATCTTTCATTTCGGTGAAGTCAGTCTAGAACAAGCGCGCGCCGCGCTGACCGCCGCCGGCGCCCCGGTTCGCCCGCTTTAGGAGCTCTACGATGTCAAACACGCCTCTCGGAAATGCGCACGGCTTGATGGATATGCTCGGCTATCTCGCCATGACGATCGACGCCCGTGCGGACGGAGACGGCGAGCGCTCTTACACGATGAGCTTGCTTGAAAAAGGCCCGCTCCATTGCGGCAAGAAAATCGCTGAGGAAGGCGCTGAGCTTGCGCTGGCGCTTGCCGCCCAAGGCAAAGAGGAAAGCGCCGCCGAAGCCGCTGACTTGCTCTACCACATCATGGTTGGGCTGCGCGCCAAAGGCGTCAGCTTGGAAGATGTCAGCACCGCTTTAAAAGCCCGCCAAGGCATTTCGGGCCTGGATGAGAAAGCCAGCCGGTCATCCTAATGCGCTTGATGAAGCTCTAAAGATCTCTTAGCGTCCACGGATGCTTCGCGCGTTTACATCCATGCTCTGGCTTATCGCGGCGCTCTCGCTCGGCTTTGAAGCGGTTGCGCAGCCGTGCAATGTCGCCGCCAGTCTTACGACGAGCGCGCAACCGATGATGTCATCCGACATGCCATGTCATGATGATATGGTCGCGGCGCATCATACGCCTGATGAGGCCCCTGCACATGACAGCCAAGCGTGTTGCTGCGCGGCCTTGCTGGGGAATGGCGTCACCACGGATGCACCTGACCTGAAGCAACCGATCCCGGGGCTAACCCTGTGGGCCACCCCGATGCCGGATACCGCAACATCTATTCTCCTGGAGTATGAGCCCCCGCCGCCACGGGCCTGATCCTGTTCGCAAACGGATCAACTCAAACAGGATTTAAACATGCAACGCATTCTATTTGCAGGCCTCGCGCTTGCAATTGGCGGTGCCATTTCGAGCCCATCAGCAGAGGCAAGGCCGGTTTCCTATCCCGGCGGCTGGACAGTGATGCAGCAGAACAATGGGGATTTCTCATCCATTCATGCGCACTGGTCGCCCACGGCAAAGGACTCGATTGGCCTGTATTCGGAACGAAATTGGCAAACGGACTGGCACTTCACAGGCATACAATACAATCGCTTGGTGAAGCGCTGGAACACATCAAATTCTCAAGCGAATCTCTATCTGAAAACAGCGCTCGGCCAGGCTGACCCGTTCGGGGATGAGGCTGAGACTGAAGCCGCAGGCTTTATCGGCATCGGTGCAGATTGGGAGACCCGCCGCTGGTTTGTCTCCTATGAAGGCCGCGCTTACGATGTCGGCTTTTCTCAAGACGCTAGGCAATCTGCGAGGATCGGCGTCGCGCCTTATCTTGGCGACTATGGTGATTTACACACTTGGCTGATGCTCGAGGTGCAGAACCGGCCAGAAGCCGAAACACCGACAGTCGTGACCCCTTTGGTCCGCTTTTTTTACGACGTTCAGTTACTCGAGATCGGGTATACACCCGAGACAGAAGAGTTTTTACTGAACTGGATTGTCCGATACTAAGAAGGAACAGGACAGATGAAACATCATTCAATCGCCGCACTGGCGCTCGCCTTCACGCTCGCAACCCCGGTCGCTTTTGCCGATCAAGACACGCCGAGTGAAACCGCCGCCACCGCCCAAACTATGGTCACCGCCAAGGTCAACGGGATGGTCTGTGATTTCTGCGCGCGCGCCGTCACGAAAGTCTTTGGCAAAGAAGAGGCCGTCGACACTGTTCATGTCGATCTTGATCGCGGCGAGATCCACGTCACCTTAAAAGCCGGAGCCGACCTTAGCGATGACCGGGTTGGCGAGCTGGTTAAAAAGTCTGGCTATGACCTCGTCTCGGTCGAGCGCGAAACGGCATGACCACCATCCAAGATGAGGTAAAGGCCCCGAGCGTGCTGCCCGCCACGATCGCCCTTTTCACATCCGCGACCACACTGGTCTGCTGCGCATTACCGGCAATGCTGGTCATGTTGGGCATGGGCGCGGTTTGGTCTGGTGTGATCGGCGCGGTCCCCGGCATCACCTGGTTCGGTGCAAACAAGGAAATCGTGTTTGGCCTCACCGGGCTCGTCCTCGCCGCATCGGGGGCCTGGCAATGGCACGCCCGCACCCTGCCCTGCCCGGTCGATCCAGAAAAAGCGCGCGCCTGCACGCGGCTGAGACGGATCAGCTGGACCCTTTGGGGCATCAGCGTCGCAGCCTTTTGTGTTGGCGGCTTCTTCGCCTTCTTCCCAGACGCCGCGGCGGCGTTGTTCCTCTAGGGGAGCGCTAGACAAAACGCATTTGGGCCTCCACCCTTAAGGAAAAGGGAGGAGGCCCAGATGGCCAATCAGCACGCAGTCCCCGTCACCGGATATCAACCGAACCTTCAAGGATGGTTCGACTATATGATGGGCGGCCACGACAAAGGGAAACTGCTGGAACTCTTGCACGATGATGTGGTGTTCCGCAGCCCGGTGGTCCACACGCCGCAAGAAGGTAAGGCGATCACGTTCGCCTATCTCTCAGCGGCCGGGAACACGCTCGGCAATGGCACGTTTCAATATACGCGCGTCTTCGATTGCGGCGACAAAGCTGTGCTCGAGTTTGAAACTGAAATGGACGGCATTCATGTCAATGGCATCGACATGATTGAATGGGATGCTGACGGCAAAATTACCGATTTCAAAGTGATGGTTCGCCCCTTGAAAGCGATCCAAACGGTGCATGCCGCGATGGGCAAAATGCTGGAACAGATGAAAGCGCAGGCTTGAGCGCGCCAACGCTCCTGACCGCGCGGCTGAGCCTCAAGCCGAGCACCTTTGCGGATTATGCCGACATGGCGGCTATGTGGGCAGATCAGGATGTCGTCCAGTTTATCGGTGGAAACACCCGAGACCCTCAGGACGCGTGGTTCGCGCATCTTCGCAATCGCGGTCTCTGGGATATGCTCGGCTATGGCTATTGGATCGTTCGCGAACGGCGCACGGACACTTTTGTTGGCGAGGTCGGGTTTGCCGATTTCAAACGCGGCTTAAAACCTGACATTTCGGGGCGTCCCGAAGCCGGTTGGGTCCTGGCAAAATCGGCCTGGGGCAAAGGCTATGCGCATGAGGCGACGAAGGCCGCGCATGATTGGCTGGACGACGTGATGCCTGGCCGGTCGACCTGTATCATTGATCCGGACAATGCGGCCTCCATTCGGGTCGCGGAAAAGATCGGCTATCGTGAAGTCGGCCCGACAGATTACCGCGGCGAACCCGTGCTCTTGTTCGAGCGATTCAGCTCAGAGGCAGGAAAAGGCTAGCGATTCAGCGCAAGCACGGCTATTTAGCAGGCATGGTTACGACATATCTCGATTTCGAAAAGCCGCTCGCCGAGCTTGAGACCAAGATCGCTGAGCTGGAATCGGTAGCTGCCCAAGAAGGTGGCCCGCAGATCAATGACGAGCTGACAAAGCTCAAAGAGAAGGCTGCAAAGCAACTTAAAGACACCTACTCGTCGCTCAATCCATGGCGCAAGACGCAAGTTGCTCGCCATCCTGAGCGGCCTCATTTCAGCGACTATGTCGAAGGTCTGTTCGATGATTTCCAAGAACTTGCCGGCGACCGCGTGTTCGGAAATGATGAAGCCGTTATCGGCGGTCTGGCACGCTTTAAAGGTCAATCCGTCGTTGTCATTGGCCACGAAAAAGGCCGCACGACAGAAGCCCGCCTGAAGCACAATTTCGGCATGGCGCACCCAGAAGGCTACCGCAAAGCCGTCCGTTTGATGGACTTGGCTGAGCGGTTTGAGCTGCCAGTCATTACAATGCCGGACACAGCTGGGGCGTTCCCAGGTAAAGCCGGCGAAGAACGCGGCCAAGCCGAAGCGATTGCGCGCGGCACCGAGCGATGCCTGACGCTGCCCGTCCCGCTGATCACGCTGATCATTGGCGAGGGCATGTCTGGCGGCGCGATTGCGATCGCCGCGGCGAACAAAGTCATGATGATGGAACACTCCATCTATTCCGTAATCTCACCGGAAGGGTGCGCCTCAATTCTGTATCGCGATGCTGCAAAAGCAAAAGACGCGGCCGAGGCGATGAAGATTACGGCGAAAGACCTGATGAAATTGAAAGTGGTCGATTCCATCGTCAAAGAGCCAATTGGCGGCGCTCATCGCAATCCACAAAAGGCCATCGCCTCTGCTGGAAAAGCCATCGACAAAGCGCTGCAAGAGCTCTCAGCGCTGACGCCGCATGAGCTGAAACTCCAACGCCGTGAGCGCTTCTACGCCATCGGCCGTGAAGGCCTGAACTAGAAACCGATCGATATGGGGCTTTAAGCAGCCGGCGATCCATTCGAAACATGCAAATGAAAAAGGGCGGCCCGAAGGCCGCCCTTTGTGTTTGTGTCTGTTCTTGAGACCTTAGCTGCCGCCAAAGGTCTTGGTCAGGCTGATCTTGAACGTCCGGCCAAACGGATTGTGTGTGTACGGATCGTAGTTCAAGTCAAACGCTGCAAATGGTGGATCTTCATCAAATGCGTTCACAACAGAGAGCCCGAGATCGATATCCCATGGGGCGTCCCAATTGTAGAACAGATCCAGCGTTGTTTGGCTGTCAATCTTATCTGAGCCGTTTCCAGTGATGTCACCGCGCTCATCATCATACGAGTCGATGTGGCGTACGACACCGCGGAAATTGTGATCGCCCACTGCATAGTTGGCTGTCACATTCGCTTTCCACTGTGGCAAAGAGCGCGAGAAGTTAGAACGGTTGAACTGATCTACCCGATCACCGCCCGCGATTGTCACGCCTTCAATGTCGAAATCACCGACCTCGTACTCAATAATGTAGGTCGAGTCCAAGCCGAGCGTGAACTCGCCTGCCCCAAGATCCCAAACATTCTCTGCACGCAGATCGAAGCCAGACGTTTCAATGTCCGGTCCGTTCACGACGTTTGTCGCAATACGAGAGATCTCAGCAGGATCATTAATGCCGTCATTATTGTTATCGGTGAACGAAATCCGGCCAATAATTGCATCATCGTCAGTCGATGGCGTCGCCAGCGCGGCGAGCGCTGCGCTCACGATGCTAGACTGCTGTTCGACGATAATCGGATCTGAGAAGTCGAAATTGTAGTAATCGAGAGAAGCAGAGAAGCCGCCATTCTGGAAAATACCACCCAAGTTGAAGCTAAATGCGCTTTCTGGGCTGAGGTTTGGATTACCAGATTGATCCACCGCTTTAAACGCAGAGGTTGGCGCAACGAACTGAAGCGTTGTCACTGTTCCAGACAATTGGTTCAGTGTTGGCCCGCGGAACGAGGTCTGAGCTGATCCACGGAATGCAAACGCATCATTGATTTGCCACTTAGCAGCGACTTTCGGGTCGAAGGTTGAACCAACCTCACCGCCATAATCCTCGTAACGCGCAGCAACTTGGAGATCCAAATTCTCGTAGAGTGGAATTTGAAGCTCGCCGAACACAGCAAAGATAGACTGATCTTCGTCCGCTGCGTTTGTACCCGCCAAGAACGAGAATGGTCCGGTACCACCTGGTCCAGGAGTGACCGCAAGATCCGTCAGATCACTTGGATCAACTTCATACGTCTCGCGACGAATTTGAGCACCAGCCGCCCAACCGACTGAACCACCGCCAGCTTGCACGTTACTCTCGCCAGAGAATACCGCGTCAAACACGAGCAGGCTTGTTGTTGCGTCAGTTTCCGTCGGATCTGTAAGCCAGTCTGCAAGCTCTACAGAGTTTGCAAGTGCTGGGTTGAAGTTCGGGTTCGCTTGCCCGGTGATCGCACTCGCAGGGATCGCGTTTGAGAACGGGTTATAGTACTGACACCCGCCTTGTCCTGCGACTGCACCAGCATCTACAGCACCTGTGATCTGGTCAGCACAAAGACCAAACCCGCTCAGCGCAGCCGTCAAACCACCGATATAAGTATCGTTTGTGAGGCGATAGCCTTCGGTCTCAGAATAGCTGAGAGCGAAATCATAATTCACGTCATTTGCAAATGTACCGGCATAGGAGCCCGATGCAGAAATCGAGTCATACTCACGGATACCTTCTTGAGCGCCGCCAGTACCAGGGAAACCACCCCAACCAAACGTACGACCGATGAACAGTGCTCCGAAGCCATTCGCGAGCGCAGAACCTGGATTGTCAGCGAGATACTGCTGATACCCAGGGGCACTGGCCGGCACGAACTGGCTCGTAAGAACCTGCGGCGGATAAGAAGGAGACGTTTTCCACTCTGGAACTTCAATTTTCGAATAGAGCAATTCGAGGTGAAGATCACCGTTGCCAATCTCACGATTGTACTCGGTGAAGAATTTCAGCTGTTCTTCTTCTTCCACCAGGTTGTCGAATTGCGTGAATTGGAAGCGACAATCGCCAACCGCAGGGTTGATGATACCACCAGCGGCTTCACATCCGCTGTCGACTTCCGCGCCCACGACACCGGTCGCACCGATTACGACATAACGCCCTGGGTTAGACAGAGACGAGAAACCCCCAACTGGGTTTTCGGTGATTGAGGAAATAGCCCAATCTTTCTCGAGCAACGGTGTTTCAGTACGTTTTTGGTACTCGACCGTTGTAACCCAGTTAAAATTGTCGCCTTGAAGACCATAGGCGGCTGAGAGGCGATACTCGCCATCAGAACCATCAAAGGTCTGATAGTCACCTGACAGCTCAAGACCGTCCAGATCATCACGCGTGATGAAGTTCACAACGCCTGCAATTGCGTCAGAACCATATAGCGCGGCCGCACCATCTTTCAGAACTTCCAAACGACCAATCGCGGCAGATGGAATGTTATTGGTGTTTACGAAGAGCTGCGCTTGCTCGCCAATCCCATAAGGAGAGAAGGTTTGCCGGCGGCCGTTCAACAATACGAGTGTACGCGCTGGCCCAAGACCACGCAGGTTTACGTTAGATGTCCCTTCAAGGCCGTTTGACGCAAACTGGTTGGTTTGCCCATCCGTACCGGAAGAAGGTCCGAGGTTTTTGATCAAGTCGGTAACCGTTGGGTTACCTTCGAGTTTAAGATCTGTCGCCGTAATAACATCGACAGGCAGTGCTGCATCTTCAGGCGTCCCCTGAATGAATGAGCCGGTAACTGTGACGGTATTCTGGCGTAGTTCTTCGCCATCGCCGTCGTCTTGAGCAAGTGCAGCTCCGCCGGCCATCAAGGCCGCCAGAGACGCACTAAAGACTAGTTTTCTACCAAGCGTCATATATTCCTCCGTTTATGATTTTACGCAGCCGCAACTCATTGTTTGGCGCAGCTTCACAAATCATCATATTTTCGTGAACGACTTACGAAAGAGGGCTTCTATGCTGCATCGCAACATAACCAGATTGACAGCGCTCGACATCATTGCCGGAGACTGCTGGTCGAGAAAAGATATTGCGGAATTTCCCTGTCCAAACGCCGTGAAACAAGCTTAGACAGCCACATGAACGTCCCAATCGAGCAAATTTCTGCCCTCTTCGCAGATGCAGCAGAGCCCGCAACGTTTCCAACAACGGTGTTGCGCTTTCGCAACACGCGCTGGGCTGACGCTGTTGATCTGTCAGGCTTTAGCGAGACCGAATGGGTAAAGCACTTTGCCGAGTTCCAGTCATTATCTCAGAATCTCAAAATGCCCTTGGCGCTTCGATATCACGGTCATCAGTTTCATGTTTACAATCCCGAGCTTGGGGATGGGCGCGGGTTTTTGTTTGCACAGGTTCGCGATTCGGCCGGACGCCTCTTGGACCTCGGCACCAAAGGCTCCGGGCAAACGCGTTGGTCGCGGCAAGGCGATGGCCGCCTCACTTTGAAAGGCGGGGTGCGGGAAATCCTGGCGTCCGCCTATCTCGAAGCTCTGGGAGTAAACACGTCCAAGGCTTTCAGCTTGATTGAAACCGGTGAGGACCTGCATCGCAATGATGAGCCCTCGCCGACACGATCAGCTGTGTTGGTGCGCCTCAGTCACTCGCATTTACGGTTCGGCACGTTTCAGCGCGCTGCTTACTATGACGATACCGAGGCCATGGCGGCGCTGATCAACCACGTCATCGAACATTATTTCCCCGACTGCGCAGACGAAGCTTTGGGATCGTCAACGCCAGCGCTTTTCGAGCGCATGGCGCAAGCGACGGGGAAGATGATCGGGCAGTGGATGGCCGCCGGTTTTGTGCACGGCGTCATGAACACGGATAATTTCAACATAACTGGCGAAACCTTTGATTTCGGGCCCTGGCGCTTCCTTCCGAAGAGCGATCCGAATTTCACGGCCGCCTATTTTGACCAACAAGGCCTGTACCGCTTTGGCAGACAGCCAGCCCAAGGTCTTTGGGCGCTGCAACAATTGGGCGGAGCGATGTCGCTGGTTGCCGATAGCAACGACTTGAGCCGAGCAATGGGCGCCTATGAACCTGCCTACCAAGAGAGCTTTGCAGCCCATACGCTCGCCCTGCTCGGAATAGAGCGTGGCATCGAATTGCGCGACGATCTTTTATTCCTGCAGGAATTCTACGGCTGGATGACGCAATCCGGCGCGCCTTGGCCGCAAACCTTCTTTGATTGGTTTGGCGGCGCCGCAAGCCAGGACCGCGCAGCAAAAAGCCCGCAAGCAGATCTTTATGAGACCGACGCGTTCGCAAAAGTCAGATCGCTCATCGAGGCGAGAACGCCGGTTCGGCCAGAGCGACTGGACCACGCTTATTTCCAAGCGGAACGCCCAGTCGATCTGATTGTAGAAACGGTAGAGGCCCTCTGGGAACCGATCGCAAAAGACGATGATTGGGCGCCCTTACAGGCGCACCTGGATTGGATTGAGCAAGCGCGTTTGGCTTATGACTGGCCGGATGCGTTGGTGCGCACCCAACGGACCACGTGACCTGAAGCGAGTACAATTGCACCCGTCACCGTCAGCAAGGTTTCGTAATCGTGCAGCGCCTCAACAAAGGCGCCAGCAACCAGCAAGCTGAAACCGACCACAATCAACCCACCTGCAATCGCGCTCGTCTGTTTTGAGGCCAGCGCGATGAGCGAGAATGGCAGCGCCGCAAAGACAAAAGCTTTGTGGAGCCATTCTGCCTCAGCCAGCACTCCAAGGCTTGGAAGGCTGGCCGACAGAACCGGCAAGATCAGACAATGAATGAAACACAGGCCCGAAAAGGCGATGGCCGGTGCGTCAATTGCCGCTGCTCTGGAAGGGGTCGTACTCATCAGAAGGCGAGCCGTACACCAACGCGAATGTTCTGACCAGAGGCCGGAATCAAGTCTTTCAGAACGGAGGTCGTAAACCGCACTTCCTCATCCGTAATATTGCGCGCTTCGACAAAGGCTTCGGTGCCATCCGCGCCAATTCCAAAGTCAGACAGATCAACCTCTCCGCGCAAATCCAGCGTCGTGTAGCCATCGGTCGGCAGTTGACCAATTCCAGGATCATTTTCGTCGCCCGCAATCGTCACCGCCGCGCCAAGCTCGTACGCGCCCCACTCAGCGCTGACATCACCATTGAACGTGATGGGCGGGATGAATGGAACATTGCCGCCATCATCAAGGCCCGCTTCAACAAAATCGAGGCTTCCATTGAATTCCCAATCGGCGCCCAGCAAACCTTCTTCGATGACAAGGTCACCATAGATCTCGCCGCCCCAGAAGCTCGCATCCTGCTGGACGAAGCGGAACACTGGCAGGCCATCGCCTTCGTCTGTCAGCTCGCCATCGACGACCGCTGTGCCCGGCTCCAAATAGATGAAGTCAGAAAACTCGGTCACGAACAGGTTGATGCCGACACTCGCATTATCGCCCGCCCAACGCAGCGTGCCTTCCACGTTGACGCCGGTCTCTTTGTCCAGGGTTGGGTCACCAACCTCAAACTGGTCAGTCGCCAGGTGCGGACCAAAGGCAAACAGCTCGCTCTCGTTCGGGGCGCGTTCGGTGTAGGAGATCTGGCCGCCGAGCCAGAGCCCGCCATCATAGTGTTTGTGGGCGCCGAACGAGCCGCTGAACAAATCAAAGTCCTGGCTACCAAATTCAACATTGTCATACTCGACCATGTCGACCCGCAAGCCGCCTTCAATCGCGATCACATCATCCCATTCCTGGGCTTCGTAGATGAATACCCCGAAATTCTGAATGTCAGTTGGCGTCACGAACGCTTCTTCGCCGACCGCGCTAAACTCGCGGTCTGAGTATTGGACACCAAAGGCCCCTTCAAAGCCTGCAAAGGTGTGATCAAACTCGACGCGGCCTTCAACACCGTCATTTCCAAACACGGTCCCGGGCTCACCCGGAGCTTCGAATTCTGTGTGCTCATAGTCGACGATGGCGAGCGTGCCGATAATATCGGTCAGGAAGCCATTATTGATGGTAACGCCGCCGCGAACATCGACGCGGGTTTGCTCAAGGTCGATGAATGGATTTTCTTCCTCTTCCTCGTGCTCTTCACCCTCTTCTTCTTCCTCACCATGCTCTTCTTCATGGCCGTGGCCTGGCAGGCCATATTCTGCGGTTTGCTGACGAACAGCGACACCGAGAAATGCATTCTCGCCAACCCAGCTGACACCGGCGGACAGCGTTTGAGTTTCGACGAAGGAGTTTTCAGCGGTGCCGCGAACTTCTTCCTCTTCCTCGTGCTCTTCGCCCTCGTCCTCATCGTCATGCTCTTCTTCTTCAGCGGCGCGCTGGAAGGCAGATTCTGAGAAGTCCGGAATATCGTAACTGTCGAAATCCCGCATCGAGCCAGACAGCGTAAAGACCAACTGCCCGGCTGTGAATTGGCCGCGGCCAGCCAGCTCGGTGCCTTCGTTCACGCTGTTATATGCGCTGAACAGGTCAGCAGAAAATGGCTCGTCCGGGAGGTCATCCACAATCAGTCCGTCAATGACATTGACCACGCCGCCAATCGCTTGACCGCCATATCCCAACGCCGCCGGGCCGCGCAAAATTTCGATCTTCTCCGCATCGATCCCGTCTGCGGTAACCTGGTGATCTGGAGACGCCGCTGATACGTCGATAACGCCAATACCGTTGGTCAGCACCTGCACCCGCTCAGCGCCGAGGCCGCGCAAAATTGGGCGGCTTGCGCCAGCGCCAAAGAAGGTTGTCGCAACACCTGGCTGGCGATCGAGAGTGTCTCCAAGAGAGGCGTTCAAAGTTTCGAGAATGTCTTCGCGGTCGAGCGCGGTGGCATTGCCAACCAACTCATCAGCAGACCGTTCAGGGCCTGGCGCAGAGACAATAATCGTCTCCTCGCGGCGTTCATCAGATTGAGCGGCAACGATGGGCGTCAATGCGAGCGGCGAAATACTCGCCAAGAGGAGAAAACGGGACATGGAGATACTCTTGTTATGTTATCACTTAGCGTCGATTTAACCACGAGCCCCCAAAATGCAAGCGAAAATGGAAGACACCTCGCGTGATCAAACGAAAAACGGCCTCCCGTTTGGAAGGCCGCTATCGCGTTAATCTAAGGTCAAACCAAGCAGGGCCCAGACGCGCAGTCCCTGATAAAGGTTTGGTTCGTTGAACTTATTTCTGAGACGCCTTTGCAAGCTCCGGCGTATCCTCAAGGTCGAGATCTTCATCATCGACTAAGTCTTCATCCTTGGCTTTGGCAGGCGTTTTAACCCAATCGCTGGCGCGGCGGCGGTGGACGATTTCGTCATCGGAGGTGTCTCGGCTGTCAGACTTCCGGCGATCAACCCGCGCTGCGGTTTCTTCTATTCGATCCAGGGCCGAGCTGACTTTTTCTGTCGCTTCGGCACTCTCAATGACAATCCGGCGTTCGGCGCTCGCTTTGGCTGCAGTGGCCATGTTCACCGGGCGTGGTCGAACTGTGATCGGACCATTGGCATTGCGGATGCTGGTATTGAAAAACAGATCCCAGTATTTTGCGAAGACGGTTTGACGACCTTGGAGCGTGCGAAGAGACTTCACCTCTCTGCCGCTGGTCAGCTTGGCGCCTTCGATCCGAACTCGGTCAGGGCTACGAACAAACTGGACAAAACCATTATAGCGACGAGACGCAGAGCGGTTCATCTCAAACTGAAGCTCCCCTACGCCGTCACGTCGTCCGTCGGCACCGTCTGAAAGCGAGTTCCGGTGCTTGTAGGTCATAAATGGCCAAGACATGTCCGAAAACTCAATCAGCGTGTTGCTTTCAATCTCCAGGTCCTGGTTGAGCGAGTAGCCTGAGAAAATGAAACCTTTCCCATCCGGCTGAATATCGATGACCGACAGACGTTGATGGTCGTCTCCCTTTTCAGACTGAAGCCATGTGCCCTCGAAATAGTATTTCCCAAGGATCAAACGGCGCACCGTGTTAAACCGAAACAGGGTCGGAAAAATGGCTTCGGTCATGGCCAGCCAAAACACGACCATGATCGCGACCGCGCCGCCAACCGCGAGCGTTGTCGAAGTCGTATCCTGGCCGAAAACGGTTTCAACTGAAGCTAAAAATTGTGGTCCAATAAATGCCAATAGACCAAGTATCGCGGCTGCCGAAACGGTGTTCGACACCAGCCCAAAACGCGAATATGGGTTCATCCCCTGAAACTCCTAAAGCTCTTTGTTTTTATGGTGAATTTATCAGGGGCTTCTGCGCCCTCATGGGTTGGTTAATTAACCAAAATTAAGGTAAATTTCAATCGCCATTAAGTTAACCAAAGCGTTGTTTTTGTTTACTTATTTCTAGTTAAAATGGAATTTTCCACGTAAAATCAACCCCAAGCATTCCATCGGAATTTGGTTAAATCCTTAATCTAGAGGTTAACGCTGTTGTTTATGACGCAGCGCCCAGAACGTGACAGAGGCGGCCGGCCGACCTAGTTAATCGCCCCAAGACGGAGGAAAGTGATGAGCGACATGACGGGCGGGAACGAAAACACGGTGCTGAACGGCCTCACTGGTTTGCTACAAAACGCAATCGTCGCCTGCGATACCTATAAGTCGTCCGTGCACACAAAGATCAGCGCAATTCTTGCCCCATCAGGAAAAGTCGATCGCGCCGCTTTCGCAGCCAATCAACATTTGGCCCACGGCTATGCCTGGCTGGTCACCTATGTCGAAACGCTGCGCGAGACCGCCAATTGGACCTCTCGGTTGGAAGCGAACGGCAAACTCGGCGAGATTGACGCCCTCCTCGCGCAAATTCTGTTTAGCAAATATCTGGCTGACATTGTCGGCGGCGTACCGATGAACCAGGGCGAAACCATCCGCGCGCATGAATTCGATTCCGTCGAAGCGGCGGACGCTTTGTTCGCAGATCCGAGCGTCCGCACCCTGATTGAGAAAGGCCTGACCCCAGACAGCATGTCCGCTGCCGCAGCGCATTTGCCCGATAGCCTCGCCCGCGCCACCGTCGAAAACACAGGCGAAGACGAGACTATGGCGATGATCCGCGAGCAGTTCCGGCGGTATGCGGACGATAAAATCGTTCCGTTCGCACATGAGTGGCATCTGAAAAACGAGTATATCCCGATGGATGTCGTGTCGGAAATGGCGGAGCTCGGCGTGTTCGGCCTCACCATTCCTGAACAGTTTGGCGGCCTCGGCATGGGCAAAACCGCCATGTGTGTTGTGTCTGAAGAACTCTCGCGGGGCTATATTGGCACCGGATCATTGGGCACGCGGTCTGAGATCGCGGCCGAGTTGATCCTGATTGGCGGCACAGATGCCCAAAAAGAAAAATATCTGCCCGTAATTGCGAGCGGGGAAATTCTCCCAACCGCAGTGTTTACAGAACCCAATACCGGATCAGACCTGGGCGCCTTGCGCACCCGTGCCGTGAAGGATGGCGACACATACAAAATCACCGGCAACAAGACCTGGATCACCCACCCGGTTCGCGCCGACCTGATGACGCTGCTGGCGCGCACCAATCCTGAAACGAGCAATTTCTCTGGCTTGTCCATGTTCCTCGCCGAGAAACCACGCGGTTCAGATGAAACGCCCTTCCCTGCCGATGGTATGACCGGCGGCGAGATTGAAGTGCTCGGCTATCGCGGCATGAAAGAGTATGAAATCGGTTTCGACGAGTTTGAAGTCCCTGCTGCGAACCTGCTCGGTGAAACCGAAGGCATGGGCTTCAAGCACCTGATGGCGACGTTCGAGTCGGCACGCATTCAGACCGCGGCCCGCGCGGTTGGCGTTGCCCAAAACGCGCTCGAACTTGGGCTTCGCTATGCCCTCGATCGCAACCAGTTCGGACAGCCAATCTTCAACTTCCCGCGCGTCGCAAACAAGCTGGTGATGATGGCAGCCGAACTGGTCGGTATCCGCCAGCTCACTTACTTCTCAGCGCGCCAAAAAGACCAGGACAAACGCTGCGACCTGGAAGCTGGAATGGCCAAATTGCTCGCAGCTCGGGCGGCATGGGCCGCGGCAGACAATGCGCTGCAAATTCATGGCGGGAACGGCTTTGCGCTCGAATATCCGGTCAGCCGCGTCCTGCAAGACGCGCGAATCTTGAACATTTTCGAAGGCGCTGGCGAGGTTCAGGCGATGGTGATTGCTCGCCGCGTGATTGAAGACGGCAACTAGTTACCGGGTTTTTCACGCCCGCGCTCACCTCTTATTAAGCAGACCTGTGGCACATCTGTTGGCAAGTCTCCATCATGAGAGGTCCAAGCCATGCGCGCTTTGTCCAGCCTGATTGCCCTCGCCGTTTTCACGGCGCCCGCATTCGCAGAAGATACACTGCAAGGCGGTGTCCTAGCTGTTGAAGATGATACTTACCGGTTTGGCGATCTCTATCGATCCGAACGCGGGACAACGGTCGAGGCCTGCGCGCAAATGTGCACGGCCGATATGGCATGCGCCTCATGGTCTCTCACGCCAGCAACGTTCCGTATCGGGCCGCGCTGCGAATTGAAACGCACACCCGGCGAAGCGGTGTCACGTCCCGGTGCCATTTCGGGCATGTCAGAAACCTGGCAAATGGATCCCGCGCGCCATGCTGAGATGCGCTATCAGCCGCGCGCACCCGCCAGCCGACAGCCGGCTGCGGTGCCACTCGATCAATTGCGCCCCTCGCCTGTCCCGCGCACTTTTGGCGATCCGCTGCCGGTCCGCGAACCAGAA
Organism: Henriciella sp.; assembly: GCA_027019605.1. Lineage (GTDB taxonomy): Bacteria > Pseudomonadota > Alphaproteobacteria > Caulobacterales > Hyphomonadaceae > Henriciella. The sequence continues at coordinate 4,610 of JALUWJ010000040.1, read as the reverse complement.
CTCCTCGGAGCACCGACGGCCCAAACATCTGCTCGAACTCAGCCGGTAAAAGTTTCAGCCGGCACACCTCCGAAGCAAAGCCAAAGCATTGAAGTCTATCGCGCGCCCGGCCAAGGCGTGGTGCCAGACTATGTGAAGCAGCCTGAGCCGGCCAAGGCGCCTGCACCTTACAAGGAACCTGTGCGAGAGACTCCAAAGCCAGTCTATAAAGACCCGACGCGCCAGGCTCCGGCGGCGCAACCTGCTGCTTCAAATCTGAATGCCGTGGTGCGGCGTCAAAGTCAGGCCCCGCAATCTGTGGCTGCGCCTGCTCAGGCCCCAGAGCCAGCACCTGCTCCGGTTCCGACGCCAGCTCCGGTGCCGGAGGCAATTCCGGCCCCGCTCAGTGAGCCTGCACCACAGCGTGTTCCGTGGACAGAGCGGACAGGAACAACGCCGAACTATTCTGTTGGCGGCAGTGGATATGTCCCGGGCGATGAGGCTGCGACAGCGGGATTCGTCGACGGCGTGCCAGAAGACGAAGCTGGAACTTAATCCCGCTTTGGACGCTTCGAGCGGGCTCGGAACTTCTCGATTTCTTTTGATTTATCGCGGTTTGGTTTCGCTCCGCCGCGCCCCACAAAGCTACGCCCCTTGCGGATCGGTTTGCCATCCTCATTGGTGACGCGCTTATGTTTGGGCGGCAGTGAGGCCGCGATCAGCGCTGCACGCTCTTTGGCTTTCAGCATGCGCCATTTACCCAGCTCAAGATCGCCCATTTCCAGCGGCCCAATTCGAATGCGCTGGAGATCAACCACGCGCAGGCCAACCAGATCACACATCCGGCGGATCTGACGCTTGCGTCCCTCTTTCAAAATGAACCGAAGCGTTTGACCCTCTACCACGGTCACCTTGGCCGGTTTCAGGCGGCGGTCATCCAAGCTCAGCCCATTGCGCAACAGCGTCAGACGCCCCTCGCTGAGTTTGCCCTCAACCGTCACCAAATATTCTTTTTCGAGACTGTGTTGAGGACCAATAATCGCTTTTGCGAGCACCCCGTCATCGGACAAAAGCAACAGGCCATGTGAGTCCTGATCCAGTCGGCCAAGCGGCGCCAGGCTGGCATCCTTTGCCGGACCGCGCGAGCCATCGGCCGCATTCGCAGTCTTCAACAGCCGCACCGCAGGCACCTGACCGTCTTCCGGTTGCGCAGAGACATAATCGACGGGCTTGTTCAGAACTGCGGTAAACTTGCTGGCAATCGCACGCTGGGCGCGCTCGGCGAGTTTCAGCGTTTGACCAGGCTCAATCTTGTGGCCGGGACGCTCAACCACGACATCATCGACAAGCACGCCGCCTGCCTCAATCAGAGCTTCCGCTTCTCGTCGTGAACAAAGGCCAAGCTCTGCCATCCACTTGTTTAAGCGGACGGGAGCGTTGCCGCGATATTGGTGCTGATCAGACATGGGCGTTCGTTTGACCCCGTAGAACGAGAGCGTCAATCGAGAAATGCCAGATACGGATATTCCCTTTTGCCCCGACTCCCTGCTAAAGGCTGCGCCAAGCATAGGAGTGGCCATGAAAACCGCTGTCATCGTCTTCCCTGGATCGAATTGTGACCGTGATGCGCAGGTCGCCCTGCGAGAGGCCACGGGCCAAGACCCGACCATGGTCTGGCACAAGGACGGGACCATTCCTGAAGGCACAGATCTCGTCATGGTACCGGGCGGATTTTCTTATGGTGATTACCTGCGCTGCGGCGCGGTGGCGGCGAATAGCCCGGTGATCTCTCAGCTGCGGGCGCACGCCGAACGCGGCGGCTATATTCTCGGTGTCTGCAATGGCTTTCAGATCTTGTGTGAAACGGGCCTCCTGCCGGGCGCCTTGATCCGAAATGCAGGCCTGGAATTCGTGTGCCGACCAGAAGTCTTGAAGATTGAGTCGACCAATACCGCCTTCACCAGCGCCTATACCGGCGGTGAAATCACTATTCCGATCGCGCATCATGACGGCAATTATGTTGCCGATGAGGAGACGCTGAACGCACTTGAGAGCGAAGGTCGCGTCGCCTTCCGCTATGTCGACAACCCAAATGGCTCTGCCCGCGATATTGCAGGCGTGATCAGTGAAAACGGCCGCGTCCTCGGAATGATGCCCCACCCAGAGCGCGCCATTGGCGGACATGAGGGCGGCACGGACGGACGCGGCATGTTCGAAAGCTTGCTCTCGGCAGCTTAATCCCATCCCTCTCGCTATCGACTCCAGAGACAGAGACCCAAAGCACCATGACTGACAGATCTGCGATCATCACCGCGATGCAGGCGGAACAAGACGAAACCTCTGCGAGCGAGCATGGGATCAATGCTGAAGAATGGGACCGTCTGGTCACGCGCCTCGGCCGCCAGCCAAACCTGGTCGAACTCGGCATCTATTCTGTGATGTGGTCAGAGCATTGCTCGTATAAATCTTCGCGCCGTCACCTGTCCAAGTTCCCGACCAAGAATAAGCATGTCATTCAAGGTCCTGGCGAGAATGCCGGTGTGATCGATATTGGCGATGGCCAGGCCGCGATCTTCAAAATGGAGAGCCATAACCACCCGTCTTATATTGAGCCTTATCAAGGCGCAGCGACCGGGGTTGGCGGAATTCTACGCGACGTGTTCACGATGGGCGCGCGCCCTATCGCGCTGGTCAATGCGCTGCGTTTTGGCGATCCAAGCCATCCAAAGACGCGTAGCCTGGTTGCCGGCGTCGTCGCGGGTATTGGCGGCTATGGCAACTGTGTCGGCGTCCCGACAGTAGCCGGTGAGACCGAGTTCCATTCCGGCTACAATGGCAACATCCTGGTCAATGCGATGGCGGTTGGCCTCGCCGATCAGGACAAGATTTTCTATGCCCGCGGCGCCACGCCCGGCAATCCGATTTTCTATGTCGGCTCCAAGACCGGCCGTGATGGAATTCACGGCGCGACCATGGCGTCGGCCGAATTCTCTGAAGGGGACGAAGACAATCGCCCGACCGTTCAAGTCGGCGATCCGTTTACGGAAAAACTCCTGATCGAGGCTTGCCTGGAGCTGATGGCGACTGACGCGATCCAAGCGATTCAGGACATGGGCGCAGCAGGTCTCACCTCGTCTTCGGTTGAGATGGCCGATAGCGGCGGCGAGAATGGTGAAGGCATCGGCGTTGAAATGGACTTGGACAAAGTCCCACAACGCGAGACCGGCATGAGCGCCTATGAGATCATGCTGTCTGAAAGCCAAGAGCGCATGTTGATGGTGCTCTATCCGGACAAGATCGATCTCGCCAAAAAGATCTTCGACAAATACGATCTCGACGCTGAAGTGATCGGCATGACGACGGATAGTGGTCGCATGGTGCTGAAACAGTTTGGCGAGACCGTGTGCGATATTCCTGTCGCGCCGCTGGCCGAAGACGCGCCGAACTATGACCGACCATGGGTTGAGCCGAACAAGCGCGCGCCCCTCGATATGGACTCGATCCCTGAGCCAGAAGACTATGGCGAGGTCCTCCTCAAGCTCATGTCTTGCCCGGATATGGCCAGCAAACGATGGATTTGGCAACAGTATGATCGACACGTCATGGGCGACACCGTCGACAGCTCGCAGTCGCAAGGCAATGCTGCCATCGTGCGCATTCACGGCACTAATAAAGCGCTGGCAATCACGTCAGATTGCACGCCGCGCTATGTTGCGGCTGACCCGTATGAAGGCGGCAAGCAAATCGTTGCGGAGGCCTATCGCAACCTCTCAGCGGTTGGCGCCAAGCCGATTGCGATCACGGATAATCTGAACTTCGGAAATCCTGAGAAGCCGGAAACGATGGGCTATATTGTCAAAGCGATTGAAGGTATGGCCGAAGCCTGCGGCACGCTCGATTTCCCGGTCGTGTCTGGTAATGTCAGCCTATACAATGAAACCGATGGCATCGCGATCCCGCCGACACCCGTTGTTGGCGGCGTCGGCCTGATCGAGGATTTAGACAAGGTTGCGACGCTGAAAGGCGCGCAGGAAGGCGACGTTCTGATCGCGATCGCAGACGGCGATCCGACGCCAGGACTTGGTGCATCGCTATACTTACGCGAGATCCATGGCCGCGAAGAAGGTCCACCGCCCTTGGTCAATCTCGACAAGGAAAAAGGCGTCGCCGATTTTACCCGATCCTTGATCGAGGATGGATTGCTCAACGCTGTGCATGACGTCTCTGATGGCGGCTATATGTGCGCCGCGACAGAGCTCTGCCTGGCAAGCGGCATTGGCGCCAATCTGACATTCCCTGCCTCGGGCAGCTTGCTCGGCTATTTCGTCGAGCATCAAGGCAGCTATATGGTGGCCGTCTCGCCTGATCAGGTTGATGAGGTTCTGACGCGCGCGAAAGCCGCAGGCATCTATGCCGGCAAGCAAGGCGACCTTGGCGGTGACGCAATGGTGCTGAACCAAGACGTCATCAACTTGCCACTCGCCGAGATCCGCAAAGCGCACGAAGATTGGCTGCCAACCTATATGAGCAAGGTGGACTAGAGCCGCCTAAATCAGCTCATAGTCCTCAAGCTTCACCTCTGCGACAGCCGCGGCATAGTCGCGTGTGTGCGATGACCAGTTTTGGGTGAT
>JALUWJ010000039.1 GCA_027019605.1 Henriciella sp. | reverse complement strand
GTGAGCTGGCTCTTGCGCGTTCGCCTGACTCAATTGGCTTGCGCTTCCACCCCCCTTCCTGTATGTCCGCGCTTTCGAGATTTTAGGGCCGGTCAGTAATCGTCCCGCAGCACACTCAAAGAGGCACCCGCGATGAAAGCCGAAGGCCATCCAGATTATCACTTCATCACCGTCGTCATGACTGACGGGACGGAGTATCAAACCCGTTCAACTTGGGGCAGCGAAGGCGACAAGCTCGTCCTCGATATCGACTCCAGCTCGCACCCAGCCTGGACCGGGGATCGCAATGCGAACCTTGACCGCGGCGGTCGCGTGTCTCGCTTCAAAGACAAGTTCAAAGGCTTCATGTAAGCCGTTCGCCTTATGGCGAATTGAGATTGAAAAGCTCGTCCCGTGTGGGGCGGGCTTTTTTTTCGTCTGGATCGATTTACTGTGCCAAAGGTGCGGGACGTTGAGGATACAGGCATGTTTGGAAAACCGGGACAAACCGAGCCGAAGAGCTGGGAAACTCTGGAGCACCGGCCAGGTTTCGCGGGGCTGAGAGAGATTGCAGAGCGCGACACGCTGCCAAAGCTAAAGCAGGCGAAGCCGCGTTTGGCCAATCCGAGTCCCATCAACGCCCTGTATGGTGGCGGATGTTTCGTTGCCGTCGCAGGTCTCGTGATGCTGGGGCTTCTCAGTTCGATCTTGGGCCCTGTCGGGTTTATCGCGGGCCTTGTTATCGGGTTCTTCATGGCGCGGCCCTCGATAGAAAAGATCGCCAAGATCCAGATCGATCGTATGATCGCCGATCTCAGCTTCCGCGCGTCCGTCTTTTCGCCTTTGGCAGAGCATATTGGACTACGCTATGTCGCCTCGCCGGGCGGGGGCCAAGGCATCGTCGCGCAGCAGAGCAAAGAAGGCCTGTTCCAAGCGAGCTTTAAACGGCTTCATGAGGCGCTGGAAGCGTTTAGCGGCCAAAACGAGGCCGTCGCTGCGGCGCGCGCTTCGGGTTTGGTGGAACTCGCGACCGTCATTCATATTGGCGGCGCGGATGAAGAAACCAAGAAAGCGCGAGAGACAGGTCTCACCCGCCTTGAAGATGGCTTCTCTGGCGACCATGCTGGCCTGCATTTTGATGCGTTCGAAGTGGTGCGATCGCCGCGGCGCAGTGATGATGGCACAATCTACGAAGCAGAGCACGCGCTACTCGTCGTGCTGGAACTCCCGCGGCCGTTGCAAAGCACAACTCAGCTACGATCAAAGAAAATTGAATGGCATAAGCCCGGTGAAGCAGAACGCCTCGAACGGGTTCGGCTGGAATCCAATGAATTTGAGGACGACTTCCAAGTCCGCTCAAATGACCAGGTTGAAGCCCGCTTTGTGTTCACACCGGACGTCATGGCGCGCCTGATTGATCTCGCGCATGGCGAGGAGTTTCGAGCCACCGCGCAAGCCGATCATCTGGTTGTCGCTTTAGAGGGCCCAAACCGGTTTGATCTCACCAGCGCGGATACCGGCCTCGACGGCGATGCGGCCATCAGGCTCGCAATTCAGCAGATCGGCGAAATGCTGGACCTGGTCGAAACCGTCGCGGCGGTCTTCGGAATTGAGCCTTAAGGGTCCCGAAAGGCAGACGACGATCAAACCTCGGCAGAGATTCTGCGGCTGATTCGGCAGCAAAGACCACAAATGTAGTCAAAACTGATTGACTTATTGTTTTTCGATATGTACAGAGAGGGTGCGTTCAGGATCACCAACCCCATTCAATGGAGCGAACTTACATGATCCGCACTTTTACTGTCGCCAGCCTCGTTGCGCTTGGCCTTGCTGGCGCTGCCAGTGCCGAAACCCGTACCTATGATGTCGGTAGCTTTTCCAGCATCGATATCTCCTCCGGGCTCGATCTCAGTTTTGAGCAAGGCGCTGCCGGCCCGGTGACTGTCGAGAATAAGAAAGGTGACTTCAGCGATATCGTCGTCGAGGTCAAAGGCGATACGCTGGTTCTCAAGCGCAAGAAAAACAACTGGGGCTGGGGCCGCAAGCGCCAACGCTACGACATCACCGTCAGTGCGCCCGCGATCAACAGTGTTGAGGCCTCTTCAGGCTCTGATGTGATCGGTCGCGGTATGAGCGGCTCTCGGATCTCAATCGATGTCTCGTCCGGCGCAGACGTCACCATAACCGGCGTCGAGGGCGGCACGGTTTCAATTGAAACGTCAAGCGGTTCGGACGCGTCGGTTTCCGGCACCTGCGAGACGGTTCGAGCTGACTCCTCATCAGGTTCGGACATCGAAGCCCGAGACTTAGTTTGCCAAAATGGTGAAGCGGATGCCTCTAGCGGCTCCGATATTACCATCCACGCCACCAGCAGCGTAAATGCTGAAGCCTCGAGTGGGGCTGATGTCGATGTCTATGGCGGCCCGACCGATGTCACTTCAGACAAGTCGAGCGGCGGGTCGGTCTCAATTCGTGGCTAGCGCGGCTTAGTCGAACTCAAAATCGTCTGCTCTATAGCCCGGATCTGGCCATGACAGGTTCATATCCTCGAGTGCGCCGCGCACGATCCGGGCAATCATCGCATTGCGGCGTGTCCGGCTATCGGCTGGGACGACATACCAGGGCGCATGCGGGGTTGAGCACCGTTGCACTGCTGTTTCATAGGCCGACATGAAGTCTGGCCAGAGCTTGCGATCTTCAAGATCGCCTGGATTGAACTTCCAGAACTTATGTTCTTCGGTGAGGCGTTCGCGTAGGCGTATGCCTTGCTCTTCATAGCCGACATTCAGCATGAATTTCAGGATTTTCACGCCGTTCTCTGAGAGATGCTTTTCGAACGCGTTGATCTGCTCATAGCGCTGTTCAACTTTTTCTGCGGGCGCAAAATTGCGCACCTTCACGACCAGAACATCTTCATAGTGTGAGCGATCGAAGATGCCGATCCGGCCCTTGCGGGGGACCGCGTCATGGATGCGCCAAAGATAATCGTGCGCGAGTTCGGTTTTGCTCGGCGCTTTAAAGGCGCGGACTTGCATGCCGAGCGGGCTGGTATCGGCGAAGACATTGCGGATCACGCCGCTCTTGCCGGCAGTGTCCATGCCCTGCAGGACCACGAGCAAAGCCCGATCGCGATTGGCATAGAGCTTATCCTGCAGCTCATTGATCGCTTTTGCGTCGTCTTTCAGACTGTCCTTGGCGTCCTTCTTGTCTGGGAACAGAGACCGGTCTCCGGAGTCGCGTTTGGACAGATCGAAAGGCGCGCCGGGCTTTGCGATCAGGGTTTCTGCCACGTGTTCGGTCGTCGGTTGGTCCACCATAAGATCCCTCTATTTTCGATCGAGCAATCTATCGCGCATTCGCGAACCAAGACAATCTCGAAAACTGCACTTGCATGAATACATACGGAAAGCTTAGTATTCATATCAGAGTACTGGGGCATCCAAGCAAAAGGTGCTCAACTATGACCCGTACTATCATATTTCTGACTTTGGCGATGCTTGTCTCCTGCAAAGGAAAAGGGGTCTCTGTTGGGTTATCCGCTGATCCTGAATTTGTTTGTATTCCAGGAGAAACCGAACTGAGTTGGTCAGTTGTTTCGAGCCCAGCCTCTGCCGAAGTCGCGACTGAGCTCAGCGTGGTTGAGACTGACGACGAAACCTTCACGTTCAGCCGAATTCCCTTCTCCTCAACTTTAAAAAGCGGCCGTCACGTCGTCGGAGTTCCCGCTGGGACGACCGTGTTTGAAGCCACCTCTCGTGTCGCGCCTCGAGTCGATCGGGAGAGGGTTGAGGTGTACGGCATGGGCTCGGAAACCCTTGATGGGATGATGACGTTCGAGCCTGATTGTGCCGAGAATGGCAGCATAAATGGATGGCAATCTGTAACTCTATCTGGCTATTCCGGGCGAATTGCGCCGCGCGGCATTACAAATAACAGCGATCGTCAAATCGTCATCTCGCATGGCGGTGTTGTACGCCCACTTGAGCCCCGCGAAACGAGCTCTGCTTGGAACGGCACGAATTTGGGCGGGCTTTGGGAGGTTTCCGCAGTGCCGTTGAATCGCGCGCGGCGAGGGGCCGATATTGTTACAGAAAGCTGCGATCCAGATGTTGGGCCAGGTGGTGTGGTCAGCACGCCTGTCGGGGATCCGGTGCGCACTGTTCCTCTCGCGCCGCTTCAGGTCGCGTTCTCATTCGGTTGCGTCTCATAACAAAAAAGCCGCGCCATGACAGCGCGGCTTTTTCAAACTGGTCAGCAGATATCTGCTTAAGAAGAATAGTATTCGACGACCTGTGCTGGTTCCATTTGAACCGGGTAAGGCACGTCTGACAATTCTGGCATGCGGATGTAAGTCGCGGTCATCGCTTTAGGATCAACCTCGATATATTCCGGCAGGTCGCGCTCAGGAGAGCCGAGAGCTTCCAGAACCAGCGCCATGTTGCGAGACTTTTCGCGAACTTGAACAACGTCGCCTGGCTTCAGGCGGTAAGAACCAATATTGGTCTTCACGCCGTTTACAGTGACGTGACCGTGGTTCACGAACTGACGCGCTGCGAAGATTGTTGGCACGAACTTCGAACGATAAACGAAGGCGTCGAGACGAGACTCGAGCAGGCCGATCAGGTTCTCAGCGGTGTTGCCTTTGCGGCGAGCCGCTTCAACAAAAGTCGCGCGGAACTGTTTCTCAGTGATGTCGCCATAGTGAAACTTGAGTTTCTGCTTGGCCATCAGCTGCATACCAAAGTCAGAAACTTTACCACGGCGGTTCGGACCGTGCTGACCTGGCTTGTTTGGGCGCTTGTTAACTGGTGATTTGGGGCGTCCCCAGATGTTCTCGCCAACACGGCGATCAATCTTGTACTTCGCCGAATGACGACGTGACATATTAGACCTCAATTTTTGACGTGGGCTGGCCCCTAACCTTGTGTAAGGGGCGATTACAACGGCAGCTCCACACCGACCCGTCCTGAAGCGGCGTCTAAAACAAGAAATGCAGCCAAGAGTCAAGCACCGCCCTCAGCAAAATATGGGCTGAGGACGGTGCGCGGTGGTTTAGGACTTGAACTCGAACAAGCCGATCGAATTGCCATCGAGATCACGCGCGTAACAGAAGTGTCCTGCCGGGATTTCGATATTCTCAGATTCGACCTTTCCGCCGGCGGCTTCAACGCGTGATCGCGCCGCGGCGAGATTGTCCGGGACGACGAGATGAATGGTCGGGCCATTCTCTGATGGCGTGCCTGGATAGAGATGCCCAGAGACGCCGCCATCGGCATCGCTGACCGGGAACATAACCAACGGATTCGGCCCGCCATCTTCGATCTTCAGCTCCATATCGAACACGTCGGCATAAAACGTCTTTGAGGCTTCAAGATCCGTCACTGGAATTTCGAACCAGCAGGCAAAGTGATTGGGTGTATGCGACATGGGAGGACTCTTTCTGTGCTGTGGATGATGACGCAACCCTATCAGGACCCCCTGCCAGACTTTGTCAGGAGCCGATTTGGACCCTGATTGACGCGGCGAACCGCCTTGACGCGCACGTCACCTTCCCGCCCCATGCAAAAAACAAATTCGGGAGGATCACCATGACGGACTTAACAGGCAAAGTGGCAATCATCACAGGCGGCGCGAGCGGCATCGGCGCATCTGGGGTTGAGGTCTTTGTGGAGGCTGGCGCGCAGGTCGTGGCCGCCGATCTTCAAGATGATAAGGGCGCTGCTTTGGTTGCGCGCTTTGGCGCCGACAAAGTTGCTTACCAGCATTGCGACGTCACCGACATGAAGGCGCTGGAAGCCCTGATGCAATCCGCGGTCGATACGTTTGGGGGCCTCGATATTCTTTGGAACAATGCTGGAAGCGGCGGGACCTCGAGCTCGGTCGAAGAGCTTGATCTGGAAGGCTATAGCTTCACCATGGACTTGCTGCTCAAGTCTGTGTTTGCGGGCACACATTTCGCGGTCCCGCACATGAAGGCGCGTGGCGGCGGCAGCGTCATCAACACGTCTTCTATCTCGGCGATCTGTGCAGGCTATGCGCCGATCACCTATTCGGTGGCAAAAAAGGCGGTTGCGCATTTCTCCAAGCTGGCCGCTGCAGAGCTGTCCAAGCACCAAATCCGGGTCAATGCGATCCTGCCAGGCTTCATTGCGACATCGATCTTTGGCGCATCCTTGGGGCTGCCGCGCGAGCAAGCTGATCAGATGGCAGAGATGGTTGCCCAGGCTGGCGGTGCCATGCAGCCAGTCGGACGCACCGGCAAAGGCGAGGACATCGCGCAAATGGCGGCTTTCTTGAGTTCAGACACTGCCGGGTTTGTCACCGGCGGCGAGTTCGTCGTCGATGGCGGTATCACGGTCGGTCCGCCGCATAGCTGGAATGAACAACTTGGCGGCCCAATCCTGGATGCGCTCGGAATCACACCAGAACAAGCCGAACAAATGGCCGAAGCGATGCGCAGCGGGCAGGGCAGCTAGCTAAAATAGGGATCAAGCCAGATCCACGGTGCCTCATCCTGAGCGAAGTCGAAGGATATGTTCCGGGTACGCTCCGCCCTCGTCCTTCGACTTCGCTCAGGATGAGGGCTGTGTTTACCAGCTAAGCTGTCAGACCAGGAATCGCCTCAACTTGTTGCAGCAAGTCGTCCGGGCTGCTGGACCGCGCGACTTCGGTGCCGCGATCATCGAAAAGCACAAATTCGCCGTTTGACTTGCGTAAGGGAAAGCGGCGCCAGTGCGCTCGGGTGCGGTAGAGTGTAATCTCGCTAGGTTCCTCGCCGCTGGCCGACCAGCCGGTCCAGACATGATCCGCTGGAATAGATCGCCAAAGGCGGTCAATGGCATCTAAATCGGCTGCGGAGAAATTGTTCATGTCAGACAAGGGGGAAGCATCCGGTTACGAACACGTTAACAAAAGCGTGCTTTCCGGCAACCTGCGCGGCGCGCTTTTGATGGTTCTTTCGGGCGTTGGCTTCACCTTTTACCTCCTGCTCAACAAGCTTCTATCGGCAGATGTTCATCCGGTTTTCCTGGCGTTTTGGCGCGCCTTCTTGGGAATGACTATGGCTTTGCCATTTGTGGCGATGCTGGGATTTGATAAAATGAAAACCAAACGGCCTTGGTTGCTCGTCTCCAGGAGCTTATTCGGAACGCTCGGCTTTACGCTGGCAATTGTCGCCGTCTCAGACTTTTTCACGCTTACGCTGGCGCAGTTTAACGCGATCAGCTTTACCCGGCCGCTCTTTGTTACACTCCTGGCGGCGTTGGCGCTGCGCGAATTTGTCGGGCCGCATCGCTGGGCGGCTTTGATTGTCGGATTTTTGGGCGTCCTGATCATGGTCATGCCGGGTCTGTTCTTTTTCTGGCAACCCGGCGCGCTGGATATGAGCGGGTTTGATCTCGGCAGCCTGGTGGCGCTGATCAGTGCTTTCAGCCTGGCGGCGGCCATTGTGATGGTGAAGTTCCTAAGTTCCGAGCTGCCGGCGATGGTGCTTTTACTCTATGCGAATCTGTTCTCAAGCATTCTATTGGCGCCATTCCTGTTTGTCTTTTGGCACGAAGTGTCGCCGCAAGACTGGATGCTCATTCTGGCGATGAGTGCGTTTGGATTTGCCTCGCAATTTTGCTTCATCTACGCGATGAGTATTGGCGATGCGTCGTTCTTATCGCCAATTGATTATTTGAGATTGCCAATGTCCGCGGTCGCAGATTTCTGGGTCTTTCGCCTCATCCCCGGTGCCAGTGTCTGGGTCGGCGCAGCGATCATTGTTGTCTCAACATTCTATATAGGCTGGCGCGAACGCCGGGCATCGAAACCAGAATCGTGATCGGCGGCAGTCTTGGCGAGCACGAATTCTTTGCTCGACCTGGGTGAACTTTAACCCGCCATTGCCAAATCCGAATTAGACGCCTAAGGCACCGCTAGATTGAGGAGTCGGCGATGCACAAGCACGTCATCTGTTGCGTTTGTATTCGCGGCTAGGGCTTTCCCGCCTTAGCCGGCTTTCGCGCTCCCCTTCTTTCCCAAACAGATGAGTTCCAAATGTCTATCCGCCTTTACGATTCACTGAGCCGTGAAAAACGCGTCTTTGAACCCCAAGACCCTTCCCGTGTAACGCTCTATGTTTGCGGACCGACCGTCTACAATCGCGCGCATATCGGAAACTTCAGACCCGTAATTGTGTTCGACACGCTGTTTCGATTGCTGCGCGCGGCGTATGGCGAAGACGCTGTGGTCTATGCGCGCAACGTCACCGATATCGAAGACAAGATTATCGCTGCCAGCCAGGAAACTGGCGAGACAATTGAAGCGATCACGCAGAAATATGCGGCCATCTATGATGAGGACGCGGCGGCTGTAAACGCCTTGCCGCCAACCATCATCCCATGGGCGACCGACCATGTCGGAGAGATGCTGGACATTATCGAGTCGCTCGAGCGCAAAGGCTATGCGTATGCGACAGAGGCGGGTGTCTTTTTCAACGTCCCGCAAATGGATGATTATGGCCGCCTGTCAAAGCGCAACCTGGAAGACAATCAAGCCGGTGCGCGGGTTGATGTTGATCTCGGCAAGCGAGATGCGGCTGATTTTGCGCTCTGGAAATTTGCCAAGCCGGGTGAGCCAGATGATGCGATCTGGGACAGCAAATGGGGCCGAGGTCGGCCCGGCTGGCACATTGAGTGTTCTGCCATGGCGGCCAAGCATCTGGGCAAAACAATCGACATTCATGGCGGCGGTATCGACCTCCAATTCCCGCACCATGAGAATGAAATCGCGCAATCAGAATGCGCGCATGGGCAAACCATGGCCAATTACTGGATGCACAATGGCTTCCTCGATATGGCCGGTGAGAAGATGTCAAAATCTCTCGGCAATGTTGTTTTGCTGAATGAGCTTTTGAACGACTGGGACGGCGAGGTCATTCGCTTTGCAATGCTGAGCGGGCACTACCGCGCGCCGCTCGATTGGACGTCAGACCTGCTGGAACAGGCCAAAACGACCCTGAACCGGATTTACGGCGCGCTGCGCCGTGTCTGGGACACAGAGGGTGGTGTAGCCCAAGACCGGGGTGTCCGCGACGCGTTGAGTGATGATCTCAACACTCCGATTGCTTTGGCTGAATTGTCTCGTCTTGCCGGGGCGGCCAATGGCGCTGCAGATCGCAAAGATGCTGCCGCTATGGCAGAAGCGCGCGCTGACCTCCTCGCCGCGGGCGAGCTGCTCGGCTTGCTGACCCGAACGCCGGCCGAATGGGAGCAGGGCGGAGATAGCGACGAGAATGCACGCATCGATGCAATGGTCGCAGCGCGGGTGCAGGCGCGCGCAGACAAAAACTGGGCCGAGGCGGACCGGCTTCGTGATGAGCTCGCCGCCGAAGGTATTGAGATTATGGATGGCGCGGCGGGCGCAACCTGGCGACGGGTTTAGGTGGAGCCTGTGAGCGCGCACGATCCTTCGAATGGCTATGAAGGGGTCGCTGAGCAGTTCATTCGAGCACGGTCAGAGATTGGCAGTGCGACTGTCCGCGATTGGGCGGCGCAGTTGCCAAACGGCGCGCATGTTCTCGACCTTGGTTGCGGTCATGGTGACCCAAATATCCCAATTCTCTTGGATGTGGGGTGCCGGGTTTCAGCAATTGATGCGGCGCCGAGTTTGCTCAGCGTTCTGAAAGACCATTATCCTGCGGTCGAAACGGCTTGCGAACCCGTGGAAACATCCGATTTTTTCGGTCGGAAGTTTGATGGCATATTGGCCGTAGGGCTCATTTTCTTGCTGCCGCGTGACGCGCAATCCAGGCTCATCCAAAACGTATCCGATGCGCTGAAGCCCAGTGGACGCTTCCTGGTCTCTGCACCGCAAAGATCTGGATCTTGGGAAGACCTCGTAACCAAGCGTCGGTCAGTCTCTCTCGGTGACGAGATCTACAAAACTAACTTATTGAAAGCGGGGTTCGAGGCGATCGAAAGCCGCTGGGATCGAGGCGGATCGCATTATTACAGCGCCCAAAAAGCTTGATCTAAGCGCTACGAGGCTCGCGCATTTCCATAGCCGCCCGGCGCAGGGCTGCCTCGGCCGTGCTAAGACTAGATTCGAGATCGGTCAGCGTTTCATCGGAAACTTGTAAGAGGTCGTCTTTGGCCCACACAACAGCGCGCAACATATCAGCGATATATTCTATATCGTTCGCGCCTAATATTTGCTCATTCATTGTACATCCTTCGGCGATTATTCTCGCCTCAATAGCGACGCGCCCCGTACAATTTTCCCGTTAGAGGGGAAAGCGAGTTTTTGCAGCGACCTGCAACTATTTGCAGTGAGGTTATATCATTCGCTGATTAGGTCGGAGGGCCTGTCTCGCCTGATTTTCTGCCAGCTGGGCGATCAAACAAATTGTCAGATCGCTCGCCTTTGCCTTACAGGTTGATATGGCTCAAGTCCGAAATCTTCGTACGCTCCTGCAATCATTGTGTTCCGAGACCGAGGGCGAAACGGTATCCGTTGGCGATCTTCTGAACGCGGTCGGGCGGCGTTCCTATGGGCCTGTGATCTTGCTGCTCGGCTTCGTCGCCATCAGTCCGCTGACAATCATTCCGGGCGCCAACGTTCTGGTCGCGCTGATTACCTTGATTTTTGCGCTGCAAATGGTGCTCGGTCGCCCCCATCCCTGGATTCCCAAGCAGGCTTTGGAATTCAGTTTTCCACGCGAGCACTTGGTTGCAGGGGTTGAGCTGGCTGACAAATATGTTGCTCAGATCGACCGCTTCTTGAAGCCGCGCCTCGCCTTTTTGACGCGCCCACCTTTTGTGAACTTGGTTGCCCTGGCCTGCGTCGGCGCGGCTTTGGTAACCCTGCCGCTTTCATTTGTGCCACTCGGGCCCGTGATCCCAAGCCTTGCTATTTTGCTTTTCGGGCTCGCAATCACGGCGCGCGATGGGGTCGTCATCGTGCTCGCCGCCGCCAGTTTGGTTGGCGCCTGCTACGTCCTGATGCGAGTTTGGGCGGTTTTGCCCTTTGTCTAACTCTGCGCCGTTTCGATTGGCATGTAGATGAGTTGCTCTTCCGTGGCATTCAGCGCGCCGCGAACCCGGTCAATCTCGCCTTGCTTCAGTTTTGGTGCAAACAGGCTGACGGATTTTGAGACGGCGCGCTCACCATCGACGCCAACGCCATCGCGGCAATCATTGCTTTGTTCTTTGCGGAAACGGCTGGTGCCGCGAATACAATTGTCGAGCACGCGCGGCGCGCTGGCGGTGTCATCGACTGCTTCCTGGATAACCAGGCGCCCGCCAAAATACGCCTGACCTGGTTTCACAGAAATTGGCGCCGCGGATTGTGCAAGCAGGTCAAATGATTCAGTGCCGCGATGCCCATCCACGCAGGTGATTTCGCCGAAAGTATAGTCGCCAGGGGCGAGTTCTGCAGCGCTGAACGCGCCCTCGCCAAACACCAGCTCAGCTGACGTCTGTTGGTCGCGTGAAATCATCTCGATTTCCAATTGTGCGCAATCCAAGTTGCTGGAGACTTCCAAAACATATGTAGAGGGCGCAATTTTTGTGTCTGCAAAAGCAGAAAATCCAGTACTTCCAATAATCAAACCAAGTACCGCTATCGCTTTCATCTTTTCGACCTCATGTTTCTTGCTTCAAGCATACCCGCCGAGGCTTTTACATCAAGGCATGGTTGACGAAGATTTTGAGAACGCCCATTTAACCGCCATGGTCGATCTATATCATAACCGCGTCTTAGAGCTTGCTGCCGACATTCCGCATGTCGGGGGCCTTGCTGATGCGCATGGGTCTGCCACAAAAGTGTCCCGAATTTGCGGATCGACTGTCCGTGTTGATGTGAAGCTCTCAGAGGATGGCGAGACGGTGACCGAAATTGCCGTTGATCCGAAAGCCTGCGCGCTGGGTCAGGCCGCAACAGCCATTTTGGCTGAACACGCAGTCGGAGCCACATATGATGAATTGGTGGCCGTGAGAGATGCCTTGCGGGCGATGCTGAAAGATGGCGCCGAACCTCCAAAAGGCCGGTTTTGGGAGCTGCGTCATCTCGAAGGGGTGCGCGATTATCCGCCGCGACACGCGTCGACCATGCTGGCCTATGAAGCTATCTTAGAAGCGATAGAGACGACGCGAACCAGTCGGGCTGCGGCAGCTGACGCGCTGCCCGCGGCCTAACTCAGAGCACTTTCAGGGCTGGCGCCCTATTCGCCTGAGGTCAAAGCGTTTAAACCCGTTTTCAAGGAATCATTGGGACACACCCCTCATGTCCGGCCTTCGCCGCTCTTTCATGTATGGACTGTTGAAAGTCTATAAACTGACCCTGTCGCCGGTCTTCATGCTGTTTGGCATTCGCTGCCGGCATGAACCGACATGCAGTCAGTATTGCGCCGAATGTGTCTCGCGCCATGGCTTTTGGAAAGGCGGGTGGATGTCACTCGCGCGTTTCCAGCGCTGTCGGCCGGGCGGCTCGCGAGGATATGATCCTGTCCCCTTGGAATCAAAACAATTCCCATTTTGGGCACCATGGCGCTACGGCGATTGGGCTTTGACAGAACGCCCATTTCCTGATCATGGGCCTGACAAGAAATGAAAAGACGACGAAGATGATTAAAGTCACGCTTCCAGACGGTGCAGTCCGCGAATATGATGACGGTGCCCGCCCTTACGATGTCGCCGTGAGTATTTCCAACTCACTGGCTAAAAAAGCGCTCGCTGCGAAAGTGGATGGTGAGCTCTACGACCTGATGCGTCCGCTTGAAGGCGACGTAAATCTTGCTCTGGTGACCGCCAAAGACCCAGAAGGTTTAGAGCTGATCCGGCATGACGCCGCGCATATTCTGGCGCAGGCCGTTCAGGAGCTATATCCCGGCACGCAAGTCACGATCGGCCCTGTGATTGATGATGGCTTCTACTATGATTTTGCGCGCGAAGAGCCGTTTTCGACGGAAGACTTCGAAAAGATCGAAAAGAAAATGGCGCAGATTGTCGACGCCGATTATCCGATCGTGCGCGAGGTTTGGGATAAAGACCAGGCGATCGAAACGTTCAAATCGATTGGCGAGGACTATAAAGCCCAGATCATCGATGACATCATCCCACCGGGTGAGGCGATTACAGTCTACAAACAGGGCGATTGGTTCGATCTCTGCCGCGGCCCGCACCTGCCAAGCACGGGCAAGCTGCCGAAAGCGTTCAAGCTGATGAAGCTGGCGGGCGCTTATTGGCGTGGTGATAGCAATAATGAAATGCTACAGCGCATGTACGGCACTGCCTGGACCAATGAGAAAGAGCTGAAAGCCCATCTCAATCGTCTGGAGGAAGCCGAAAAGCGCGATCACCGGAAGCTGGCCACACAGCTTGACCTCTTCCACCTGGATGGCGAAGCCGCCGCTGGGTCGGTTTTCTGGCACCCAAAGGGGTTTCAGGTTTGGTTGCAGGTCGAAGCCTATATCCGTCGCCGTCTCGCTGAAGAGGGCTATGACGAGATCAAGACACCGCAGCTCATGGATGCGACTCAGTGGGAGAAATCCGGTCACTGGGGCAAGTTCCGCGAGAACATGTTCGTCGTTCCTGATTTCATCCCGGATGGCGATGGGGAAGTGAAAGTTCCGGCCGATGCCAAATTAATGGCGATCAAGCCCATGAACTGCCCGGCGCATGTCGAAGTGTTTAAATCGGGTCAGAAATCTTATCGCGATCTACCACTGCGGCTGGCTGAGTTTGGGTGCTGTCACCGAAATGAACCGCATGGCGCCTTGCATGGCATTATGCGCGTGCGGCAATTCACGCAGGATGACGCTCACATTTTCTGCCGTGAGGATCAGATTATCTCGGAGACCGAGGCCTTCTGCGCTCTACTGCAGAGTGTCTATGATGATTTCGGGTTTAAAGAGGTTGCGGTGAAGCTCTCAACCCGGCCCGACGTTCGCGCCGGAACCGATGAGATTTGGGATCGCGCCGAGTCTGATCTGGAAGAAGCGATCAAGCATACGGGCTTACCGTATGAAATCATGCCAGGTGAAGGTGCATTTTATGGACCCAAGCTGGAGTTCCAACTCACAGATGCGATTGGTCGTGTTTGGCAATGTGGAACCTTGCAACTCGATTTCGTTTTGCCTGAACGCCTTGGCGCGGAGTACACAACCGAGAGCGGCGGCAAAGCCCGCCCAGTGATGCTCCATCGGGCCATCCTTGGATCGCTGGAACGTTTCCTCGGCATTCTGATTGAGGAATTCTCCGGGGCCTTCCCGCTCTGGCTCGCACCCGTTCAAGTCGTGGTTGCAACGATTTCGGAAAGCACTGACGAATATGCCGAACAAGTTGCTGAAGAGCTCCGCGCAGCAGGTCTGCGGGTGGAAGTCGATCTCAGATCTGAGAAGATCAATTACAAGGTCCGCGAACACTCTGTTCAGAAAGTGCCTGTGATTGCTGTCGTTGGGCAGCGCGAAGCAGAAGAGCGCAAAATGGCGCTGCGACGCTTCGGATCGAAAGCGCAGCAAATTGTGACGCTCGATGAGGGCAAGGCCATGCTCGTCGAAGAGGCGCTGGCGCCAGATCTTAAACGAACCGAGACAGCCTAAATGATCATGGGCCCGAGAACGTTTGCGCCGATCCTTGCGGCCATGCTCGTTCTTTGGCCCATCATCGCCTATATGGGCGCGCAGGGCTATTCTGGCGCGGTCGCAATAGCCGCGCTGCTCGGGATTTTCTATGTCCGCCGCCCTGAGATCGATCGCCTGTTCTGCGCCGGGATCGCCTTCGTGACATGGATCGTGCTCGCAGGGTTCTGGGGGCCTGCTGCAGACGGGCTGTTTGTTGGAAGTCTAGGGTCTGGCTCGTTTTCGCTTGATATGCCTGGGATCAGGTTTGCGCTGACGGCGCTGGCCGGGCTGAGCATTCTGATTGCGGTTTATTCGGTTGCCCCAAAATCCAGTCCGCGCAGCCTAAACGTCATCGCCGGTGCGGGATTCGTGCAGTTTGGCGGCATATTGATCACGGCGCTCTTTATGGGGCAGATTTTGGCGCTCCTGGCACCGATTAGCGATCCGGTTAGCGAGATGCCGCAAAACCTGATGCGCAACGCCAATGCTTACTTGATGCTGTTGCCGTTTTTGCTGGCCTGGCTGTGGTCTCGCGGCGAAGATCCGAAATGGACCTATGGTACAATCGCGCTCGGCGCAGTATCTTTTCTGGCCTTTGTTCTGACCGGCACACAGACCGCTTTGATTGGTGTGTTCTTGATGCTTGCCGCGATGGCGATCGTGAAGCGCTATCCGGAGCGAGGCTTCAAGATCCTGTTCGGCGGGCTCGCGGCCTATGTCCTGGCCGCGCCGATCCTTTTCTCTTGGGTGATCACGGGGCTGCGGGATATGGGCATTCCGCTGCCCAAATCCTTCTTCTCGCGGACTTACTCCTGGGAACTCGTCGGCAACAAAATTACCGAGTCGCCGATTATTGGTCATGGCTTAGAGGCCTCGCAAAACTGGCGCGACACCTATGGGGATCATCCAGAATGGCTGGCTGATGCGAGTGCCCGCTATGGCGCTGAATACGCTTGGGAGGTCTACCGTGTCATCCCGAGCCATCCGCACAGTATGGCTCTGCAGATATGGGCGGAGGCGGGCTTCATTGGCGCGGCCTTGGCGGCAACCTTCCTGGTCTTTCTAGGCTGGCGCCTGAAACCGCCATCGGCGTGGCCATCAATTTCGAGATATGCCGCCGCAGGTTTGATTGGCGTATGCGCCGCGATTTGCAGTTTCGCCTACAGCATGTGGAATGAAGCCTTTTGGGGCTCTGTCCTTCTGGCCGCCGCCGTGGTTTTCCTACAGGCGCGTCATGATGGTGATGCAGGTCTTCGCGAAACATGACCCGCGTTTCTGCTATCGTTGTCAGCTACCATACCGGGCCGCGCCTGAAAGAATGCCTGTACGCGTTGAGCGCGGATCCTGAGATCAGCGAAACCATCATCGTCGACAATGGAAATCCCGAAGAGATGACGGCATGGCTGCGCACGTTCTGCGAAGCGCGCGAGCAAACTGAATTGCTCACCGGCCACGGCAATATCGGCTTCGGCGCGGGGATTAATCGCGGCGTCGAAGCTGCATCCGGTGAACAGATCCTGGTCATCAACCCGGACGCCGTTTTGCGCCGCGGATCTGTATCGTCGCTTCAGATGACGGCAAGCAATTGCACCGAACCCTGGATTGTCGGCGGAAAGATCTTCGATCTCGATGGCATAGAGTCCCGCGGGCCGCGTCGCCGGGAACTTACCTTGTGGCGCGCGACGACCAGCATGCTGGGCTTAAACACGTGGACCTTGGAAGACACGCCGCCGCCCGCACACGCGATTCCGATGCCGGTCATCTCAGGTGCTTTTTTCTTGTCCTCGAAAGCGAGCTTGGCGCGTTTGAACGGCTTCGATGAAGGCTATTTTCTGCATGTTGAGGATGTCGATTTGTGTCGCCGTTGCCGGGAGTTGGGTGGCAGCGTCATGTATGATCCGAATGCTGGGGCTTTGCACTATGGCTCAACCTCAGACGCGCCGAGCCGCGAAGTTGCCGCGCACAAAGCCGACAGTCTGGCGCGCTATTTCAAGAAATTCGCCAGCAGGCCGATCGAAAAGCTAATGGTGGCGATCGCAATGCCGATTATGCGGCTGGGGCTTCGATTATCAGGGCGCTGACGGGGCAGGCTCAACAATGCTGGTCACGCTGGGCGTGAAATCCTGGAAGTCATAATCCGATATTCGGAACGCCCAACCTTCGGCTTTTTCATTGATCACTTGCGCGCGCCGTGCGCCCTCTCCAGCCTCGATGGCGCGGAGCGTGACCCAAAAGCCGTTTGGTTCGCGATACGCCTGCAGATTGATCTCTAATCCGTCAAATGTCTCGCTAATGTGCCGCGCAACAGGCGCATTGATCAGGTCTTCAGCTGGCTTCACGTCTTGCGGGGTGAGCCGCGTGATGGCGAGGGCGGTTGCAGACGCCGCGAGCCGAGAGATCAGGCGGTCGTTCTGATTGGGAGGCGCAGGCACAAAGCTTCGAGAATCGCTGCCTTCTGCACGGCGCAGATAAAGCGTGCGATTTCTTGAATCCAAAATGCGGACGGAGCGAATCGCGGCAGGGTCTATATCGACAATATCCAAGTCGAGCCAGGCGCGGCGATTGTAGAACGGTGGAAGTGATCCGCTGGCGCGGTAAGACTGGGTCTCACCGGGATCGCGTACGTACAGATCTTCGTTCTTGCGGCCTAGAATGACGGCGTATGAGAGCTCATTTTCGGCGCCAAACACTTCCACCAGGACGCCATTTCCGCCCTCGACCGGATCACCGAGACCGAGCCGATCGTGCTTGTAAGGGTCATTGGTCCGACGAACATCATAACTCAGCGTCTCGAGCCCGCTAGCGAGGTCAGATATGCGGTGTAGGCGAACTGGATACCCCCCAGTTTCTGCCATCACCCAGCCCGCCGCAGAGCGCTCTAAAGTGTAGCTCTCATCTGCGAGGGTGAAGCGAATACGACTGGCCTCGACGCGAGCCGCGCCAAAGTCTGGAAGCACCGCGGCCCCCATGCGGCTGTGGGATGACCCGGGCGTGCCAGTCGCGAGCCCCATCAGCCCGAGTAGGACCCAAAGTCCGACCGCGATCCCGAGCAGTGTCAGGACGGATTTACGACGAGATTGATGGTGTATCTGGCTCATGTGGCCGATCTCCGCCGATTGCGCGCAAACAGCAAAAGACCAAGGCCGCCAATCAGAAACGGACCTGTAAGTATCGTAAACAGACGCAGGTTCAGTTCCAACCGATCAATATCAGACCGAAAATCTCTTTCGATTTGTCTGAGGCGGCTTCGTGTCGAAACGATATCCTCTCGCAGTCGCGCGAGCTCTTCGCGCTCACCAGCACTCAGTTCGGCGCTGATATCGCCGTCGAAAAAGCCGCCCGTTGCGCCAACGGTCTGCAGCTCTTCCAATCTTTGCTGCGACGTCGCGAGGCGGGCTTCGAGACGGGCTTGTTCGCTGAAGAAGCGCGATTGGGCCTCTTCACGCATGCGATCGACGGTTTCCATCGGGCGCCTGCCTGGGGCGCGTGCGCGCAAGCTCATCAATTCTGATCCGCCTGACAGGCTGTCGAGGGCGTTTAGTATGAAGGTTGCATTGTCGGCGAACGGGATGCCGCTCTGGAGATCTAGATACAGGCCGTCATCCAGCATATCCGCATCAGACAGGATGATCAGGTCAGCATCCACCGCGCTCGTTGACATATGCGGCGGGGCTTCAGCGGCAGCAGCGCGCGCAAGTTCAGCATAGATCGGATCATCTGGAATATCTGGCGGCGGCGCTCCGTCTGGAAACGCGCTGATCAAGGGACCTGACACGCGCACCGCGAGCGGCGCCGGTCCAATATCACTGGCTTGATACAGGCCGACCGTATCACCGGCAGAGATCTCAACCGCAGCGCGGTCAGCTGAGATTGCGCTCGGGGCAGGGCCGGTTTGCATCAAAACTTCGCGGGTGCCGGGGGCATTGTCTGCCAGGATCAATCGTCCTGGCGCGCCGAGATTTACGGTGCGGCCAAGATCGGCTGTCACTATGCTGTCGCGCGACATCAGGCCAGGCGGCACGGCTAAGAATAACGGGTGTTGCAAGACAGTGGTGCGCCCTTCGCCAGCATCTGCTTCGATTGACAGCGCCGTTTCAGTATCCGCTACAGCATCTTCCGCCAGTCGAACGCCCCAAACCGGGGCGAACAGGTCGAGATCCGATCTGATCTGGCGGTTGGTCATGTTGAATGGACCGGTGCCTTGCGCAGTCTTTGCGGCGGGATCGAGCAGAATAAGTGCGCGGCCTGTGCGCAGGATGAACTGATCAATTTGCCAGAGCTGCCAAGGTGTGAACTCCGGCGGGTGGACCAGCATCAGAACGTCGATCTCAGCTGGCAGCTCGACGAAATTCTCTTCGATCAATTCGACGGTAAATGATTTGCCCATTTCGCGGCGCAGCGAGTAACCAGCTTCATCGGTCAGCGCGCTCATGCCTGGCAGCGTCGAGAGCAATCCGATCCGCGCCGGTTCTGGGCGATCCAGGCGCGCGATCATGCGCGTGATGTCATATTCAAGGCTGGTTTCTTGTTCCGGCGCCAAGAATGGGATGACGCGCTCATCATCGACGGCATTGCGGCCTATCAATCCGAAATAAAGCGGGTCGCCGCCATTCGTATCGACGGCTACCAGCCCAGCGGCGAGGGCTTCGTCTTCAGCCTCGGAAAATGGGGCTGGATCGATCTCGCGCAGGCGAATATCGACGCCGCCAAGCGTCTGATACGCGTCGAGCAATTCGCGGACGCGGACCGCATAGGCGCGCACAGCCGGGAAGTCTTGGCCAACGCTTCTTGTGTACACAAAGGTTAGATCAATCGGCTCGGACAGGTTGGAGAGCGTCGATTTTGTGCCGTCCGACAGCGTGTAGAGTTGGTTCTCGGTAAAGTCTGCACGCGCGCCCGCAAACCAGGAATGGGCGAGCAGGTTGGCCGCGGCGAATATCGCAACCAGCAGCACAGTGGCTGATATCAGGAAACGACGCGGGCTCACTGGGCACCTCCGCGGCGATGACTGATAAACAGCGTATTCAGCGCAACACACAGGGCAATGAACCCGAAGAAGAAGAATAAGCCCCGCAGCTCCAAGACACCGCGCTGCGCCGTTTCAAAATGTGTGACGAACGAAAACTGCGCGACTGCATCTCCAGCGGCCGGCCCGAGCGCACTCGCGATCGCGCCGGAAACCAGCGGCCATCCAGCCGCAGTCAGAATGAATGCGACCAGGACACCAATTACGAAAGCCAGGACAGCGCTGCGTGTGAGCGCTGAAACCGCCGCGCCAATGGCGAGATACCCGCCTGCCATGATCAGGCTAACAAAATAGGTGAGCGCGATGGCTGGATTGTCAGCAGGGCCGAGAATGTTGACGGTGATCCACCAGGGAAAGGTCAGCACCAGCGCGATCGCGGCCACTGTCCAGGCGGCCAGGAGTTTGCCGATCACCAATCCAGACAGGCTGACCGGTAATGAGAGCAAAAGTTCCGACGTCCCTTGGCTCGCCTCTTCGGCCCAAAGGCGCATCGCGAGGGCCGGCATGAACAGCATGAATAGCCATGGATGCCAGTAGAAGAATGGACCCAGATCCGCGGCGCCCGTGTCGAAGAAGCGCGAAAGATCCCAGGTGAAAATCCCCAGCACCAAGAGGAAAATGGAGACGAAGACATAAGCGAGCGGTGTGGCGAAGTAGGCGGAAATCTCACGCCGCCAGGCCGCGCGGATGCCAGTTACGAGGC
>JALUWJ010000038.1 GCA_027019605.1 Henriciella sp. | reverse complement strand
TCCGATCGAAGATTATCACGGTTATACCGCCGACGAAATCTTGCCTGAGAATATTGAGGTTGGCGAAGACACTCGCGCCAGCGTGCTTGCGCAATTGGGCTCAGCCTCCACCGAAAGCGTCTTCGATGAGAACACCTGGTTCTATATCACCACGCGGCGTGAGCGGATTGCGTTCTTAACCCCGCGCACCAGCCAACGTTCAATCACTGCGATTCGTTTCGGAGAAGATGACGTTGTCGCTGAGCTTCTGACCTATGATGAAACCGATGGCGAAGTCATTCGCTATGCTTCTCGCGAAACGCCAACACGCGGCCGCGAGCTTGGTCTTCTGGAGCAGATCTTCGGAACGGTCGGCGCTGTGGCGCTGCCAAACACTGACGAGATTACACCGAACAACCCAACGGGTCGCCGGAACTAAGCTCCACCCGCAGTCTACGAGGCTGGAAGTCCTGGCGCGCAAGTGTCAGAGCTGCCCCGCGCATAGACGCGAACATAATCGACCAACATCAATGATGGATCAGGGGTCTCATCAATGGGCCACCCGCTCCCCAGTGCTAAGTTTACGATCGGATACATCGGATAGCGCAACTCGTCTGGAGTTGGCTGCCGCCACACTTCTTCGCCATTGAGAAAGAAAACGATCTCTGATGGCGAGACATCGACGCCATAGGTGTTGAACCCATCGATCAATAATCCCTCCGGAACAGTTGTCCTCGTCCCCTCTGATCGTTTCTTTGCCGGATCATCGAAATGGACATGCAGCACCGAATGAAACCGATCTGTCCGCCGTCCATAATGTTCCACAACATCAATCTCGACGCGGCCATCTAAGCTGCGCACCGGGATGAGCGGAACAAGCCAAAAAGCCGGCCAGGTGCCCTTGCCCGGCGGGAACTTCATCCGCGCTTCGAAATAGCCATATTGGGTGCCATAACCCTTCCCGCTGCGGTCCGCCGCCGCCAGAAGTCCAGAGCGCCATTGCTGATTCTTATCCTTCCAGGCCTTGATCGTCAGGATGCCATTGTCGACCGAGAATGGCCCATTTCGCCCAGGATCGGTGAACCGGGCATCCCCAAAATCTCCCCACCAGGGCGTGTGAGCCGTCCAACGCGCCGGACCGATGCGGTTGGGGGAAACGCTAAGGGTATCGAATTCTTCCATGAACACGGGAACGAGCTCGCAGCTATCAGCATTGAGGTCAGGTAACGGGATGTGCACGCAGCCGCTTATCAAAGCGATCATCGCGAGTGCAGCGATACGCATCATGTCCCCCTTCGCCGTCCTTCAACTCGTCCCGCCACCATACAAAAAACCCGCGCCAATTGGCACGGGTTTCTCGATTTAGGTGAAATTGTTTGGGGTCTAGTGACCGCCCGCCAAGACAGCGAGCATCAAGAGCGCCACGATATTGGTGATCTTGATCATCGGGTTCACGGCAGGGCCGGCCGTATCCTTATATGGATCACCAACCGTATCACCGGTCACCGCGGCTTTGTGGGCTTCAGAGCCCTTGCCGCCATGATTGCCGTCTTCGATATACTTCTTGGCATTGTCCCAGGCACCGCCGCCTGAGGTCATGGAAATCGCGACGAACAGACCCGTCACAATTACGCCAAGCAGCATCGCACCGACAGAAGCCAGCGCTGCAGATGGGCCTGCAATGCCCCAAATCAGCAGGAACAGTACGATCGGAGACAGAACCGGCAGAAGCGACGGGACAATCATCTCTTTGATCGCTGCGGAGGTCAGAATGTCGACCGCTTTACCATAGTTCGGCTTAGAGGTGCCTTCCATGATGCCAGGATCGTTCTTGAACTGGCTCCGGACTTCTTCCACGACCGCTTGCGCGGCGCGACCAACCGCCATCATCGACATACCGCCGAAGAGGAATGGCAACAGACCACCGAAAAGAAGGCCGACCACGACGTATGGGTTGGCGATTGAGAAGTTCACGACACCGATACCGTCGAAGAAGCTGCCTTCCGCAGCGGTCGCTGCGAAGTATTTGAGATCTTCGTTATAGGCTGCAAACAGAACCAGAGCACCGAGACCAGCTGAGCCGATCGCATACCCTTTGGTCACCGCTTTGGTCGTGTTGCCGACCGCATCAAGTGCGTCGGTTGTGTCACGCACAGAGCTTGGCAGTTCTGCCATCTCAGCGATCCCGCCCGCATTGTCGGTCACTGGACCAAACGCGTCGAGCGCAACAATCATACCGGCAAGGGCCAGCATGGTTGTGGTCGCAATCGCGATCCCGAAGAGGCCAGCCAGATTAAAGGTCAGGATAATCCCGGCAATAATCGTAATCGCTGGCAGGGCTGTAGATTCAAGCGATACCGCGAGGCCTTGAATAACGTTCGTCCCGTGCCCCGACGCAGAAGCTTCCGCGACAGACTTCACTGGGCGATAGTCAACGCCTGTATAGTATTCGGTGACAACCACGATAAGCGCCGTCACGACGAGGCCTGCAACGCCGCAGAGGAACAGGTCCATGCCGGTCACGACTGCTGCCGTGGTGCCATCAGGTCCGGTCAGGCCAAGCGCTGCGCCAGCGCCTGCAAGTTCACCAAAGCCGTTTGGCAGTGCGTACTGAACCGCGATCGCAAGACCACCGACGGTGAGAACACCTGTGGCGATCAGGCCTTTATAGAGCGCGCCCATAATGTTGGTTGAGCCCTTGCCGAGCTTCACGAAGAAGGTCCCGATCACGGAGGCGACAATACAAACCGCACAAATCGCCAGTGGGAACAGAAGAATGCTTCCGAGATAGTCTGCGCCTGAGAAGTAGATCGCGCTGAGAACCATGGTCGCAACAATCGTCACCGCATAGGTCTCGAACAGATCGGCCGCCATTCCGGCACAGTCACCGACATTATCGCCGACATTATCGGCGATCGTCGCAGCGTTACGTGGGTCGTCTTCTGGAATTCCAGCTTCAACCTTACCAACCATATCGCCGCCAACATCTGCACCTTTGGTGAAGATACCGCCGCCGAGACGGGCAAAGATTGAAATCAATGAAGCGCCAAAGCCGAGGGCCACCAGGCCGTCAACAACTTTACGGCTGCCTTCATCATAGCCAAGCGCGCCAACCAGGAGGCCGTAATAAGCAACGACGCCCAGGAGCGCGAGCCCGACCACGAGCAGACCGGTTACAGCGCCAGATTTAAACGCCATAGACAGGCCATCTTGAAGCGAAACGCTCGCCGCCTGGGTGGTCCGCACATTTGCCTGAACCGACACTTTCATGCCGATAAAGCCAGCCGCGCCGGACAAAACCGCGCCGATGACGAAGCCAAGC
This sequence comes from Henriciella sp., assembly GCA_027019605.1. Classification (GTDB taxonomy): domain Bacteria; phylum Pseudomonadota; class Alphaproteobacteria; order Caulobacterales; family Hyphomonadaceae; genus Henriciella. The sequence continues at coordinate 614 of JALUWJ010000038.1, read as the reverse complement.
GCAGCCTGCCAACCAAGGAGCGGGAAAAGGATCACCGCGACAACGACGCCGACCATCGCGATGGTGCGATACTGGCGGCTCAAATAAGCATTTGCGCCTTCTTGAATCGCCGCAGCGATCTCTTTCATGCGGTCATTGCCCGCATCTGCTTTCATAATTGATTGGCTCTGCAGCCAACCAAAGCCAATCGCGAGCACCGCCGCGACTAACGCTATCCAAAACCAAAGGGTCATATCTGCCCTATCCTCCCTGAGTCGTTTCGAGGCATTTTTTGCCCCGATAATTTTGTTTGTGGGACTATGACTGCAACAGCCATAGCGCATTCGCAAGGAATATCGCGCTAAGCGCGAGTCGGAACTCTACAATTGAGCCTAATGCTCAAACCCAAGTGTTGATGGAGCGTTAACGCGCCGCCCCTGTAGATACAGGCTGAGTCCGGCTGATTCTGTCAGCTCGCCGATCTGTGTGAACCCAGGAACATCTACGCCCGGCGCTGCCGCGAGCAAAACCTGGTAATCGTCCCCGGCGCAACATTGTTTGAAGATATCCTCCAAAATTGTGCTTGGCTTGGCCAGTGGGACCGCATCCAGATCAAGCCTGACACCGCACCCAGA
>JALUWJ010000037.1 GCA_027019605.1 Henriciella sp. | reverse complement strand
TGGCTTTCTAATCTCTCTCAATTGATAAGGCCCGCATCTTTCGACGCGGGCCTGTTTTGAATCCGCGGAAGCGGTCTAAATAGAATGGTAAAGAAAAAGCGCTATATAGCGGTCCGTCTAAAACATTGTCCGCACACCAATTTTGAAAACGGTGTCGTCAGCACTGCCAGTTTCCGCGCGTTGAAAATCGGCAGTGTCCCCGTAGGCCTCCTCGTAAGCAACCTCGACATATGGCGCAAACTCGCGGGTGAATTCATAGCGCAGCTGCGCGCTATATTCGGCCGTCGATAGACCCGAGCCAATTTGCCGAACTGGATCATCTTCGGTGAAGAAATCCAGCGCGATGCCGGGTTCGAGGATCAAGCGTTGCGTAAACAGGAGCTCACCAGTCGCTTCGAACCGGGCGCTCAGGTCGCCGCTGGAAGAGACAAAGGCTGCGGCATCAACTTCAAAGAAATAGGGCGCAAGACCTTGCACGCCGATAACACCATAGGTTTCTCCTTTAGGCTCCAGGTCATATCGCACCCCAATTTGGGCGTCCCAGAATTTGGAGATGTAGCGTGAATACAAAGCTTGCACTTCTGCATCCTCGAAGTCGCCATCGGCGAACTCGCCTTCGGATTTCCACCAGAAGCGATTATAGTCGCCGCCAACCCAGCCTTGGGCATCCCAGGCGCCGACCGTTTCATCATCGATTTCTGCGAGGTCGGCTTCTATCAGCGTATAATTATAAATCGGGTCACCTTCGGCGGCGAGAGCGGGTAGGGCGGTCGCAATCGCGAGCACGCCTACGAACAGGATTTTACGTTTCATTTATCTTATCCTTATGGGAGGAATTATTGCATGCCGCCTACGACGTTGACTTGCCGGAACATGCCAGTCGCTGCGTGTTGAAGGATGTGACAGTGGAATGCCCATGAGCCGGTTGCATCAACCGTCACGTCAGCTGAGATTGTTTCACCCGGGGCGATTGTGATTGTGTGCTTGCGAGGTGCCATCTCGCCTTCACCATTAACAAGGTCCATCCACAGTCCATGCAGGTGCATCGGGTGCTCCATCATGGTTTCGTTCTTGAAGGTAATACGAACCCGCTCGCCATAGTTAAGCTCAAGCGGACCAGCATCGCCAAACTTCAGATCATTGATGGACCAGATGTAGCGCTCCATGTTTCCCGTGAGACGAAGCTCGACCTCGCGATCAGGTTCACGTCGATCTGTATACGGCGTGAGCGCGCGAAGATCGTCATAGGCGAGAACTTTAGGCCCATCATTCACGGTGGACATTTCACCATGTTTGGCGTGGTCTTTACCGCCCATTTCGCGATGCATCCCGTCCATATCTGCGGTCATATCATCGGCCATTGCGCCGTGATTGCCATGACCTTCGCCCATCGCAGCCATTGTGAGTTCGGGACGGGGACCAAGCTCAGGAATTGCCGCTTCAGCACCCGGCGATTCGCTCAAAGTTCCACGGGCATAACCTGATCTATCCTTAGCCGCAGCAAAGATCGTGTAGGATTGGCCAGCTTCTGGTTCAACGATAACATCGAAGGTCTCGGCAATCGCAATTGGAAACTCATCGACGGATACCGGTTCGATATTCTGACCGTCGGCTTGAACCACAGTCATTTTTAAGCCTGGTATCTTAACATCGAAATAGGTCATCGCCGCAGCGTTGATGAAGCGGAGGCGGACTTTTTCGCCAGGCTCAAAAAGGGCGTTCCAATTATCTTCAGGCGTTTCGCCATTTACCAGAAACGTATAACCTGTGATATCGACAATGTCGGTTGGGTCCATGCGCATTCTGCCCCAAGCCAAACGTTCCTGGATGACATCGGTTTTTTCGCCGCCCTCGGCATTTCTCCAATCGCGCCAAAGGTCGAACACAGTGCGCCGATTATAATTATAATAGTTCGAGCGTTTCTTCAGATTAGCGAGCGCTTTGTAAGGGCTTTCATTCAACCAATCGGCGAGAATAATCACATGCTCTCGATCGTACTCGAACGGGTCAGGGTCTGCCGGTTCAATAATAATCGGCGCGAAGACACCTTCCTGTTCCTGCAGCGCTGAGTGTCCATGATACCAGTATGTGCCTGACTGATTGGCGGTGAAGTTGTAAGTAAACGTCTCGCCCGGCGCGATGCCGTCGAAACTGATCCCCGGAACACCGTCCATATTTGCATCAAGAATAATCCCGTGCCAATGCAGAGACGTGTCAACGTCTAGCGTGTTGGTCACGTTAATTGTGACATCTTCGCCTTCTCGCAGTCTTAAAAGCGGGCCGGGGCTCGTGCCATTGATGCTAATGCCTTTCAGCGTTTTTCCGTCAACCGTTCTTTCGAACTGGTCGATCTCCAAATTGTAAGTGTCTGCTAGTGCCGCTGGCGCGATCAATGCGCTCGTCGCGATGAGCAGTCCGGCGAGTTTGGAACGCATGATGGTCTCCTTCTTGCGTATGGCGCCGTGTAAAATGAGGGAAAAGATCGGCGCCCATGTCGGCTGGTTACGCGGCGCGCTGATACATCCCTTATGCCCCTCCAGGGTATTGGGTGCGACATTTTCTACGCGAGATTATTGACGCATCGCGCTTCTCAACCAAGCAAAGGTCAATACGGGGATGATGAGCCACTGAAGGAGCGGGGAAAGCCCAGTGTTTAAGGGTCCAACGGTCGGCATGGTGTCGCGATAGGCCCAACTTTGGCGCACGGAAATGTTCAACCATTCGCTGAATATTGTGTACGCCACTCCGATGAGAATGCTCAAAGCAGCGACGCGCCAATAGCGACTACGCGGATATCCGCCACGACCCGCGAGAACCCAAGCGATCGCAAGAGAAGTTCCTGCGATCAGTACATCGCCAATCGTGCAATGGCCGATCGCAAACGCGACTTCTGCGCGCGTACCATCGACCCAGATCGTATAAAGCGGCGCATGAGCAATCTCCCAGATTAAATTGCCAGCGGCGATAATGAGGATGTAAGCAAACGCGAATTGTGCCGGTCGCCAATCGGATTTGGTTGTAAAGTCTCGGATATCTGATTGTTGGGGCATATTAGGCTCTTGAGAAAGTGCATCACATACCTGGGTCTACGCCTAACATCGTGTCCCCCCTCATATGCAAATCGACATTGTCACATGCACGTTCGATGCATATTATTTTAGCTGAACCCTTTTTGAGGGGATGTTTAGGCCGCTGCGTATAAGGCAATACGTAAACCTCCCTATACTTGCTTCTCGAAAGGAGAGCGCCGTGAAAAAAGACATAGACGCGCTCATCAATGATCTAAAATCTGAGCCGCTCAATCGCGACCTTAGCAGCCTCGAAGCCGAGGTGTGGGAACAGATTGATGCGCGCAATTCTACCGGATTTGTAGGCACGCCTGCTGCGGTTACGACAAATGGTCGTTTTTTCGCGACACCCGCGGTCAGCCGAACCGCGGCTGTCGCGCTCGCTATCGCAATTGGTCTTGTCGTCGGATTGTTTGGTGCGCCGGCGCCTTCGTCGTCGGGCGACCTTTCAGTTTTTTCTGTTGATGCACCTTACGCACCATCGGGAATTTTGGGATAAGAGGTGAAATGAAGCTTGAACACTGGATTGTCGTTGTCTTCTTAGCGCTTTGTGCTGGGATGACGGGTGTTTTCGTTGCGGGAAGCTGGTCTGCGACACACCCGGTAGAAACACCATCCGGTGTGCACGCGCTTGTTCATCACGATTTAGACCTTTCGTCAGACCAAGAAGCCCAACTTGAACAAATCGAACACCGTTTTGCGGCTAGAAAGGCTGAACTGGAACAAAAACTACGTGCGGCAAATCTCGCACTCGCTGATGCGATGGAGACCGACAAATCCTATTCGCCCGACGTACAAGCGGCGATCGACGAATTTCATTCAGCCATGGGGGAGCTGCAAAAAGTCACAATCGAACATGTTTTTGAGATGCGTGAAATTCTTACCGAAGATCAGGCAATCGTTTTTGACGCCGAAGTCGTTCGAGCCCTGACGGAGCTTTAGACATACAAACGTGCACAACACAGAGCGAACAGATGCAGAGCTTGCTGTAGCCGCAGCGGGGGGCGAGGAACGCGCTTTCACCGAACTTATGCGCCGTTATAAAGAGCCGCTCTACCGTTATGTATATCGCTCGATGCGCGGCAGCGAAGACGCTTATGATGTGCTGCAAGATGCGTTTACCGCGGCTTGGCGTTCGCTTGACCGATATGACCCTTCTCGAAAATTTTCGACCTGGATCTATCATATTGCGCTCAATAAGATCCGAGATCACGGTCGCAAACGCGCCGTTAGAAGCTTTTTCTTCCAGGCTGCGCCGCTTGAGAGTCCAGACCGGCCTGACATAGCGGACCAGTCGCAAAATGTTCAAGACGATTATGAGCGCCGCGATGAACTCAATCGCGTCTCCGAACTGGTTGACGCACTGCCGGAAAAGCTGAAACAAGCGTTTACACTGCAAGTTCTTCAGGACATGCCCCAAACCGAAGTGGCTGAGATACTCGGTGTTAGCGTAAAGGCCGTTGAAACGCGTGTGTATCGCGCCCGTAAAACGCTGCAGGAAGAGCTGGATAAGCTCGACTAGAGTACTTCGCTGGACGTCCTTATCGAACTCGGTTTAGTTTTTGGGCGTGAGGCTAAATATACTCCAAACGCTGCGATCGCGCCGCCACCGATGACATTGAATGTCAACGGTTCGGAGAAAAATAGAGCGCCGACAGAAATGCCGATAATTGGCACCAAAAAGCTGAACGCTGCCGCCTTAGAAACATCCAGTTTTTGCAGCGTGACTTGCCATAGCCAATAAGCAAGAGCAGTACCCGGCAAGGCAAGGCCGAGCAGAGAGAGTATAAATTGGGGCGACCAATCAATATTGCCCGGCGCTTCCGACATTGCCGCCAAAACAGAAACTGGAACAGCGCCAATCAATAGCTGTAGGCCCATCGCCATCGCCGCGTCAACACGCGTCGAAATCGACTTAATCGCGATATTACCTACAGCAACACCGCTAGTTGCCATAATAACGAGAACTAAACCGAACGCTGTCGATCCGCCACCTGATGTGAGGACGCGTGGCAGCGCAATAATAGCGACGCCGACAATCCCGAGCAATAGACCAAACCAGCCTGAAGCCCCGAGGCGTTCGCGCAAGAAAATCACTGCGAGTAATGCCGCTATCAGCGGCTGTAGACTCTCTATAACCGTTGCGAGGCCCGGCGATACAAACTCCGCCGCGTGAAACATACCGAAATATCCAATTCCAGTCATGCCAAGACCCGCGAGCGTGATCCAACCCCAAATAATCCATCCGTTCGGCCACGCAGCGCCGCGAAGCCAAGCAATCGCGATGAGCACGCTCCCGGCAAGGATCGCACGCAGCGCTGCAAAAGTAAGATGCGGGGCAAAATCGAGCCCCAAACTTATCAAAGGATAACAAGAGGCCCATAAGATCATAACCAGGGCTGCGAGGAGGCGAGGGTTGATATTCAAACCGGGGTCCCAAAAAACTTATTAAAGAGAAGCCGGTTTTGAGGGCACGGCTGACCTGCTGCGTAATACGTTGCAACAGCCCAATACCCTCGGGCGTAACGACCGATCAAAGGATTTTGTTCATGAAACCGATTATGATGGCCGCAGCCGCTGCTTTTGCTTTTTCACCGCTAGCGCTCGCGCAAGATGCGCATGAGGATCACGACCATAGCGACAAACCGGCGGTCGAAGAACAGGCCGATACCGCTACTGAACACACGTGTATGCCAGATCATGAAAGCATGGAAGATTGCATGGCGAACATGAAAGATAAAATGGCAGATGGTCATATGATGGACCATGGCGGCGACCATATGATGGATGGCGACAAAGCCATGATGGGTGACGGTCATATGGCGATGGGCGAGCATAAGATGATGGAACATGGCGCTGACGGTCATCAGATGCACGATGCTGCAGAACATCCAATGTCGGCAGAAGAATGCCAAGCCAAACACGAGTCGATGGGACATGATCCCGCCGAACATTGTCCGATGATGAGCAAAGACGAAGTCACAAGTGAGGAAGTAACAACAGAATAGGGCTGTCCAATAGCGCTGATAATCGGCGCTGACGCCCTGGCTCCGGGCCTTCGTAATGCTTCCCCCCCCCTTACCCCGGCTTGCGGGGGGCCGGACCCAAAATTTCTTTTCACTGCGAACACACAAATCAGACCAAGAAAATATCCCTCCCCCCAAAATCTTTCTTGGTTTGAGCTTACCGCGCCCCATAGATCCCTCTCAGCAAAATTGTGGGGCGCGGTAACATGCCCCGACCCGTTTATAGTCGAAAGCGTAATGATCGGGCGTGGACGCGGTCTATTTTGGTAGCGAGTGCTTCACGGAGTTTTCAATGGCCGACGCAGTTCCAACCGAAGTTGAACGGCGAGACTTTATTTTTATAGCGACCACTGCAGCAGTTGCCGCAGGCGCAGGTTTGGTGACGTGGCCATTTATAGATCAGATGAATCCAGCCCGTGACACCCTCGCCACGAGTTCTCTAGATGTGGACACATCGAAGATACCGATTGGCGGCGAGATCAGGGTTTTGATTGGCGGCAAGCCATTTTTTGTGCGCCGACGTACAGAAGCTGAAATTGCCGCAGCAAATGCCGTGAATATCGGTCGATTGCGAGATCCCGAAACCGATAATGATCGGCTGCGTCCACGTCCCGATGGAACCCTAAATCCTGAAATCCTGATCACGTCTGGGATTTGTACCCATCTTGGGTGCGTTCCTGTCGGGCCAAACCAAGGCTCGGTCGGAGAGTATGGCGGCTGGTACTGCCCGTGCCACGGCTCTCATTACGACATTTCAGGACGCATCCGAAAAGGACCGGCGCCCCTCAACCTGCCGGTTCCGGACTATAGATATCTGACGAATGACCTCGTTACGATCTCGATTTGAGGAGAAGGGATAACAAAGCGATGGGTGGCATAATCGCAAGGATAATGGGACACAATTCGAAGCGATCGAGGGTAATTTCCCTCACACTCCTATACTTGCTTACGTTTTCAAGTCTTGTTCTTTTTATCACGAGCCCCGGAACCCAATATTCGGCCTCCCATCAACAAGCGATCTATGGTGCAAGCCTGGTCTCTGGCCCGGCCAATGAAGAGACTGCGACCTCGCGTAGATCCTATATTTTCATCGTTCGGTTCGAACAGGGCGAAGAGATTTCACACATCCTTTCTAATTATCGCCGGGATCGCGAAGGGACCCAAAGTGCTTTCGAAGACTGGGCCCAGAATAAACCAGCCTTACTGGGAACGAGCTTAGAGCGCGTGACCTATTCGGGAGAGGCGCTGCTTCGATACGACCCGCATCAGAGCGATGGCGATCTAGGTCAGACGCTAGCGGCCGTTTCTGCGCGTCTAAATGCATCACCATTGGTGAGATATGCCGAGCTTGATGCTGACGCTTATCTCGATGCTGAAGATTGAGGAAGAGCGCCATGCTCACACCATACGCAGTCGCACTGGTCGTGCGTGCAACTTGGATCGGAAAGCGGAGCGCGAAACCAATACCGGGCTAAAGGAAAAAGCGCTGTTTTTAGTGCAGATGGGCGATAGGCCTGCCTTAGAACGGACCGAGTCTGCGGACCGGCAAGACGCCCGACAGCAAAATCGATCCCGTGTCGACCAGCTAGATTAAACAAAAAGCGGTTCACAACACCCGTCCTTAACGCAGGTTGCAATGAGCGCTTCCAGGCTTTCGTATAATCGGTCCCATGGATGAGGCTTTGCGCGGCAAGTCGCCCCGAGTATATAGCATAGCGAAGCCCAAACCCTGCCAGCCCGTCTTGAAAACCAGCGTGTTCGCCAATAAGCGGCGTGCCGCCTTGTACGGCAGTTCGAGGTAAGCGTGTGTTTCCAAACCCTCCAAACGGCTTGGCATTCGTCATTTGCAATCCTGCATGACGTTCAAAGAAGTCCAGTGTCGCCGAAAGGTGTGCTGCCTGGTTGCGAAACCCTGTGAACATGCAGCTTGCAACGGTGCCGCGTCCCTGATGTACGAGAAGATATGCATAACCTTTTGGCGCAAGGTCTGGTTTTAGGGCGAGCCATGCGCCGTCTGCCATCTGAGTATCGAAGACCTTGCCGACCGCAATAATGTCTGCGCGTCGGGGGCCGCCGGCAAAAACCATTCTGCCAGACGCGCGCTGAACCCGATCATTAAACCGAACCTCTACTCCCGCTGCCAAGGCCTGATCTAATAATGATCGATCCAGGGTTCCGGCCTGGCTGCCGCGTCGAAGGAGGTAAAACAAAGGTTGCTCGTCGCTAACGTCATAAGGCTGGTCTTTGCTGTTGAAGACTATGCCGCAGCGAATGCCGCCATGCTCAAAGCTGGTATCTATCCCCGTGTCGCCAATTCTTGAAGCGCGTCTTGATCGTGAGACCAGTTTTCGAGGCCTTGAAAATCGTCATGAAACCGGTGTCCGACATCATTATGCCATTCGCGGACAATCACTTTGCGGCCGGCTTTCGCCAGTACAATCGCGCAGACTAAGCCTGCTGGCCCCGCGCCGACAATCGTAATCGCTTCCTCGTTCGGCATCTTCCTAATCCATCATTGAGGCATGGCTTGCATCCCGAGCGCGGTGTGCAACGTCAAATGGTACGAGCCGCCTTTCAATAGGATCCCACAATTTCAGCTTCGTTGTCTTGAAACTCTCCGACAAGGTCATGCGCCCAATTGCAGCGAGCTTTGGATGTTCTCTTAAAACCTGTTGTAACCTGTAAAATGGCACGCGGCTGTTAAGGTGGTGGACATGGTGAATGCCAATGTTCGCTGTCATCCATCTTAATGGTTGAGGCAGCACGTAATACGAACTGCCATACAAAGCCGCAGCGTGGAGCTGCCAAGTTTCGTTCGGATCCCAAACGGTATGCTCAAACTGATGTTGAACATAGAAGAGCCAGACGCCCAGGATCGCAGCTGGCATCGTGACGAACAGAAAAATCAACAAAACCGGGCCCCAACCCATCGTGGCTCCGCCGAAAATCAAGAGTGCCGCTATCGCAATGTTTGTTCCGATCGCGCTCACCCAATATTTAGCGCCGCCTTTGAGAAACCCTATCGGCAAACGATGATGAAACAGAAAAATGAAAACCGGGCCAACGCCAAACAAGATCAGCGGGTGGCGGTAAAGTCTGTAGGCAAGACGACCTAAAAATGAGCGAGTATTGTACTCTTCGACCGTCAAGGTCATGATATCTCCGATACCGCGGCGGTCGAGATTTCCATGCGTGCTGTGATGTATGAGGTGTGATTGCTTCCAGACATCATAGGGTGTGAGGGTCAAGACCCCGATGATACGTCCAGTCCAATTGTTGGCGCGCTTCGACTTGAAAAATGCTCCATGAGAGCAATCGTGTTGGATCATAAACAACCGCACGAGTGGTGCCGACGCCAAGATGCTGAAAACGACCGTGAGCGTGGTGCTTACGCGCATAGACCAAAACGCGGCGGCTAATAGAACGAGCAGCAGTCCCAAAGTCAGCGTGAGTTCAAACAGACTGCGAACGGTGGATGGCTGCCGGTATTTCGCCAGCGCTGCCACCCACTCGCGCGCCTCGATGAAAGGCGTATCGCCACTTGAGGGTAGGGGAGCTGTCATGAGCGGCAATCCTAAGTTGGTTTCGTGGAAGGTTTGTTGACTATTCGCAGGGCGACCGCTGTGCGTTCACAGCAGCTTTCTGGGGATGAATAGGGGCGAGTTTACTTTCGAGCTCGGCCGAAGCGCGTTTCACAGCAATTGCGCCGGCAGCGATACATGGGCGCTTGCGTTGAAAGTCGAATAAACCAACTTGTGAGCTGAAACGCGGCCTTATGACGATGTCAGCGTGCTCATGGCGCAGCCTGGAAAACGCTTTGTGCGTGATTTCAATTGAACGCAGCAAAGCTTCCAATCCGTTGCGCGGTAAATTGGCGTTTGACGATTGCTCCGGATTAACGATGATAACGCGATCGAGACCTTCCTGTCTTACAAGGTCGATAGGGGAAGCGTCAGAGTATCCGCCGTCGACCAGCAGATGTGGTCCGTCTTCGAAAGGGGGCAAGATTCCAGCGAGCGCTGAACTCGCATAGACAGCATCAGCCGCATTTCCACGCGTCTTAACTATCCGCTCTCCCGTTAACAGATCGGTCGCCGTAATTAGCGTCTGGACGCGCCCTTGCTCGAGATGTTTGCCTAAGGTCAGCGATTCAATCACTGAGCGCCCCCAATCGACAGTATGTTCGCCAATACCCCAGCCAAAAGTTAGCGCGCGGAGGTCTCGGCCCGCCACAGCGAAACTTTTCAGTTTCTGAGTGACAGTGTGAGTTTTGAAATCCGGAAGACTTGGGAAGCCTGTGACATCCATTTCACGCAAGCTGACATACCAATTTGGATTGAGAGCGTAGGTGGCCGCTATGAGCGCACCGATCGAAACACCTGCAATCACACTTGGATAGTATCCGAGATGATTAAGCGCCCTCAGCGCGCCAATGTGAGCCATACCCCGTGCGCCACCGCCAGAGAGAACCAGGCCGAAATTTCGATGCTTCGTGTGAGGTTTTGTAAACTGAGCCAGCGCGTGCTCCTCAATGAACCCAAAATTGATTAAGAGAAATTGATCTGCGATCGGTTTTTGACTTACCGATCGCAGTGATTACGCCCTAGGAATGCTGGTTCTTAGGATCTGGGTGCTCGGCTGGGTCTAACCGACCCCAGCGCGGCCAAAACCGCGGGGTTACCGCCGCATAGGCGCGGTATTCATCTCCAAACATCGCCTCGGCGTCCTTCTCCTCTTTCAAGGCCAGGCGGACATACATGTACACAAGCACTGGGAACATGATCAGTGTCAGAAGGGTTGGCCATTGTAACAAAAAGCCAAACATGATCAGCACGAAACCGGCATATTGCGGGTGGCGCATGCGCGCATAGATCCCGGTCTTAGCGAGTTTGCCGCTGCGAAGCGCGCCATGTAGAATAGGCCACCCCCACGACAGAACACTAAAACCAAGCAAAATAAATCCGAGGCTCGCAAAGTGGAAGGGACCAAAATGTGGATTGCCCTGCCAGCCGAAAATCATCTCCCAGAAGTGTCCAGAATCGTGGGCGAACCAATTGATATCTGGGAACTGCGATTCAAGCCAAGGCGATAAAAAGTAAATCGACAGCGGAAAACCATACATTTCTGTAAAAAGCGCGATGACAAAGGCGCTGAACGCCCCGAACGACGTCCAGTCTTTTGATTTGGACGGTTTGGCGAAGCTAAAAGCGAAGATGATGAAGATCGCCGAATTTAGGAGTACCAGAAACCAGAGGCCATATTCAGAATGAACCATATTCTCACTCATCGTCTCGTGCTCCAATCATCATCTTCATCATATTGTGAACGAATGTTTTCGTCTTGCTCTGGATCTCTTGAGTGGCCTCCATGGCTGCCGTGACCGCCATGACCACTATGCATGAATAAGTGCATGACCCCGCAGAGGAGTAAAAAACTCACAACAAAAACCGCGTCTGCGGGAATATGGGCTCGGTGTTCGAAGAGCAATAAAAACCCAATCGCTCCGGCGAAAATCAATATGGGGAGCCAAAAGCGGCTTCCTCTTGGCTGGTGATCATCATGATTGGAGTGGTTGTGCATAGCGCGTTCTCCTATTGGTCGGGTCAAAATGGCCGAGATCCTCTGCGTGGGGGGAATCGTTCTGTTTCACTGCGTTGTGGCGGAAGTCTTATTCCGGTGAGTTGTGCGACGAAGATGAAGCCGATGAGTGACCATTCTTGCCAATTGAATTGCCCCGCTTGAAGCAAAATTAGGAGACCGAGCGCGGCAATGCTGAGCGCTCTTAAATAAAGAATGACGGTTTTAAAAACTGGTAGGCTGCTTCGCATTGTCATGCGCGCCTCCGAGACCGAGTTAGTTTGAGAAGCTGTGCATTAATGGCGCAAATCACGGTGCTGGCCGACATGAAAACAGCGCCCAAAGCAGGGGTTAAGATTACACCCCATGGGAAGAATACGCCCGCGGCCGCCGGTATCGCGAATGTGTTATAGCCCGTCGCCCAAGCGAGGTTTTGCATCATCTTATTATAAGTTGCTCGCGCAAGCTCAATGATGGCGACGACATCCGATGGGCTTGATCGCACGAGAATTATGTCGGCGGTTTCGATCGCAACATCGGTGCCGGCGCCAACGGCAATTCCGACATTTGCCTGCGCAAGCGCCGGAGCATCATTTACGCCATCACCGGTCATCGCGACGATCAAACCCCGCGATTGAACTTCTCGGATTTTAGCGGCTTTCTCTTCCGGTAAAACCTCAGCAATAACTTCATCAAGACCAATTTCCTGGCCGACCCATTCTGCTACTTGCTGGTTGTCGCCGGTAAGCATAATGCACCGAATGCCCATGGCCTGCAGCATCAATATTGCTTCAGCGGACTCTTCCCGGATAATATCCGCGAGCGCGATCGCACCAGCGAGCTTGTCATCAATCAGAACAAAGACGACCGTTTTACCTTGAGCGCTCAGGGCTTCAAAACGCGGATCGTCCATGTCTAGGCCCTGATCGCGCAAGTAACCAGGGCTTACCACTTTAATATCTCGCGTCTTGACCAACCCTTCCGCACCTTTGCCTGGAATGGCTTTGAACTTTTCCACGCCCCACGTCTGCGGTGCATCGCGCACGATGCCTTGAGCGATTGGGTGCTCAGAGTGGGTCTCGATTGAAGCGGCGAAAGTGACGATTTCCTCTTCGGTGAAAGCAGAGTCAAACACTAAAATATCGGTGATCCCAAACTCACCTTTGGTGAGCGTTCCGGTCTTGTCGAAAACGATTGCATCAATATTTCGCGCCTCTTCAAATGCCGTGCGATCTCGAATAAGCAGCCCGTTCGTCGCGGCAATGGCCGTAGAGCGCGCAACAACAAGCGGAACGGCCAACCCAAGCGCATGCGGGCAGGCAATGACCATGACCGTCACAGCGCGCGCCATCGCAAACCCAAAACCTTGCCCTGTGAAAAGAGTCCAAAACAAGACCGTGGACAGACCGCCGCCAAGCGCAATGAAGGTCAGCCACTTCGCCGCCGTGTTGGCAAGGTCCTGGGTTTTGGATTTGCTTGCTTGGGCCTCTTTGACCAGCTTGATGACACTCGAAAGGAAGGTTTCATCGCCGGTCTTGTCGACACGAACCGTGAGGGACCCCTCCCCATTGATCGATCCACCGATCACTTCACCATCGACGGTCTTAAAAATCGGTTTGGATTCGCCTGTCAGCATGGACTCATTGAGCGACGACTCTCCTTTGATAATAATGCCGTCAGCAGGAACTTTCTCACCGGGTTTAATAAGCAGGTGTTCTCCGCCTCGAAGCGTGGAGACCGAAATATCGGTCACGGTCCCATCATCAGCGATGAGATGCGCCTCATCAGGCATAAGACTCGCGAGTTTCTCTAGTGCCCGACCAGCGCCCAGGACGGACTTCATTTCAATCCAATGACCAAGCAGCATTACGGCGATGAGCGTCGCAAGCTCCCAGAAAAAAGTCTCATCGCTGCCAATCGCAACCATTCCAATTGAATACGCGTAGGCAGCCGTGATTGCGACCGAGATCAGGGTCATCATGCCAATGTCGCGGGCGCTAATCTCGCGCAAAAATCCCTTTAGAAATGGCCAGCCACCATAGAAAAATACAAGACTCGAAAGCCCAGCAAGCACATATCTATCCCCGGTAAACCGCAATGCGTCTTCGAGACCGAGCCACCCTTGAATCATCGGAGCCAAAGCGAGGATCGGAACTGTAGCAACAAGTACAACCCAGAATCTACGGCGATAGTCAGCAATCATACCTTCATGGTCGTGACCACCATGCGCATCGGCTTTGTGCTGACCATGATCGCTGTGAGGTGCGCGGGGTGAGTGATTATGAGTGTGGGTTGAATGATCCATATCGAGAGGCCTTTTGTGTGTGCGATCAGGCTTTGCGCGATGGGCGGGCGGTGTCAGGCGGCGTCTGAAACACAGCGGACACGCGGTCATTGCTGTAGTCTTGAGGATTGGCTTTAAAGGCCTCATGACAATCTGGAGAACAAAAGAAATATGCCCATCCGTCATGGTCTTCAGATGCGCGGGCTTGATCCAACGAAATGGAGCGACCGCAGACTGGGTCTTCAACCTTCATGATACTTGTCCCAAAGGATACATTGCTGTTTCGAAAGTATCGTTTCGCGCATCCAATTTGCAGGAGCGAGACGCGAAGCGTTTCATCGACGGCCTCCGGCGCTTGAGAGGTAAAACCGCGATGTCAATTATACGTTCTATCCAGGCCCCCGCATGGCGGCCTCTGCGATCAAACCAGCTCATGTCCAACTCCTTGACTTGTTAATACGCGGTATCGTCCGCCGCCCCTCATAGAAGTCATTGTGAAGGGCGGCGGACCTTGAAGACCGGCGATTAGGCATCTGGGGGAGACACGCCGGCTCAAGATCAGAAGTGTTCGACCGGCGCTGCCTATCCGGTATCGTTTCAATACATGACGATGCCGAACCATTATGATGAACGAAGGCGCTAAAGTGCGGCAAGATAAGTGACTGTCGCATCATGCCGCATCAGATGCGACCAACGCGCGTCCATATCGAGCGATCATCGTCGCTTCATCAGTGGGGATAGTCTCCACAATGACGAAGCTGTCCGACGCGGAAATGCGCGTTTCGCCAAGATCGTTTGCTTTGGCATCCAAACGAATGCCATAAAGATCACCGAGCGGCTCGCAAATCGCGGCTCGGATCGTGGGCGCGTTTTCTCCAATTCCACCAGTGAAGATGATCCGATCAATGCCGCCCATGACTGCGATCAATGCGCCGGCCTGCTTACGTGCTTGATAGTTAAACTGAGCAAGCGCTTGGCGCGCCGCAGCGGCGTCGGATTTGAGCAGAGTTTCGGCATCGCTGAGGCCCGAAAGCCCAAACAGACCGGCCTCATGATAGAGCGTCTCGCGCAAAGCGACCGGGTCCCAACCTTTGTCAATGATCAAATAGAGCAGTAAGCCCGGATCTATATCGCCGCTGCGGGTTGCCATCAGTAGTCCGGAAAGCGCAGAAAAGCCCATGCTCGTATCGACGGATTTTCGATCCATTATTGCTGCCATACTCGCCCCGGCGCCAAGATGGGCGACAAGCAGGCGTTGCTTAGATGCCTCGTCTCCGGCCCGCGCGGCTAGATCATCAATGATGTAGGCATAAGAAATGCCATGAAATCCAAAACGGCGAACAAATAGGTCTTCCATGTCGAGAGGAAGCCCCGTGCGCCGGGCTGTATCCGGCATGTCGTTATGAAAACTGGTGTCAAAACACGCATAGTGTAGCGCATCGGGGTAGCGTTGACGGGCTGCGAAAATACAATCGAGATTGGCGGGCATGTGCAGCGGCGCCATCGGAATAAGTTTGCGGAGATCGGCTTCGATGCTGGGCGTCAGTCTCTCAGCTTTGGTATAGTGCGGCCCTCCGTGCACAATACGGTGTCCAATGACTGAGACACTGCCGAGATCTATATGACGGCTTAATGCCGCAAAGAGAGATTCCAGCGCGGCGGGGTGATTGGCAGACGAAACGGTTTCATCCAAGAGAAGCTCACCATAAGCCGTTTCGACTTTAATTCTGCTCTCGTTCGCTCCTATTCCCGTCACGGCGCCTGATACCGTTTTCGACACATCTTCCGCGATCCGAAAGAGTGAGATCTTCAAGCTCGACGATCCGCTATTGATGGTGAGAAGACGATAGCGCGCGCCCCGAAGCATGTCGCGCGCACTCATCCGTCTAGCACCTGTTTCGTGCGGTTATTTGCGATAGCGAGCGCTTTATGGGTCGCACAAACCGAGAGCGGGTTGAGCGCACCATGAGCGTCGCCGCCGACAAGCAGATGAAGCTCGAACCTGACGGCGCTCGCCTGTTTTGCTCTGCAAAACTGGACTGCGTCCTTTTCGGATCTCCGATACGCTTGCCTCATCGTCGCTTTACTGATCATCCAGGGGCTCGTCTTTGTAATGGCATTAAACAGTTCAGTTTCATCTGATCGGATGTTCGCAAAAGAATGCGATTGGAGAGCTTGATCTGGCCGACGGCCAGGTAAGCGTTTGGTTCACTCATCCCTTGTTGTCGCCACGCGCCGGTCTTCGTTCTTTTCCAGCCGACTTGGGTGGTTTGCCGCAGCAGCACTTTCCCGTACCGGAAAGACGCAGGTTCGCTTCGCGTTTTTGCGGAGAATCGGCTTTGTTTTTCTGAGTCATACTGGTCTCCTCACTTTAAGTGCGGCCATCAGACGGCACGCACATAGCGCCCCGCGATGGCAGCTTATGAGTAAGAGACGCTCAGAACAGCGTCGCATTACACTGGCCTGACACATTGGCCTTTCAAGAGGTTGCGTCTTTTTCCCGGTGCTCGCTGGGAGCTGCCGATTGAATTCGCTCTCGAAAGTCCTTGGCGTCGGGACAGGCGCACTGAAAATATCCATGCTCGATGCATGTTAAGCAGGTTTGCTCCAAGCGCCGTCTCATCGCCCGTCGTGCGCGATGGAGTTTTACGCGCAGCGCATTTTCAGATAGACCAAGAACTTGTGCGATAATTGCTCGATCCTCACCGATAAGATCAGCGCGCCAAATCAAGTCTGCATAGTCAGGGTGTATGGTCGGTAGCATCTTGTACAGACATGAGCAGATGACAAAGTCGATTTCCTCATCATCAAATAAAAGAGCGGCTTCTGCTGCATAAGACTCCAGCGCCTTATCCGTGCGCGAGAGCGCTCGAAAATGATCCGCAATCACCGATCGAAGGATTTGCGATAGCCAGCCCCGAAGCCGGTCCTCATCTTTAAGATCGTCAAAGCGGCTCAAGGCTTTAACGTAAAACTCCTGCAGAACGTCTTTTGCGTCAGCATCGTTGCGCAGCTTTCGACTTAAGAATCGAAACATATCCTGGTGGGATTCGATCAGCGCAGCTTCCACCGCGCGTTTACGGCGGTCTGAAGGGGATGGCTTCGTCGTCATAACGGGCTATGGCTCCAGAGATTACCGATTACCGAATCTCATACGCGGCGGCGCGATCTGCCCCTCAGTGGTTCACGACTTTTTCCGACAGTTTTGCGGTCAAACTCCTCATCCTAAGTGTAATGGTTCAGGGGTTTCGTCGTCTTATCCGTATCAAATGCTAATCTGCGCACGTTACGCGTGACGCTCCAGAGCCAAAAGGAGACTATCAATGAGTCTATGGCGCGCGATCGCGAAAAGCCGACTTAAACAAGCCATGCAAGAGGGTGGCTTAGAGGTCGTATTTCCAAATGGTGAACTGACCGTCTTTGGGAAACCTTGCGAGAATTCGGTTCGTATTGCAATCAAGTCTGATAGCTGGCTTCGGCGCATTTTACTCGATCCGGAACTGCAGCTCGGTGAAGCTTACATGGAACGCGCCCTCGTATTGGAGGCGGGTGATTTATATGATTTTATCAACATTCTCTGGATCAATATACTGTCAAAGGACGGCGCCAGTTCCGCGCTCCCATCGGCATTGCGAAAAATGTTTCGTAAGATCGCGCAATTTAATCCGCAAGCACGTTCCGCCCGCAATGTAGCCCATCATTATGACATCGGAAACGAACTGTATCGACTGTTTCTCGATGACGATATGCAATATTCTTGTGCGTACTTTCCAAACCCAAGCGCATCTTTGGAAGAAGCCCAGCGTCTCAAGAAAGAACATATTGCTCGCAAACTCTGTCTGAAGGCTGGCGACAAAGTGCTAGATATCGGGTGCGGATGGGGCGGTCTCGCGATGCATATTGCCAATCAAGAAGACGTCCGAGTGCACGGTGTAACACTTTCTTGCGAACAGCATTGCTTAGCGCGGGACCGAGCCGTGACAGCCGGGCTAAGCGATCGGGTCGATTTTGAAATAAAAGACTACCGAAACTTGACTGAGGCGTACGACAAAATCGTGTCGGTGGGAATGTTCGAACATGTCGGTGTACCCCACTATCGCGAATACTTTGAACAAATCGCTGCACGCCTCAAAGAGAATGGCACAGCTTTAGTCCATACCATCGGCCGCTCACCCGGACCCGGTGCAACCAACCCATGGATCGCGCGTCATATTTTTCCAGGCGGCTACATTCCAGCCCTCTCGGAGATCGTGCCGGTGATCGAAAAGGCAGGCTTGGTAATCCTAGATATCGAAATTTTACGCTTACACTATGCCGAAACTCTGAAAGCTTGGCGGAAGCGCTTTTTACGTCACGCCGATCAGGCCGAAAAGCTCTATGACGACCGGTTTGTCAGAATGTGGGATTTCTATTTGGTGACGAGCGAGCTTTCCTTTCGCCATGGCTTCCACAATGTTTTTCAAATCCAGCTTGGAAAGCGCCAAGAGGCCGTTCCTGTAACGCGTGACTATCTATACCCGCCGGAAACTAAGCAGCCATCAATTCGGCAGGTTTCTCCAGAAACCAAAGAGCGGATCCACGCGAATGGGCAAAGATGACGACATGCAGATGGAGCTTTCGAAGAATGCATACAAACGCCGATTACGCGCGCTGCAGGTTGAATTGGTAAAGATCCAGCGCCGCGCTATCGCTCATAATCATCGCATCCTGGTGATATTTGAAGGGCGCGACACGGCTGGCAAGGATGGCGTGATAAAGCGAATTACCGCCCACTTAAGTCCGCGAGAAACGCGTATCGTCGCGCTTGGAAAGCCATCTGATCGCGAACGCCGCAGTTGGTATTTTCAACGCTATACGCCGCATTTACCTGCCGATGGCGAACTCGCTCTGTTCAATCGATCCTGGTATAACCGAGCCGGCGTGGAGCCGGTGATGGGATTTGCCAGCGAACCTGAAGTCGCTGCCTTTTATGATAGCGTTGGCGCATTTGAACAAATGCTCGCGCGCGACGGAACCAAGATCCTCAAATACTATCTCGATATCAGCCGTGAAGAACAAGAACGTCGCTTGGAGTCCCGAAACACTGATCCACTCAAACAGTGGAAGAAAAGCCCGATCGATGCTGTCGCGCTCGAAAAGTGGGATGATTATTCAGCCGCGCGCGACATAATGCTCACGCGAACCGATTTCCCATTTGCACCTTGGTTTGCCGTTCACACAGATAACAAACGCGTCGCTCGGCTGAACACGCTGGCGCATATGATACAGGCAATCGAGTGCCCCGACACTGACAAATCGGTTGCCGCACTAGATCCGGGCATAATTATTTCATCGCCCGGCAACCGAATTGAAGCCTTGGCCGCCTAACCGGCAGAAAATAGCCAATCCTCGAGCAGGGAAAACAAGAGAACAAGTAGAATAATCCAGCAGCTCGCATAGATCACATTCATCCAGACAGGTCCCGCGCTCCATGGATGAGCCTGTCTCTCCCGCGCGGCATGGATTAGCGCAATGAGAAAGAGCGCCAATCCCAAAAGCGCGATCATCGTTGCGGATGATCCGAGATACGGGGCGGCGATGGCGCCAATTCCCAACCCGATCAGGCCAATACCGATGCTCAAAAGAATAGGAGGTTTTGACTTCTGGTTGCATATCGTTCCAGAACTGTTCGGATCAACGGATGGTCGCCTATGACTTGGATTTGTATTCATTTTTGGCCTTCTTGCTCGTCTCGCCTCGGCGCGCTCGTGAACTGCGCGGATGGAATTACCTGGACGAATAGACGCGAAGGACCACCTGTCATTACACTGAGTAATGAGAACTTTTTTGAAATAGAATTGTGGTTTACCGGCCGCCAATATCATCGAGGCGCGGACTGACATAAACTTCCGCCAGCAACGCCAAGCTATCATCGACCAAATCGGCCGCTTTCTCATTGAAAAGGCGAACGTTTTCGCCATGCTCTTGAAACAGGCTCTCGGCGGTTTTGTAATGCCCATACCCGATCAGATACACCTGCGCATCGCGGTTCGCACGGGCCTCCAAAAACCTATTCTTTGCCTTCTCAATTTGATCTGCGATTGCTTTTGCCGAGATTGATCCGGTTTCGGGGCCGTTAGCTGGAACGGGTAGGGTTTGACGGATTTGAGCGATCCCGATTTCGATCCGATTGTTGGGCGCAGAAGCGCTTTCTATGGTCGCTTTTATATCAAAAATCAGCTGCTTAATCTGGTCTCGGTCTTGAATGCTCGCCGTATTGTTGGGGAGTGACGCAATCAACATTTCAGCATCTGTCAGTAGCCGTACAGCAGCCGAATACTCTTCAATTGACTGCGCCCCTTGGGCAGCACGCAGCCGGGCTTCAATATCAAAGCTCATAAACATCGCATGGTCTGCAAACGGTTCCGGCGTTGACGCCGTCTCGGTTTGGACC